>JAWWDX010000244.1:0-4059 GCA_033719695.1 Putridiphycobacter sp.
ATAACGTCCATCATTTTCGGGTAGTGTTACAGCAACATCGCCACCACCATCTAAAATAGCGAATGAATAGTTGGTATCACGATTCATCAATGGAGCAGGTTGCTCGTCTAATGGCATGGGTTTTCTATGATGGTTCCAAGTATTGTCTGCACCTTGTACAAACTCCTTTTGCATGGCTAAATCTGCCATAGCATACGCGAAATTGTCTTTGGTTACGCCTACTTTACTATCAATTACAGCTGGTTCTTCTACTGCAACTTCTGTAGCACTATCCTTTTTTTTGTCTTTACAGGCTGCTAAAGTAATAGCAGCAATACACAAGGGCATTAATATTGTTTTTTTCATGTTTAATAATTTTATATTTAATGGTGTTAAATCTTAAAACGAACTATTTTTTTTCAGTAATCGGTACTGTTACAAAGTTGTTGATGTAATCTATAGTTTCTTCAGCGCTATTAGGTAGGTACAATCTTAACGTACCATTCCAGCCCTCTGAAACGGTCACAGAATAAGGTGTATCACTGTTAAAATCTACGGTAACTGTACCGTCACCATTATCTTTCATACGATCCATGCCTATATAGAAATTCTCTTCACCTATCCATGATTCAGAATTGTAGGTGGTAATTGAAAAGAATCCGCCATTTTCGTAATCTAAATCTGGTTTTTTAAAGGTGATGGTTTGATTTTTAGCATCGGAACCTTGCCCTTTTATTAAAGCAGTATATTGAGCATATTTAGCTGGTAATCCTCCCCAGCCCATGGCAGCACAATGCAAGTAGTTAACTTGGTCTACGTCTGATGGTTTCTCTCCAAAACCTTTAGCACCCAAAATTTCTAAATGATCTACGGTAACATCCTTAATCAATTTATTTCTAAAAGCTTCAACATCATCTGATTTATACCCTTTTCCTTGATATGGCCTTGCCGATTTGGCATCGATGATCATATTTTTCTGCGCTTGTTTGGTTTCTTCTAAATCATCAGAAATTCGTGTTCTAGCCAAAATATAAACATAATTCCCACTCGTTAAATCTTTAGGTGTCAATGTCGCCGACTCGCCTGCAAACACTACTTTTCTTGTAAAGTGGTTTTCATCTATCAATTGCATCATTTGCAAAGCGCCATTGTCTCTTTTAGGAATAGTGAAAGTAGCTCCTTCACTTACATCCACTAAAGCCAAAGAATATACGACATCGGCATTCGAGCGGATAATGGTTTGATTTTTCATAGTTACCGGTTCTTTGTGCAACCACGTATTGATTGGTTTAGCCTTTTGCTGGATATTAAAGTTCCAATCGGTTTCTGCTTGTACGTAATTGTCTTCAGTTACAGCCAGTTGCTCACTGGTTTCTTCCATTGAAGCCTCTGTAGTACTAGTTTCTGTTTTTTTAGAGTCTTTACAAGCTGTGAAAATTAGTATCAACAGTATTAAGTAGAATAGTTTTTTCATAAGGAATTTATATAATTGATAATGATTGGTTTAAGCCAGATGGAAATCTGGTCTCTGTTAAATAATTTTGATGTTCTCAACCTTTCTTTTTATATGTATTTGAAATTTTCACTTTTTTTGGTTTAAATTGTTTATTCATATCATTAATATTCTAATAAATATATACCAACCAATACCAAAATCTGCTTATACACTATAATATAAGCACAAATGGATATTGACAACATATAGTTGAATCCCTCTTTAAATATAAAACTAAATATATAGCTCTTGACACACTAATGTATAGACCATTCCAAATGAATTAACTCTACATTTTCCTTGTGTTGCTACTAATTAGGAAGATAATTGATAATTTGCTCTATCAAATATAATTTTTTTATTTCTAATTTCAAGTAGTGATGCGAAGTTTTTCAAATAATCCCTTCACTTAATTTATACGTAAAAATTTAGTTACGTTGTCCCCAAGCAGTACCAAAAACCAAATAGTATCCAAAATCATTATTGGACCAAGCGACATCTATACCCATACGGATTTTAAACTTTCGCGCAATTAAATAGCGAAAACCCGCTCCGTAATTGTAAACATAATCGGCATCCGAAAAACGTTCCTGTTCCTGAACCGCTTTAGCCAATCCGCCAAAAGCAACGGCACTCCATCGCATGGTAAAATCATACCGTTGTTCGGTTTCCAGCAAGTAAGTAGCATCTCCCTGATATCTGGCCTGCGGCACACCACGTAACTGAACCGCAGGATGCACATAGAACGGTGCATCGCCATTTTGCAAATCCATCTGAAAACGAAAACCACTAATCCAGTTATGTAAAATGGGCAGGTAATGCAAGGCCCTTACTTCAAATGTGCCAAACGTATAATCACTTCCAGTCCAGCTGTCATTAAAATGATAGTTTATATTTACAAAAGTTCCTTTGTCGGGCGAGAAAAAATTGTCGCGCCCATCGTATTCCACAACCAAAGCCGGACTACTCAAGATACTCTTAAAGTCCTTTTCCTTTATAAAATCTGGTAGCTCATCATACTGGAACTCGGGTTTTACATTGCTCGACACAAAAACGTACTCTATGCCAGCATAAAAGTTTGAATCCCCAAACTGTTTTAAAAGCGAACCGAAAATGGGTACAGACCTAAAATTGAAGGCAAATTCCCTTTCGCCTAATATAGGTAGGTTCCTATAAAAATCCATATTGATAGAACCGTAACCGCCTCCTATAGTGTACTTAAATTTATATTTTGTTATAACGCCAATATGCATGCCTCCAACAAACCAGGTATCATTGGCCGTGTAAGCACCCATGATGGCCGTAATATTGGGCGTGGTATATTTATCAGGATACGGATGTTTGTTTAGATTGATAAAAATAGGACCACCCATAACACCAATACCTCCCAATGCCGGTTCAGTAACTGGTTTTAAGAATGGAATAAAACCTTTAGGGTTCAATAGAAAATCACTAAAGTCCAATTTGTTGTCCAAAGAGTCTCGTAGTATTCCTTTTTTCTTTGGATTTTGAGCTGTAAGTATTCCTGAAAAAATAATCAACAAGATTAAGGTAAATAATCTTTTCATGTTTTGGTTGTTTGTAGTTTATGAAGATACTTAAAAAAAGACATCTTAACACACGTCTCAAATTTTTGAAGTGATATAGAAACAAAAAAAAAGAATCCACACCGAGTTAACAATGTGGATTCAGGTTGAGCAATTATCATTTACCAACCTATTAAGCAAGATGCCTCTTTTATTAAAGAACCTCTATACTTAATGTTTTATAATCTTGATGGTATTTTTACCACCATGTTCAACAACTAGAGTTGCATAGTACAAACCTGCAGTCCAATTTTGAGAATTGATTACCACACTATTATTGTTTATATTATTTTTAGAGGCTACTAATTGTCCTAAATTATTGTAAATTACAATTGAATTGAGAGGTTTAGAGCTTTTAATGGTTAGCATGTCAGATACAGGGTTTAAGTATTTTATATCTACATCAGCATCAAAACTTTCCGTTGACAGGAGTTCGTCATCTGTAAAGTTTTGGGCATATACCTTCTCACCACTTCCTTTGTCTTCATTAAATGTTAGAACATACGCCTCTGTATTGTCTTTAGGGTTAAAATAAACCCGACTCTTGGCTGCATTAAAAGTTGCCACAGGTTTAGTCTCTTCTGGCCAAACAAAATCTCCATTATCGTCCAATAAATTCACTTCAAGATTAGTGCCATTATTTGTTAAGAATATAGGTGCATCGCTAGCTGTTACCCTAAAGTTTCCAGCTGGACTTGGTGCTGTATTCCCTATAGCATAAATTTCCTTGGCATTGTCAGTCAATAATCTTGCACCTGTAATTTTATCAAATTTTTGGAGATAAACACCTACTTGACCTTGTGTAGCATCTGTATAACGACATAAGGCCCAGATGTATTGAGACCCATCAGAGTGACCAACTTGTATTTCCTGTTCGTAGTTAGTCTGGTTAGTATCAAAATCCATACCTGTTATGCCCCAAGGCAATGTGCCATCTGGATTTATTCTTTGAACATAGGCATCAAACCTGTTGTCATGTGCTAGTTTATACGAATAATA
>JAWWDX010000245.1:0-4053 GCA_033719695.1 Putridiphycobacter sp.
GGATTACGAAGTTCTATCGTGTGAGCCATGGACATTCTATCAAGTCTAGGCAAGTGATAATAAGTAAGTTCGTGTAGAACATCAGATCCTTGAGAATCATATTTGTCTATTCTTCTATATCCACCAAATAATTCATCTGCACCATCTCCGCTTAAACATACCGTCACATGTTCTTTTGTTGTTTCACTAAGCACATATACAGCAAAAGCAGATGAGTCGGCAAAGGGTTGGTGATTTAGTGATAGAAAGGCTTGAAATCTTTTCTGAAAATCGGCTTTTGTTAATTGCAATTGATGATGATTTGACCCAATATGTGCAGCCATTTCTTCAGCATAAATAGTTTCGTCGAAATATGGACTGTCAAAACCGACAGAAAACGTTTTTAAATCAGTTTTATATTGCTTTGCTACCAGCGAAATGATTGAAGAATCAACACCTCCACTTAAAAATGCTCCAAGTGGCACATCTGCTAACAGTCTTCTTTTGACCGCTTTCTCAACTCTAGATTTCACCGCCAATGTTGCCGCTTCATAAGCAATTTCACAGGGTTTACTCGCTTTTAAATTATAATATTGAAATATTTTCAGTTCACCCTGCTCAATAGTACCGCAATGGCCTGGCAAAACAGCTTTTGTATGCTTTAAAATAGTGTATGGAGCAGGAATATACGTTAAACGAAACAATAGATTGAGTGCAGATTCATCTAGTGAACGATCGATATCAAAACTAAACATAGCAGCTAGTTCTGAACTAAAAATAAATTTTGTTTCATCTTCATACAGCAAGAGTGGTTTAATTCCCAACCTATCTCTTGCAAACAATATTTTTTTGCGCTGATGGTCGTAAAAAACGAATGAGAAGAAACCGTTTAAGTCGTTGATTCTATCAAGCCCAAAATGTATCAAATAGTTTAGTAATACCTCTGTATCAGATGTAGTTTGATAAAGAATCTCGGACGGAAGATTTTCTTTTAACGCTTCGTAATTATAAATCTCACCATTAAAAATCAAACTGTATCGACCTGACTTATCCATCATGGGTTGATTCGCAGCTGCTGACAAATCAACAATCGATAGTCGCGCATGTGCCAAGCCTACATTGGCATCAATTTTGAAGTTTTGGGCATTAGGACCACGGTGATGAATGCTGGAAATAGCATGGGCTAATTGCGCTTCGTTTACCGTAGCTAATTCATTTTTTAACCAAATTCCAACTATTCCGCACAAAGTGTTTACTTTAGCGGTAAAGATAATTGAAATCAGAAAAGCATGCGACTATTTATCTACTTTTTAATTGGCTTTTTAAGTACTTCCGCCTTGGGTCAAACCAACAAGCCGTCCAATAGCATACAGTTGTATGCCGAAGGTATTACTTCTAACCCTGGAGTTGAGCATGCACCTTTCAGTTTTTTTGTTACTAATATGGAAACTGGTGAAATAATTGCAGACGTTAATGGTGATTTAGCCATCCCTGCAGCCTCTACAATGAAATTAGTAACAACGGCCACCGCCTTACAAATTTTGGGTTCAAAGTATACATTTAAAACAAACATTGCATATACAGGTACAATCGACTCAGCCAGTAGAACGCTTAACGGTGACCTAATTATTGTAGGCGGAGGTGACCCTACATTAGGATCGAAGTATTTCACGGAGGAAGGCGCCGAAAATGCCGATATTTCATCTTGGGCAGATAGTATCAAAGCGATAGGCATTCACCACATCAATGGACGCATCATTGCTGACGGGTCGGCGTATGCCTATCAAGGCGCGCCTAGCGGCTGGGTATGGGGGGATCTTGGGAATTATTATGGCGCCGGACCGAATGGTTTGACCATTTATGACAATATTTTGAAGCTTTTTTTTGACACTAAAGGCCTTGGCACTATTGCTAATATTGTGTGCACAGAGCCCTACATACCTAACTTATATATCGCTTCAGAAGTAACGGCAGCAAAGTCGAAGCGCGACAATGCCTATGTATTTGGCGCACCCTATTCTTTTGATTGGTTTGTAACAGGAACATTACCTGCCAATACTGAAAACTTTATGGTTAAAGCCGCAAATCCCGACCCAGAATTAACAGTAGCACATGTCGTTAATGCAATTTTTCAAGAAAGCGGCATTACCATTAAATATTACCCAACTACCAAAAGAGAACTCATGAAAGACACTTCCTATCGTCCGTACTCACCAGAAACATTGTTTATTCATGAATCGCCAAAATTAAGCACCCTTATAAATTTAACTAATCAGTATAGCATTAATTTATTTGCGGAACACTTACTATGTGAAATTGCCCGCTATAGAACTGGCCGAGGCAGTACATATGGCGGTGCGCTAATAGCGAAAAGTTATTGGTCTAAAAAGTTCAACACATCCAATCTGATTATGACTGATGGTAGTGGTTTATCGCGATCAAATGCAGTTTCTGCAAAGTTTTTTAACGACCTGCTCACCTACATGCGTCAATCAAGAACCTTTAAAAATAGTTTGGCCATTGCTGGTAAAAAAGGAACAATGAGTAGCATTGGCCGAAACACAAGTGCAGCCGGACGTGTATACGGCAAAAGTGGTACTATGAGTAAAATGAAAGCGTACGCCGGCTATGTCGATTCTAAATCGGGTAAAAAATTAGCTTATGCTATGATGATAAATAACTACAGTTGTTCCACCACTAAAATCAAGTCTTACTTTCAGAATTTAATGGTCAAATTGGCAAATTATTAATTATTTTAAATTGCGAAACACTTCTCCAAAATCTTGCCAAAATTCGTCAAAAGCCAAAAAATCATCCATTAAAAACTGATGAGCGCTTGGCCAAGTTTCTTCATCAAACACACTCACGCCCTGCAACTCTGAATATATTCTGGCAATTGTTTTTTGATTGGGATGGTTGTACGACTTCAACCACCTTAATTCATGGGGCATATTACCTGTAAGCAATACTTTAAATTCTTCAAATTGTTCAAAAAATACTTCTCGTACACCAGGATCTAAAAATTGTATATCAATACAAAAGCGCACATATTCTGTATTTGCTTCCATTCTAAAATAGAGGTGATTTATCTTGTTAGGGTAATTCATCCAATCAAGATTTCTTCCTTTCATTTTACCGGCAATAGTCAGTTTTTCACTTAATGTTTGCCAAAACCGCTTGGTTAAGTCTTTTTTTTCGTCGCTTTTAAACATACATGATAAAGGTAAGGTTATGAACTAACATTGGTCATGCCTGAACCTACTTATACTTCGTAAATTTAAAATAAAAATAGAAAACATGAACAACACTGTAGAATTAAACGAAGGAGAAGTAAAATTAAAATTTAATGAACCAATTTCAGGAAAGGTGTCATTTGCCGATTTGGGATTAAAGGATGAAGATTTAGTATTTGAATCTGGTTTCATGAGATTGGTAATTGATATAGAAGGTATAGGAGAGCATAGTTATTTTCAAGTACCGACTTTTGAATTAAATTATGCCGAGAATTTAGGTGAAACACATTGGCAATGTGACTTTAATAGAGAAACAATAGTTGACAAGACAGATAACCATGGTAATTCAACAATCGTTTTATTAGATCGTAAAAAAATTGAAAATTTAGAACATCATCACGAAAACAAATTGATTTTACATGCTGAATTTCCAGAAACTGTTCATATTTCTGCTGAAAATTCATTTATAAATTTATTTAAATAGATTCAACAAAACATAAAAAAAGCGAGGTAACAAAATACCCCGCTTTTTTTATGTTGAATAATTAGTATTCCTTAAAATACTTTCATATCATCTAATACACTCATAACGCTTCTTACAGCTTTAGATGACTCATCTAATAAAGCTTGTTCTTCATTATTTAAGTCTACCTCTAGTATTTTTTCAATACCGTTTTTACCTAAAATTACTGGTACGCCTAAGTAAATTTTATCTTGACCGTATTCACCTGTTAACCATGAGCACACTGGCAATACTCTTTTTTGATCTTTTACAATAGCTTCAACCATTTGAGCAGCTGCAGCACCTGGTGCATACCAAGCAGATGTTCCTAATAATTTA
>JAWWDX010000246.1:0-4050 GCA_033719695.1 Putridiphycobacter sp.
AATTTCAGTTGGATTCGCCATAGAAGTGACATTATTGACATCTATTTGGTCGACCGTTACATAAATTGAATCGTAATATGGACAGCCGTTAATGATGGTAGACGCATAATAATATTGTGACTGTGTGGGTGCAACTATCGCTATTCCTGTTGTAGGATTTTCTGAAACAATACCGGTATTGGGCGACCAATCAATTTGAAAGTTACCACCAGTTTGATTTGTCGCTGATAAGGTTGTTTCCCTCCCCAAGCAAATGGTTGCGTCGGGCGACAAAGTAATAGCACCGCCGCTAAACTGAACAACGACAGAATCGACAATGTCACAAATAGCATTCCCATTCGAAACCCGGCAATAATATGTGGTTGTAAAGTTCGGTGTTATGGTGATGGTAGAATCCAATCCACCAGCATTAATCGGATTATTAAAATTTGAATTATCAGCCCATGTGAAATTACTAGCGGTTCCAAAGCTATTGGCAATTAGGTCAAATGAATTAACATCACCATCACATATTAAGGTATCGTTAGGTAGATCTAAAAGTACTTGCGGAAAAACCGTAATTAATTTTTTAGCTGTATCGGTTAAATTACAAATTGTATCGGTGATGTATAAAATGGCTTCGTAGGTTCCAGGTTCAGTGTATTCTACAATCGGATCCACCCCTCCTTGAATGACTGTGCCGCCATCACTAAAATCCCAAACCGAATTATTTAAATCGGTACTTTGATTGGCAAAATTAATGGTAAGCGGGCTGCAACCTTGGAGCGTACTCACAGAAAACTCTGCATCTGGCACAATCTGAAAATCGAATTTGAAGACCAAATTATTACAATTTGTACTTAAATTGTTGGCCGACCAAGCATTTGGCGTTGTTGGAAAATCAGAACTACCTCCACATCCCCCACAAACAGACTGGTAAACAACACCATTCTTATCAAAGCGCGACGTGCCACCATCCACATGTTCACCTGCTAAATTTCCGCCCAAATAAGAACCATACAAAATATTTTGCGCCTCTCTTTCTAGCACAAATAAATAAAAATTAAACCCGTCGCCATT
Source organism: Putridiphycobacter sp. (assembly GCA_033719695.1). Lineage (GTDB taxonomy): Bacteria > Bacteroidota > Bacteroidia > Flavobacteriales_D > Crocinitomicaceae > Putridiphycobacter. The sequence continues at coordinate 1,060 of JAWWDX010000246.1, forward strand.
TGACGTCTGCTCTGCATTTGGAGTCACAGGCATGCCATTTAAGCCAACAGACTGAAGAATATTTGCGCCCCAACCTGACACATAAACATTTCCGCATACATCAACCAAAAAAGCAGCTGGTGAAATATTGGGTTGACCATTACCATTACCAAATACTGTTGAATATTCAATAGCAGTTAAAGAAGGATTTAACTTCGTTATGAATTGACCACTATTCGGATTTGAATAAGCCGCATTTACGACTGGCATATTACCATTTGTTTGACCTACTATAAAAACATTGTCGTTCCTATCAATATCAACAAAAATAACTTGATCGTACGTTGATGTCCCAATATATGTAGTTTGAATAATGGCAGAGCCATCCCCTTCTATTTTTGCGACAAACCCATCTGTTTTACCCCCTAAATAATTCTGATTTAATCCTCCTGTAGTACTCGGTAAATCATTTGAAGAGGTCCCTCCTGCAATTAGCACATTATTCGAGGAATCAATTTTTATGGAATAACTCGCATCATTTTCTGAGCCGCCAAAATAACTGCTCCATAGCAAGGATTCGAAATCAGCAGCCAATTTAAAAACAACCCCATCTTGTTGCCCGGCATTGTTAGGCTGAAAAGGATTTTGAGTTGGAAAATCAGTTGAGCGCGTGCTAGACGTTACTAAAATATTATTAAACGCATCCAACATTATTTCTCCCCTAAACTGATCACCATAATTTGTGGTCAATGAATCGTAAGCAGCTACCGAAGAATAATTCCCGGAAGTGACCTTATAATTAACACCATCATTCTGAGACCCTCCAACATAAGTTGAACCTAGTAAATTTAAACCGTCACTACTAATTTTAGTGACATATATATCTGTTCCCACAGTGCCAAAATTACTGCCATTAAATTGCACGGAAAAAGAAGTCCCACCTCCATGACTTGTTTGAAAAGCAGTCCCCTGAGGGAAAACCGGAAAATCAGTGCTTGACGTCGCACCATACAAATACACATTATCATTTGCATCACAGATTAAACTATGTACCGTTTCGGTACCCTGCGTATTATCTCCCCCTCCAATAAAGTTTGTCCATAACATTTGCGTACCATCCTCGGAATACTTCGAAATAAAAACATCTGTTGTTATTGAATTTGTGACATTAGGAATGGTAATATTAGTTTGAGTGTTCCAAGCAACAGCTGGCGTAGGATAAGCATTACCATAAACAGTACCTCCACTGTAAGCCTTTCCATCATAGGCATAAGTGGCAGTCATTCCAAAATTATCAGATGGAGATCCACAATATGTTGCAAAAATTAAAACAGGATCAATGATTAATGCTATGTTTTTATCATAAGCTCCAAGCTCAAAGCTAAGCAAACCATTGTTTAACTTAAAATCACAGGTAACTTCTATAATTTTTCCATTTTTAATTTGGTAGGCAAACGGCTGTTCTTCATATATTTTCCCAACTGCTGTCGTTATTTCTAAATCGCCTTTTTTATTGATTTTCAACTTTTCTTGCCCATTATATTTCAATAAAATTTGATTGGGGTTTTGATTAGGTTTTACTTTAAACTCGTATTTTAATTGCCCTTTTTGTTCAAAAAAACGCGCATCTATTCCTGGATATAACGAGCGATAAGTGATGTCGTGATAGGCATAACAACCACTAGCCCATTTTGCAGGATTATTACCTAAAAAATAATTATAATAGTCTATACTTTTCTTTTGCTTTTCTACATTAGCACTTTCGTTGCAATTAACAAACTGTAAATACAAATAATGCTCTCTAATTACTGGCTCATCTATAGATTTTTGAGAAAAATCAGCATGATGAATTTCTCCTCCATCAATAAGCTGATATAGTATACCTGTTTGCTCTAACCAAATGTTTCCAAATTCAACGTCGGCTTTAAACAGGGTTTTACTAGGCCACTGTCCTTTATTTTCTACAAATTTATAATTACCCTGCACTTCCTCTATCTCTTGAGAAACTGCTGGAAACAAAAATAGTAAACAGAAAAACAGCACTAAATAAGCCTTCATACTACTAAATTAAGCAAATAAAAAATGATACCTATTAATATGACATGGAATATCCTAAAGAAGTTGCTTGCAGTACTATGCAAAATCACAGAAACATAAAACAGCGGCAATGCTCACTTTTGACCATAACACTGGTTTTTGCCTTGAGACATTAAAAAATAGGGCTTCGCCGAATAAAGAAGGTTTGCAATAATCCAGTAACTATTAGTTCTAAAATCGACTGTATATTTAAAAAAGAATTAAATTTGTCAGCATAAATTTTATAACCTAAATCATGGCAAATCAATTTCAAGCTCAGATAGATGAGTTTATGGCGAAAGTAAAAGCTTCTAACGGACATGAAACCGAGTTTTTACAAGCTGTTGAGGAAGTAGCAGAAGCTATTATTCCTTTTATGAATGAAAACCCAAAATACGCTGGTATTAATTTATTAGAGCGTATGGTTGAACCAGAAAGAACCATTATTTTTAGAGTTCCATGGTTAGATGACAATGGAAAAATTCAAGTAAACAGAGGATTTAGAGTTGAATTTAACTCTGCAATTGGGCCCTACAAAGGTGGCTTAAGATTTCACCCTTCTGTAAACTTATCAATTTTGAAATTTTTAGGTTTCGAACAAGTATTTAAAAATTCATTGACAACACTACCTATGGGCGGTGGTAAAGGTGGTTCTGGTTTTGACCCTAAAGGGAAATCAGACAATGAAGTCATGAAATTTTGTCAATCTTTTATGACAGAGTTAGCTCGTCATATTGGTCCTGACACAGATGTACCAGCTGGTGACATAGGTGTAGGTGGAAGGGAAATCGGATATCTCTATGGAATATACAGAAAGTTAGCACGCGAAAATACCGGCGTACTTACTGGAAAGGGCTTAAATTGGGGAGGATCACTCATACGTCCCGAGGCAACCGGATTTGGTTGTGTGTATTTCGCAAAGGAGATGCTTGCCAC
>JAWWDX010000247.1:0-3975 GCA_033719695.1 Putridiphycobacter sp.
GCAGGAGTGACATGGTGGGACTATTGTGGACCAATTCTGGTTAATTCCTACCCAACATACTTTGAGAAGCTGCCAGCACTGATTAAAAGAATAAATAAAGAGTCGAGAAGCAGTAAGAACTACGTTCTGTTTTTAGGAGAAACTGGAGCTGAAACAAACCAACAACCATGTCTGAGTCTTATACAGTTTCAAATTGACAAAGGAGAATTAGTGGTAAGTGCATACCAACGGAGCAGTGATGCTTCGTTGGGGCTACCTTCTGATATATATCATTTATACTTAATTTCAAGACAAATTAATCAACCTTTAAAGTCAATTACATTGATGTTAGGGAATGTGCATATATATGACAACAATATCAAGGCGACAAAAAAACTACTCAAAGGCAAGCACGCAGAGTTCAATTTGAATGTTTAGTTTTACAACATGAATTTGTACTTTTGGTTTTTTATTAAGTACTTTTGGTTTTGCCGTTTATACAAATCAACTAATTATTTTTAATAGCGTTCTAAAAATGACAGTAAGGTCTGTTTTGAAGCTAGCCTGTTCTATGTAGTGTAGGTTAAGTTCTAATTTTTGAGGCATTACTTCTTCTATATATTTTTTCTGTGGATCTTCAGCTTTTCCTAAAATTTCTTGTTCGTTAAAAAATTGGATTGAAGCAAAATCAGTAAGACCAGGCTTAACAGTCAATACCCTCAACTGCTTCTCTGTATATAATTGTACATATTGCTTCACTTCTGGTCGAGGTCCAACAACACTCATTTCACCTTTTACAATATTTATTAACTGTGGCAATTCATCAATTTTGAATTGACGAATGAAGGCACCAATTTTTGTAATTCTTGGATCGGACCCAATGGTGATTTTTGAACCTTTGTCCGATTCTGGCCGCATAGACCTGAACTTATATAAGAAAAAAGGTTTTTGATTTTTTCCAATCCGCTCTTGCTTATAAAAAACTCCTCCTCTACTATCTATCATAATCAAAATGGCAACTATGAATAAAAAAGGTGATAGCAGAATTAACACTATTAATGATGATAAAATATCCAATAAACGCTTTATGAAAGGATACATATTACTTTTTAAAATCAGCCTTCAAAGTAGCTATAATATTAGCACTCGCTTTTCCCCTGCCATACAAATCCATAGAAAAGTCAGCTTGGTTGGTCATCATTTTTTCAAATCCACCTATTATTTTTTTCTTGTCGGCTCCTACTAACATATTCACATTAGCATGAATCAATTCAACCCATTCAGTCTGGTCACGCATGGTAACGCAATTTTTGCCGAAAAAGAAAGCCTCTTTTTGTAATCCTCCACTATCGGTCATTACAACTTCTGAATTTTTAATTAATTCAATCATATCAAAATAACCTACGGGCTCAATTGTAGTCACCTTCAAATTTAAATCTGCTCCCACTAATTTGCTCTTCGTTCGCGGGTGCAATGGTAATACAATCGGACAGATATTGGTATGAATATAATTAAGCGCCTCAACAATGTTTTTTAACCGGCTAGTATCATCTGTATTTTCCGCTCTATGCAACGTCGCCAAGGCATATCTTTTGAGTTGATGTTTGGCCAAGACTGTTGACTTTTCATGTGATTTTGTGGCATAATATGTAGCGGCATCTTGCATCACATCTCCTGATTTCACAATATTGCAATCAATATTATTATAACCTTCTTTTTCTAAATTATCAACAGCTGTTTGCGTAGGGCAAAATAAGAAATCTGAAATTCTATCCGTCAGTATTCGGTTAACTTCCTCCGGCATAGCCATATTAAAACTTCTCAATCCTGCCTCCACATGGGCTACTTTGATATGTATTTTTTTAGCAGCCAAAGCACCTGCGATTGTGGAATTTGTATCGCCATAAACCAGCAAAACATCTGGCTTTTCTTTTAACAAGATTTCCTCTATGCCTTCAAGCATTCGCCCTGTCATGGCTCCATGTCCCAAACTATTTATTTCAAGATTATAATTTGGCTTAGGAATTTCCATTTCACTGAAAAAAATTTCACTCATATTGGCATCAAAATGCTGACCTGTATGCACTATTACTTCTTCAACATCATTGTGTTTTGAAATTTCACGACTTAGCGCTGCAGCTTTAATAAACTGAGGTCTAGCTCCGATTACTGTTAAAATTTTCATTTTCCTAGCCATTTTCATGTTCGGCTCAAAAGTACTAAATAATAAAAATTCATAGGTAACATACCTTTATTATTTCATTTTTGGCATTTACCTGTCTTATTTTACGTCGTAAAATCCTTTTATTTTAGCTAAAAACAAGTATTTTTGGCCATAAACTTATTAAAAATAAAAAATATGTCAAAAAGGGTTTTAGTGACAGGTGCTGATGGGTTTATTGGGAGCCATTTAGTGGAAGAGCTAATTGAAAAAGGTTACGAGGTGAAAGCATTTTGTTACTATAATTCTTTTAATACATGGGGATGGCTAGACAGTTTTCCAACAGAACTACTAAACAAAATCGAAATTTTTACGGGTGATGTGCGAGATCCTAATGGTGTTAGAACCGCAATGAAAGGTTGCGATATGGTTTTTCACTTAGCAGCACTAATTGCCATACCGTATTCGTATCATTCACCTGACAGCTATGTAGACACCAATATAAAAGGCACCTTAAACATCATTCAAGCGGCCCGAGACCTTAATATTGAACGTGTTTTAGTTACCTCTACATCTGAAATTTACGGCACCGCACAATATGTTCCTATTGATGAAAAACACCCAAAACAACCACAATCTCCATATTCAGCGTCCAAAATAGGAGCTGACTGTATGGCTGACTCATTCTTCAGGTCATTTGATATGCCAATTACAATTGTTAGACCATTTAATACTTATGGCCCTAGACAGAGTGCCAGAGCTATTATTCCAACTATCATCTCCCAGTTGCTGAATGGTTATTCTGAAATTCACTTGGGAGACCTAACACCTACAAGAGATTTGCTGTTTGTGAAAGATACTGTCAAAGGGTTTATAGAAATTTCTAAATCTGACGCCTTAATCGGTCACGAATGTAATATTGCAACCAACTCAGAAATATCAATGCAAAAAATGGCTGATACGCTTATTTCATTGATTAATCCACAAGCAAAAATTATTCAAGACCCTGAACGTCTCAGACCAGAAAAATCTGAGGTTTTCAGATTATTTGGAGATAACAGCAAAATTATTGAACATACAAATTGGAAAGTAGAGTATACCCTAGAAGAGGGCTTACAAAAAACAATTGACTGGTTTTCTATTTCAGACAATTTAAAACTTTATAAAGCGGGAATTTACAATGTTTAATATGACAGATTCACTCATAGCGTATATTCGACAAGTGTACAATGAACCAACGGCATTCATACCGATTCACGAACCCCGATTTATCGGGAATGAACGCAAATACGTATTAGATGCTATCGATTCAACTTTCGTCTCTTCAGTCGGTGCTTATGTTGATAAATTTGAAGAAATGATGTGTGCTATAACAGGAAGTAAATATGCTGTCGCTATAGTTAATGGCACAAATGCACTACATTTAGCACTCATACTTGTAGGAGTAAAACCAGGAGATGAAGTTATAACACAGCCGCTCACTTTTATTGCCACCGCTAATGCAATAAGCTATGCACAGGCAACTCCCCACTTTGTAGATGTGGATAAAAACAACTTGGGCTTATGTCCTATAATTCTTGAACAGCATTTAAACAAAATAGCTACCGTTAAAGATGGTATTTGCTATAATATAAAAACAGGCAATCGAATTTCGGCCTGCATCCCTATGCATACCTTTGGTATTCCTGCCGATATAAAAAAGCTAGTAGAGGTCTGTGAAAAATTCAATATTCAATTGATCGAGGATGCAGCTGAATCGTTAGGAAGCTATGTCAATGGCAAACATACAGGAACTTTTGGAAAACTTGGTACATTTAGCTTTAATGGCAATAAAA
>JAWWDX010000248.1:0-3960 GCA_033719695.1 Putridiphycobacter sp.
AGTGGTGTTTCCAGCACTCACCAAAAAAAAACGAGTTTGAGTGGTTGGAACTCTTTGAGGACAACAAGCAAAAAGCTCAAGATTTACAAGCCCAAATAACCCAAACGAAAAAGAGATAGACCAGATGGTGTGTGAGTTGCCTGGCTTGACACAGGAGGATATTAAAATTATTGAGAAGTCTTAACTGTAAACAAGCATGACTATTGTTTTTGATTTTGATGTGATGCATTGCAATACACATCTAAAAAATAAAACGCGCAGACAGGTTTGGGGTAAAATTTAGGTTAAAAACAAACCAGAACAGCCAAAATAAAAGGTGTTCTTTTTTTTTGATTATTGATTCAAATCTGTTGTTTTTTAATTTTAAAAGTAAAAGTCAGGATATGTATTCTTTATTTTATTCCATGTTTTTAAGAGGGTAGTTACCAATTTAAGTTTTGATTTACATTAAAATTACCAAAAGGATTCTTATATTAGATATTGAATGAGTAACTTACCCTAACCATTATGCTCTAAATTAAAAATGCTAGAAGACTTAAACCAACCACACATATTAAAAACCATTAGTTCACAACTGAAGAAAATCTTAGAGAGCAAAACATTTAGTGATTCTGTTAATCTAAAAAAATTCCTGAAATATATCGTTAATGAGTCCCTTGAGGGAAGAGCCAAGAATTTAAAACAATATACAATTGCAGTTCAGGCATTTGGTAGGGATTATAAATTTGATCCCCAAACAGACCCAATTGTTAGAATTCAAGCAGGACGTTTACGTCAGTTGTTGTCAAACTATTACAATGAGGAAGGACTCAAAGATTCTGTTATCATTGGAATACCAAAAGGCAGCTATATACCTGAATTCTCATTAGTCGAAAAAATGTCGGATAAAGAAGGCAATAAAGTTCAGGATTTAATACCAGATCTATATGTCTTTCCATTCAAGAATTTATCGATTAACAAGGACAGGCAGTTTATTTTAGATGGCTTTACAGAGGAGTTGATTTGCAACCTTTCATATTTTAAAAACATCAATACCATTAGAATATCTTCCACTGATGGATTAAAAGATTTAATTCAAAAACCAGATAGAAAACAAAGCATATCAAAGTTTTATGTTAGTGGTTCCATCCGTTTTACTGATACCAAAATAAAGGTAATCATTGGTTTGTACAATATACCTGAAAATATAGTCTTAACAAGCTTGGAGTTTAATGAAACGTACACATTGGATAATATCATTTCTCTACAAGAGAGGATTTCGAACGAAATTGCTACTTGTATTGCAGATGTATATGGTGGGGCCATAATTAAAAGGATTCAATGGGAGTTAAATGAAAATAGATATATAGATATTGGGTGTTTTGAAATGCTAATGCGTTTTTATGCCTACCTGCGCAACCCTACACATTTTGAATATGCTAAAATTTTGGAGTTTGCTTATGAAAGTGTTAAAAAATATCCAAATTCAGGGCCTTCTTGGGGTGTGTTGGCAGAAATTTTAATCAATAACTATATTTTGGGATACACACCAAATTGCCCTAAACTATTAGAAGAAAGTTCTATTTACATTAAGAAGGCTATTGCTTTGAGCCCAAATAGTCAAATGATAAGGACAGTTTATGGAATAATCTGCTTGATCCATAACCAAATTGATGAAAGTATCGATCAGTTTAATTATGCCAAATCGTTGAATCCAAAGTCAGCCTTTTATATTGGAGTTATAGGTTTCTATTCATCTTTTGCTGGAAATTGGCAAGAAGGCATGGAAGATTTGCAAATGAGTTTTAAATTAAATCCAGATTACCCGAAATGGTACCATGTTGCAACCACGTTATTTCTTTTGAAGGAAAAAAAATATGAAAAAGCCCTCAAGGAATCTTATAAAATTAATTTACCTGAAATATTTTGGGACCCTTTATTGAAGTCTGTTTGTTTTGTTTATAATGATAACTTGGATGAAGCTGAAATACAATTAGATAATTTAAGGCATGCACAACCTGACTTTTTCAACAAGCCATTGTTTTATTTGAAACATTTTATAAAATTTGATGCACTTTTAAGGATCGTGCTTGATGGATTGGTAGCAGCAGGTCTTGAAGAGCAGGTACTTAGAAAGTAGCCAGACTTCTTGAACCTACTGAAATTAAAATAGTTAAGTCTCATGGTTCGTGGTTAATTATTGGCCTGTAATTTACCGTAACTTACCTTATTTTAAGTGAGGGTAAGAACTTATTTGTTATTTTTACTACACTAAATTCTATAAAAAATACAGGATGTAATTGCTATATATATTCTTTATTGTTTGGGGCCCATCAAGTTTCTACTAGTCTTGGTTATTAGGAGTTTTAATGGCAGTTTTTAGATAATAGATTTTATAACAATTAAATCTTTCAATCCATTAACTATGAAAAATTTAAAACGATTTATTTTTTTGGTTATGCTAGTATGGGCATTTCCATTTTTTGCACAGGAAAAAATAAACAGGGAAATCCTTCCCATAGTTCCACCTGAAAGTCCAAAATATACGGAGTTGGATGTTAAAAACACAACACCTCCTACCATATTTCAAATAGAGGCTCCTAAAAATAGTCCAAATGTGCTAATTATTCTTATAGACGATATGGGGTTTGGAGTGCCAGATGCTTTTGGTGGACCAGTGCCCATGCCTACCATTAGTAGATTAGCAGATGAAGGTTTGCGTTATAACCGTTTTCACACTACAGCATTGTGCGCTCCAACAAGAGCAGCATTATTGTCTGGATACAATCATCACAGTGCCAATATGGGCTGTATTACCGAAGCAGCGACAACTTACCCTGGTTACACAGGTGTTCGTCCGTTAAATATTACTCCAATGGCAGAAGTGTTGAGGCAAAATGGCTATAACACAGCTCAATTTGGTAAGAGTCATGAGGTTCCGCCATGGGAAATATCTGAAAATGGGCCAAAGGATAGATGGCCAGCCCACTCTGGGTTTGAAAAATTCTATGGGTTTTTAGGAGGAGAGACCAATCAATGGTCACCTCTTATTTATGATGGGGTAACCATGATTGAAACACCAAAGGATCCAAATTATCACTTTACAACAGACATGACCAATGAGGCCATTAAATGGATGCAGACACAAAACTCCTTGCAGCCCGATAAGCCTTTTTTCATGTATTACGCACCAGGAGCCACCCATGCACCACATCATGTACCAAAAGAGTGGATTGCAAAGTTCAAAGGTAAGTTTGATGGAGGTTGGGATCAGTTAAGAGCCAACACTTTAGAACGACAAAAGAAAATGGGTATCATCCCAGAAAACACCAAGTTGACAGATAAACCTGAAGGTATCAAAGATTGGGATGCCTTAACGGCAGATGAAAAGAAACTATTTGTTCGTCAAATGGAAGTTTATGCTGCCTTTGCAGCACATACAGATCATGAAATTGGACGAGTGATTGACGCTATAAAGGAAACAGGAGAATTGGATAATACGGTAATTATATACATTGCTGGTGACAATGGTACAAGTGCAGAAGGACAAATGAATGGTATGTATCAGGAGATGACCTATTTTAATCAATATCCTGAGACGGTTCCTGAGATGTTGGAGCACTATGATGATTGGGGCTCTCCAAGTACCTATCCACATTTTTCAGCAGGTTGGGCTGTGGCACTTGATGCACCTTTCCAGTATACCAAACAGGTAGCTTCCGATTTTGGTGGAACACGAAATGGTATGGTAATGCACTGGCCTGCAGGAATAAAAGCTAAAGGAGAAATTCGTTCTCAATTTAGTCATGTAAATGATGTAGCGCCAACCATTTATGAAATTGCTGGACTTCCTGCACCAAAAATGGTTAATGGTATAAAACAAAAGCCTATTGAAGGAACCAGCCTTGTCTATTCCTTTAACGATGGAGGTGCTTCTGAACAGCATACTACCCAATACTTTGAAATGTTTGGAAACAGAGG
>JAWWDX010000249.1:0-3915 GCA_033719695.1 Putridiphycobacter sp.
AAAGTAAAAGCAATTATTTGTCTAGGTGAAGACAATGACAAAATTATCGAAGCCTTTTCAGGGGTGGTTGATAAAATAGTAGAGGCTAAATCTGCTTTTCAAGCGGTAAACTTTGGCTACGAATTAGCAAAACAAGATCAAACTGTGCTCCTATCGCCAGCTTGTGCTAGTTTCGATTTGTTTGATAGTTACGAAGATCGAGGAAAGCAATTTAAAGCTGCTGTGCGATCTCTATAAATACGGTAAAATAAATAGTGAATACGGTATTCAAATATCTTAAAGGAGATAAGAATATATGGGTAATTGCCTTTTTTCTAGGTATATTATCCGTTGTTTCTGTCTTCAGCTTTATCCCTATTTTGGTAAAAGTTAAGGGTTTGAGCTATTCCTTTTTATTTTTTAAGCATTTTACCTTGCTAGTGCTTGGTTTTGTGCTAATGTATGCTGTACATAGATTGCCGTTTCGTGTTTTTTCTAAACTGTCGAAACTCATTTTTTATGTCGGTATTGTATTGCTTGTTTTGACAATATTCATTGGTGAAAGTGTTAACGGGGCCGATAGATGGTTGAAAATTCCATTGGTCCCATTTTCTTTCCAAACCTCTGATTTTGCCAAATTAGCATTGGTATTGTACCTTTCTAAACAGCTAATTAAGCGTCGAGCTGATTTTGGCGACCTTTCAACTGTGTCGAAGTATATTTTAGCGCCTGTTGCTTTAACGGTTTTTCTCATTCTGCCATCTAATTTGTCAACGGCCCTTATCATAGGATTGATTGCTCTTATCATAATGGTTTTTGCAAGATTTCCATTTAAATGGATTGGTTTGTCAATTGGTGCAGCAGCAGCTGCGTTTTTGCTATTGCTGCAAATTGCCAATTTTTATCCAAAAGCCTTACCTCGTGTTACAACATGGAATAATCGCATTGAGAATATGTTTGCGGAAGAGGTAAATGCACAAGAACAAATGCAAATTACCAATTCACTATTGGCTATTAAAAATGGTAGTATCATAGGTAAAGGCCCAGGTAATGGGGAGTTAAAAAGATATATTCCTGAGGCGTATGCAGATTTTTACTTTGCAGCTATAGTTGAAGAAGGGGGGGTGTTAATGGCTTTAGTAGTCATTAGTTTATACTTGCTTCTTTTTTATCGTATGATTAGGGTGGCATTGCGTATTCAAGAAAAAAATGAATATGCGGCATTGGTTGTTATTGGTATTGGGTTGATCATTATTATATCCGCTGTTGTAAATATGATGGTTTGTACCAAGTTGCTGCCGGTTACAGGGCAGAATATGCCATTGTTGAGTATGGGAGGAACGAGTGCATGGTTTACGTCAATAGCTTTAGGCATTGTACTAAGTGCCAGTAAAGAAGTAGAGTCAAGTTCAGAATCAGTAAAGAAGGGAATTGTTAATCACGCAACAAATTAATATGGCTATCAACAAGGTAATTATTAGTGGTGGTGGGACAGGTGGACATATTTTTCCGGCAATAGCCATTGCGAATGCCATTAAAGCTAAATATCCAGAAGTTTCAGTTCTATTTGTTGGGGCAGAGGGTAAGATGGAGATGGAAAAAGTACCGCAGGCAGGATACGAAATTGTTGGTTTACCAATAAGAGGACTGCAACGCAAATTGACCATGGCTAACCTTGCATTTCCATTTAAATTAATAGCAAGCTTGTGGAAGGCACGAAAAATTGTGAAATCATTTAAACCAGATATTGCAATTGGTGTCGGTGGCTACGCTAGTGCCGCCATTGTTAGGGTTGCTGCAAGTAAAGGTGTGCCTACATTGGTGCAAGAACAAAACTCTTTCCCTGGCATTACTAATAAATGGTTAGCAAAAAAGGCAAAAACAATTTGTGTGGCGTATGATGGATTAGAGCGCTTTTTTCCAACAGAAAAAATTGTAAAAACAGGGAACCCTGTTAGGAATCATATTGTTGAAATTGCGGGAAAACGAGAACTAGGTATTCGTCATTTTGGTTTGGAGACTGACAAGAAGACATTGTTAGTCATAGGAGGTAGTTTAGGGGCTGGCACCATTAATAATAGTTTGAAAGCAAATATTCAAGCTTTACTAGATCATGATATACAAGTTATTTGGCAATGTGGTAAATATTATTTTCAAGACCTCCAGTCGCTTAAAAATCAATTCTCAAACAACCAGTTGTACTTAAACGATTTTATTTTTGAAATGGATTTAGCTTATGCCGCGGCCGATTATATTGTATCTAGAGCTGGCGCTATGTCGGTTTCTGAATTATGTTTAGTTGGAAAACCAACTGTATTAGTGCCCTCCCCAAATGTGTCTGAAGACCATCAAACAAAAAATGCCATGGCATTGGTAGATGTGAATGCTGCTATTTTGGTAAAAGACAATGACGCTGTAAATAGTCTTATTCCAGTTGTAATAAACCTGCATGAATCGACAGAAATGCAAAATGGTTTAAGTGCTGAAATAAAAAAATTAGGAATCAAAGATGCACCCGAAAGAATTCTGAACGAAATTGAAAAAATATTAAACCTATAGAAGTTGAATTTTAGTCAAATACATACCGTTTATTTTATTGGTGTTGGTGGCATTGGTATGAGTGCGTTGGCACGCTTTTTTAAGATCAATGGAAAAGAGGTAATCGGCTACGATAAAACAAAAACTAAGCTTACAGAGCTACTAATATCAGAAGGCATAGATATTCATTTTGAAGATAAAGGAAAATTAGCAACACATGGGTTGGATAAAGCCAATACAATTGTTATTTACACGCCAGCTATACCGTCTGGATTTGGTGAGTTGCAGGCTTTTATAAATTCAGATTTTAAAGTAATCAAGCGGTCGACTGCCTTAGGAATTATATCTCAGTCGCAAACCACTTTTGCTGTGGCAGGAACGCACGGAAAAACAACCACAAGCTCAATAATGGCGCATGTACTGTATACCACTGAAGCGTCGTGCAATGCTTTCATTGGTGGCATTACAACCAATTATAACTCCAATTGTTTAATATCAGAAAAGGCAGATCGCGTGGTAGTTGAAGCAGATGAATTTGACCGTTCGTTTTTAACCTTAAAGCCCAATTATACGATTATTACTTCTACAGATGCTGATCATCTCGATATTTATGGAAGTGCTGAATCACTAAAAGATTCATTCGCTGAATTTGCAGAATTGACCAATCCAAATGGTATATTGATGGTGCAAATTGACAGTAAGTTAAAGCAATACAATGGTAAAGCCAAGTTATTAACATACGGATTAGATTCCTATGATTCTGATTGGTTTGCAAGAAATATTCGCTATGAACGCGGTCGCATATATTTTGACATTCATTCTAAGTCTAAACGATTTATTGGTATTGAATTTGGTTTACCTGGGAACCATAATGTTGAAAATGCCCTAGCTGTTTTTGCTTTATTATATGAATACGGTATTCCTGAGTCACATTTAAGAGAGGCATTTAAGTCATACTTGGGTGTAAAAAGACGGTTTGAAATACATTTACAAAATGACGATCAAGTCATTATAGATGATTACGCGCATCATCCAAATGAATTAACAGCTCTGCTAAATTCAGTTAAGTCTATTTATCCAAATAAAAAGATTACCTGCGTTTTTCAACCACACTTATTTAGCCGTACTAGGGATTTTATGGTTGAGTTTGCAGCAGCGCTAAGCCTTTCAGATAAATTATATTTGCTAGATATTTATCCCGCCAGAGAATTACCTATTGAAGGGGTTACGAGTAGTGTATTGCTAGCCAAAGTTGACATAACCGATAAATATTTGTCTTCAAAATCAACTATTGTGGCCGATTTAAAAGCTAGTAAGAATAACCTAATTGTTATTGCCGGCGCTGGAGATATTGATACGTGTATTGTACCCATTGTTAATGCTTATAAGACTCATGAC
>JAWWDX010000250.1:0-3893 GCA_033719695.1 Putridiphycobacter sp.
CGTCTAACCCTGCAACTGTTACTGAAATTGATGGTATTGTTTCATACGGTAAAATTAAACGTGGTAACAGAGAAATCATTGTTGAATCTAGAACCGGAGAAAAGCGTAAATATTTAGCGCCGCTATCTAAGCACATATTAGTTCAAGAAAACGATTATGTGAAAGCTGGACAATCGTTGTCTGATGGTGCTATTACACCTAAAGATATTTTAAATATCAAAGGCCCAACAGCTGTACAAGAATACCTTGTTAATGAAGTACAAGAAGTATATCGATTACAGGGGGTGAAAATTAACGATAAGCATTTTGAGGTTATTGTACGTCAAATGATGTTGAAAGTTGACATTGTGGATCCAGGTGATACTAAATTCTTACAAGGACAATCAGTTCACAAAGCTGATTTCTTTGAGGAGAACAATGCCTTATTTGGAAAGATGGTTGTAACAAGCGCAGGTGACTCTGACAATGTGAAAGCAGGTGAGATAATCACAGCAAGAAGGTTGCGAGATGAGAACACCATGTTAAAGCGTAAAGACAAAGCTTTAATTGAAGCATACGAAGCAGTTCCAGCAACTGCAACACCAATGCTACAAGGTATTACCAAAGCGTCGTTACAAACACGTAGTTTCATTTCAGCTGCTTCCTTCCAGGAAACAACTAAAGTGTTAAATGAAGCTGCATTGAACGGAAAACAA
Organism: Putridiphycobacter sp.; assembly: GCA_033719695.1. Lineage (GTDB taxonomy): Bacteria > Bacteroidota > Bacteroidia > Flavobacteriales_D > Crocinitomicaceae > Putridiphycobacter. The sequence goes on from JAWWDX010000250.1 coordinate 696, forward strand.
GATAACTTATTAGGCTTGAAAGAAAATGTAATTGTTGGACATAAAATTCCAGCAGGTACAGGATTTAGAGAGTTTCAACACATGACTGTTGGCAGTAAAGAAACTGAACATGATATGGTTGTTGAAGAAACAGAAGCTATCGAAAAATAAATTATTAAACACCTTGCTCTAAAAAGCAAGGTGTTTTTTTTTAAGTTGAAAAATTATGAGCGATCAAAAAGACAACCAAATAAACATTGAATTACCAGAAGAAATTGCAGACGGACTGTATTCAAATTTATCAATCATAACTCATTCACACAGTGAATTTATTGTTGATTTTATTCAATTAATGCCAGGCATTCCAAAAGGGAAAGTAAAATCTAGAATAGTACTAACACCCGATAACGCTAAGAAATTGGCGAGAGCCTTAGCTGAAAATGTCAGTAAATTTGAATCTATTCATGGGCCAATTAAAGAGAACCACCCACAGCATGGCGGCATACCTATGAATTTTGGAGGGCCAACTACTGAGGCTTAAATAATAAACATTTTAACTGAGAAGCGCTTTAATTTTGATTAAAGCGCTTTTTTTTTATGCCTTTATGATTTTAAAATTTCTTCACAAAATGGAAACCCATTATCACAAAGTCTTCGTTATAATAAAACTTGTGTGAAGCAGTATTGGCTACATAGCTGTTAAGCTCTACAGCGGTGCAATTTTTACTTTTAGCGTAATTATCTATCCAATCAAATAATTGTTTTCCTAATCCTTTATTTCGGTAGTCTTCGTGAATGATAACATGATCCGGCTCTATGCTTCTGCCACTGTAATGCCTAGTTTGAAACCATAAACCGGCTATGCCTATTAATTTATCACCATCATAAACACCTACACATTCGTAATTCTGTGTACTCATTTCGATTAATCGCTCAGCTAAAGTCTCCTTCGATTCTTTTTGGTTGAGCTGCATTAAAAGCGGGAGGGCTTTTAATATTTCTGAAGGGGGAAACAGGCGGAAGATAATGTTGATCATATAATATGCTTTCTGTATGGCACCAAAGATAAAGCATTCCTTTAAAATTTTGCCAAACTAATAAAAACCAGACAATCAGTAAAAGTAGCAGATTAAATCATTTGTATACAACCTATCACATTTGTTTTGTAGTTTTAGTTGAACTCTAATTCAATGGTTATGAAAAGAATTTTTTACTTGTTTGTGGTATTGTTATACCAATCTGTTACTTTCTCACAGTTTAATATAAACTTGATAGCGCATTATAATGCTTGTGGCATTAATACTTGTAATGGCAAAATTACATTTTGGATAGAAACTGGAATTTTGAATCCTATTTATATTTCAGATTATTATGGAACCTCAGTTATATCTATGTCCAGTGGTACTGGAGGGTATGGTATCGGAAATTTATGTGCAGGCTCTTACGATTTTCACTTTGAAGATTCAACAGGTCAATACTTTGATACTACTGTTGTAATAACTGAATATGATAAACTTGAAGCAGAATTAATGGTTTCTAGTCCTAATTCAGGGTTAGGAATTTGTGATGGTGCATTAACTCCAATTGCTGTATCAGGAGGTACTGGACCGCTTGAGATTGTAGATGATATTTTATTTGGATGTGGCTCTTCAAATAGTTTATCGAATGATTCTTTATGTCCTGGAGATTATTTTGCAATGGTTATTGATTCGGTGGGATGTTTGGATACTACCCCATGTACTAGTACAGAATTTCTTTCTAATCAATCGGATGCATTTGACGAATTAGACATAAAAATAGACCATGATTATGTCTTAATATATGGGTCAGTAGATAATCTAAAGATTTTTAATTTATCTGGACAAGTTGTAATTGAACAAGAACAGCCTTATGCTAACATATCTGTCCAAAATTTAGCCGCTGGGCCTTATGTAATTTCAGTGACTATTGCTGGTGAAGTATACAATAAGAAATTCATTAAAACTAGCCCGTGACTAGGGCTCCGCTCAGTCAGCGGGATAATGCTAAAGTTAAATGTTTTGTATAGCTGTGCTTGTATTTTGCAAAGGCATCATATCAAAATTCAACCAATCCCAAACAGAAACCCCACCTGTCAATGACAGATGGGGTTTAAAGTTTATAAATACTTGTAAAAACTGATTTTAGGTTTGAAGATTAAGGCATGCGTACATTGTAAAATTCATGAGCTTACGTCTGTAAGTGATTGTATTTTACAATGGGGTAACACCAGTATTCAGCAAACAAAAAACCGCCTTCACAAAGTGAAAGCGGTTTTAAAGTTTAATTATGTGAAAAACTGATTTTAGGTTTGGAGAGTAAGGCATGCGTACATTGTAAAATTCATGAGCTTACGTCTGTAAGTGATTGTATTTTACAATAGCATAACGCCACTATCCAACAGCTAAAATCTGTTTTTTTAGACTAGTCCTTGGTCGATCATTGAATCCGCTACTTTTACGAATCCTGCAATGTTTGCACCTTTCACGTAATCAACATAGCCATTTTCATCTTTTCCGTATTCAACGCAAGCATTGTGTATAGATACCATGATTCCATGTAATTTCTCATCAACCTCTTCAGCTGTCCACGATAAACGTAATGAGTTTTGAGACATTTCTAATCCTGAAGTAGCTACTCCACCGGCGTTTGACGCTTTTCCTGGAGAAAATAGAATTTTAGCATCATGGAATGCCGCAATGGCTTCTGGTGTTGAAGGCATATTAGCACCTTCAGCTACACAAATACATCCTTTTTCTAATAAAGCTTTTGCTTCTTCCCCGTTTAATTCGTTTTGAGTAGCGCATGGTAATGCCACGTCTATTTTTCCAGGCACATTCCAAGCTCTTTCTCCTGGGAAAAATTCAACACCGCTAAATTTTTCTGCCATTTCTTTAATTCTACCTCTTCGATTATTTTTAAGGTCCTTTAAGAATTCAAGTTTTTCGGAATGAATTCCTTCTGGTACATAGATATAACCTGAAGAATCAGAAGCGGTCACTACTTTTCCGCCTAGATGTAATATTTTTTCAATGGCATATTGAGCCACATTACCTGATCCCGATACTGCAACAGTTTTTCCTTTAAAGGAATCTTTTTTAGTTGCTAACATTTCCTTTGCAAAGTATACAGTTCCGTATCCTGTTGCTTCTGGACGGATCAATGAGCCACCCCAGTTACGTCCTTTACCAGTTAAAACAC
>JAWWDX010000251.1:0-3880 GCA_033719695.1 Putridiphycobacter sp.
AAAAATAATTGTTGTCTGTGGCAACAATATTAAATTGATAACATATTTATTTAATATTTTAATAATTAAATATAACCTACAAAAAAACTACAGGTATTAATTTTACAACGATTATCAACGCTAACGACTCAGGAACAATATGAAAAACAATAATAAATTAACAGGAAAAAACGTTCTCATCACCGCTGGTGCCCAAGGAATTGGCGAGTCAATTACCAAGCACTTTATAGATAGTGGTGCCAATGTTGCCATTCACTATTTTTCCAGTGCCGATACCGCAAACCAATTAACTAAATACGCATCCGGCAAAGGTCAAAAAGCGGTAGCTTTAAGAGGTGATCTTACCAAGGAGGCCGATGCGAATGCCTTGGTTAAAAAAACAGTAGAAGCATTTGGTGGTTTGGACATCCTTATCAATAATGCAGGTTCATTGGTTGCCCGTAAAATGCTGAGCGAAATGGAAGCTGAGTTCTGGCACAAGGTCATGGACATAAACCTTACCTCCATGATGTTCGTGACGCGGGCCGCAGCTCCTTTTCTGTCAAAAAACAACAATAGCAGTATTGTTAATTTGGCATCACTTGCAGGGCGTAAAGGAGGTCACCCCGGATCATTGGCTTATTCAACCAGCAAAGGTGCAATCCTAACCTTTACTAGAGCTCTCTCGGCAGAATTGGGTCCTCAAGGTATACGGGTCAACGCAGTTGCACCGGGGCTAATCCTTGGTACTTCATTCCACAACACCCATACCACCAAAGAATCGGCCGCAGCTACTACAGCGGGTATTCCAATTCAACGCGCAGGTAACGCCGACGACGTAGCCCGTGCAGTTGTATTTTTGGCGTCCGAATACGATGGTTTTATTACTGGTGCCACGTTGGACATTAATGGTGGAGTCTACAATATGTAGTTCGTGCTTAATTTGAACGTGACTAGAAACTTAACCAAATGCAAGAGGTAGGTGAAAAACAGAAAACACTGGGAGACAAATAACGCCCCGTGTTTTAATAATATTATTTTTTAAAGGATAAGCTTATGTTAAAGACTCCGGTAATACATCCTACAATCATGGAAGTGCTTGCGCGATCAGGGCATTTTGCACAAGTTGTTATTGCAGACGGAAATTTACCGGTCGGTGCCATGACAGGTCCAAACTCCACCACTGTACACCTCAACTTTCGTCCGGGACTATTGGATGCCCTTACAGTACTTGAAGGCATTTTGGAAGTCTGCCCTGTTCAAGGAGCAATCGTCATGGAAAAGCCAGCAGAAGCAAGCGCCGAGATACACGATGCATATAAAAAATTGCTGGGGGAAGTGACCTGGGAGGCCATGGAACGCTGGGCGTTCTACGAAAAAATTAGGGAACCTAATACTACTTTGATTATTCAGACAGGTGAACAGCGCCGCTTTGCCAATTTGATCCTAATCGTAGGTGTTGTAAAAATGGCAGAGGAAAGCAACTTTTAGGAACTTGGAGCTCGTTTATTATAAGTGTGCGTTTTGGTACTTCATTTATTGGAAAAGGAATATTATTATTCAAATGAGGCTTTGGACCAAAAAGAAGTCTCACAGTCCAATGTTATGTGCTTCCAAAGCAAATTACTTATAACTTATCTTGCATCCTATATGCAGATGGGCTAACCCCTACATTTTTCTTAAAAAATCTTGAAAAACTACTGATGGAATCAAAACCCAATACAAATGCCAATTCTTTGGTAGTAATTTCACTCTTAACAAGTCTGCGTTTTGCTTCCGTAATCTGACGTTGTCCAATAATTTGTTTTGCGGTGAGATTTAGTTTTTCTTTTAGGATCTGATTTAAGCGCTTCATGCTTATTCCAATTTTATTGGCATAGAAGTCAGTGTTTGTTTCGGTCAAAAAATTGATTTCCATTAATTCTAGAAATTGAAACACTCTTTTTTGGTTTAAGTCTTGCTCTAAAAATCCATTATTTTGATAACGTATTAAATGCAGCAATAAAACTTTTAATAAAGTTTTTAGCATTATGTATGAGGCAGAATCACTAAAGAATTCCTTCTTGAGCAAAATCAATACATTTTGTATCTGCTTCACTTCATTTTCATTAGTCAAAATAAATTGTGGATACTTGTTAAACAGTGACATCACATCTAGGGCATACTCTATGTCATCTTCATCTATAAGGTCGCGTTCAAAATTCACCAAAACACCCTCTTTGGCTTGGAAAACTTCGTTCTTAAAATCTTCATTTAATGGTTTAAAATGAATGGCCAAGCCGTTATCCGCTTTAGGTTCAAAGTAAATTCCCATAGAATTATTGGAAAGCAATGCACTATTACTTTCCAATTTTTGAATGATCTTAATTTTATTATTCCAGGTTTTTTTGCTCATTTACCTTTGATGTCTACCTTAAAAGTAAGAAGAATTTAATCGAGTGTATTCCTTATGCAGTTTTTGAAACAAAAAATATACAACACAACCAATGAATAAGGCCAAACCGGCCGCAACACTATAAATGGCCATATAATTATGAGAAATATACTCCACAAAGGTGGATAAAAACTGTCCCCCAAAAACACCCATAGAAAACAAACCTAAGTTTTTACCTTGAGTGTTTGCGGTGCTGGCTTCCAACATCATATGGTTCAATAAGGGAATAGTAAATCCAAAACCCGTACCTATAAAAATCACGGTCAATGACAAAAAGGCTGCACTGGTCGTAGTGGCTAAAACAATATAGCCCAACATAAAAAATAAAAAGCCCAAAACCACCGTTTTGTCATCTCCAAAAACTCTTACCATTTTCGGCATACGGCTAGCGGCGATAATGGCAATTACCGAAATAGACGCCATTAAATAACCAGTCTCAGACTCGGTAAACCCAAATGATTGTGGCAAATGCAATGGTAAAGTAACAAAGCCTACAAAGAATAGCATCATGGCCAATAGTGATGCAATAAAGATTAAACGCACTTTAGACTTATTATTGGTGTCTGTGGCAGAGGCTTCTTTCTTAACTTCTTTATGAGGAGTAGCTTTTGGTAATACTTTTATCACCAAGAATAAGCATACCAAGGCTAAAAGATAAATATAAAAAGGAAATTGCCAATTAATTTCCCCTAATACTCCGCCAATAGCAAGAAAAACAACACCTCCCAACTCAATGGCCATACCTTGCCAAGCAATCATTTTTACTCTAGTTTCCCCAGTAAAAAAATCGGCAATGTAAGCGGTTACCGAAACTTGAATGGCTACCGTGGCCGCACCAAGTAAAATTCTATCGACAATTAATAAATAATCATTGGTAATAAATGCACCCAATAAGCCTAAAATAGCGTATGGTATAAGCCCCAGGCTTAATAAATTGATAGTACCCAGTCTATGCAGTAATCTACCTATTAAAGGTGCAAAAAGGACAACACCCAGAGATGGCAATGTAATTAACCAACCAGGTGAAAAGCCCAAATTTTTATGTTCTACAATTCGCGATAATGAGGGTGCAATAACTGTACCTACCATTATAGTTAGGCTGCTAACAAACAGCAAAGTAAAAATTCCGAAGTTTGATATTTTATTCATACTGCAAAATTCTTACTAATCAAACGGAATGCCTTGACCCCTTTTCTAAATAAGTATGCAAAAATGGAAAAATCACAATTAAATTTATAGCCTGGTCCAGGCACAGGCTATATACCCGGATTAATTCTAATCCTTTTGGGCAAATACAGTACCTTAGGCCGATGGGTTTTAAAGATTTGCTATATTAGACATACTATCAATTTATAATACTGGCAAAAATTTTGAACATGATTTAAAGTAACATGTTAACTATGTCCCAATTTTCTTCGATGAACCCTGGAGTCCCATCACGACATAATTTACATATAGGTCGGGGTT
>JAWWDX010000252.1:0-3840 GCA_033719695.1 Putridiphycobacter sp.
AAATCTTTTGGCTATCGAGTCACAATCAGAACATCCTTTGGCAGGAGCGGTCGTTAATTATTTAAAAGAGAAAAATATTGAACAAGCTGAAATTGCTTCTTTTGAAAGTATTACAGGAAAAGGTGTGAAAGCTCAAACAGAAAATGGTTCACCATACTATGTTGGAAACCATAAACTAATGCTTGAGAAAAATATTCAAATCGATGCTTCCTTGATGCAAACAGCAGAAAGTCTCGAAGAGCAAGCGAAAACCGTCATTTTCTTTGGCAATGAAAAACAAGTGCTGGCGATACTCGCCATTGCAGACAAGATTAAGGAAACTTCAAAAATGGCCATAGCAACACTTCAAGAACGAGGCATTGAGGTCTATATGCTTACTGGAGATAACAATAAAACCGCATCTGCTGTCGCAAAACAAGTAGGAATAACAAATTACCAAGGAGAAGTGATGCCTTCGGACAAAGCGGCTTTTGTCGAAAAATTACAGGCGGACGGAAAGATAGTAGCAATGGTGGGCGATGGTATCAACGATTCGCACGCCCTGGCGCAAGCCAATGTGAGTATTGCTATGGGCAAAGGTTCGGATATCGCAATGGATGTAGCAAAAATGACCTTGATAACATCAGATTTACAATCTATCCCAAAAGCATTGGAACTATCAAAAAGAACCGTGTTGGGCATACGTCAGAACTTATTCTGGGCATTTATTTACAACATTATTGGCATTCCAATTGCAGCGGGAGTTCTTTATCCTGTAAATGGGTTTTTGTTGGATCCGATGATTGCAGGTGCAGCAATGGCATTCAGTAGTGTATCTGTAGTAGCAAACAGCTTAAGACTTAAACGAGTAAAACTTTAATAATTAATAAATTCAATACTATGAAAACTTTAAAATTTAAAACAAATATCAATTGTGGTGGGTGTGTATCAAAAGTAACCCCTTTTTTAAACAAACAAGAAGGTGTAGAAAGTTGGGAAGTAGATACCTCTAATCCTGATAAAATCTTAACCATTGAAAGCGATGGTGTAACCGAAGAAGATGTAAAGGCGACTTTGCAAAAAGTGGGATTTAAGGCCGAACCTGTAGATTAATACGTTTTTAATATGGCTTATATTTTTATTTCGGTTGTGATTGTTCTTTTTGCTGTTCATTTTTATAGAAAAGCAAAACGTCATAGTGTAAAGCCATTTCCAGAACATTGGCATAAATTATTGACGGATAATGTGCTGTTTTATAGAAATCTATCAAAAGACGCACAGCTAATTTTTCAGCAAAAAATGATGCTATTTTTAAGTGAGATTTATATAGATGGTGTGCAGTTTGAATTGGAAGAATTGGACAAGATTTTAATTGCGGCAAGCGCAGTAATCCCTGTTTTTGGTTTTAAAGAATGGCATTACACCAATTTAAGTGGCATCCTTTTATATCCTGATAATTTTAATGAGGATATGCAATTTAGCAGTAAGGATAACTCACGGAATATTGGTGGAATAGTTGGAAATGGAAGGTTCGAGAAACAGATGATACTTTCCAAGAAAGCATTGTACCACGGCTTTAAAAATACAACCGATAAAAGCAATACTGGCATACACGAATTTGTGCACCTTATAGATAAGTTGGACGATAGAACAGACGGTGTGCCAGAGCGGCTAATGGAACATCAATATGCCATACCTTGGTTAAACTTAATCCATAAAGAAATGGAAGCGATTAACGATAACCATTCAGATATTCGTAAATATGGTGGAACAAATCAAGCTGAATTCTTTGCGGTTGCTTCAGAGTATTTTTTTGAACGAGCGGATTTACTAAAAAGAAAACATCCAGAACTTTATGGGATGTTGGTGGAATGTTTTAGGCAAGAACCGAGCACTTGAGAAAATGAATCAGGCAAACTATAGAGAGTTCAGTTTACACTCTCGTGTAACGTGCTCAAACGTTAGTTTACTATGATTTCCGCATATCCTGAAAGTTCCTTTACGTTTCAAATTATCCTATGAATCCAGTTTTTTGATTTTATCAGTTAGTTCTTCAGGTTGTAAAATTGGTATTGCTTCACGTTCTACACGCAATCCCAATCCTTTGGTCTGATTTATATGGTTAGTAGTAAATTGATTTATGTGAACGTAAATAATTCCAATATCATCACTCATTCGGGTTTGCCAGTCAAAACCATACAATTCTTTCAACCATTTAAAAGGTGTAGTTCTGAACATAACATTGGGGTTTTTGTAATGCCGGCCATCATCCAATAGTATGATTAGCAGATAAACCCTGTTGAATCCAATTTCGGTATATCCATTTGCCTGAATAGTTCCCTTTTTTTGAACGCTTGTAATCTTGTTTATTTTTGGTGGTTGATTTTCAAGCGATTCGGTTTTTACTATTTTACATTCTATTCCAACCGCATTTTGTTCCTTTCCTTGTTCATACAGAAGAATGTCAATATCCCCTGGCATTTTGTTTGGGATTGTGATAGGTTCTTTAACGCCACATTGGTATTTCACCGAATTTGCGGATGGAAATACATTACTAAATAACATCTTTTTGAAATCTCGATTTTCCATAAGCCAATTAACGGCTTGGTCTTCGCTATCAAAAGTTCTGGTAACACTTACATCTGGCTTGGGATTGTTTACGAAAAATGAAATGGTCGAAGAACCATCAAGAGGTTGTCTATCCGAAAACACATATTCTGTCACCTCATATTCTGGTGGTGGTTCTTTTCGGAAGAATTGAACTATTCTATTTTTAATACCTGCCCATATTCTCATACGTTAAAATGGAAATATTTGGTTAGTAAATTGTTTGAATATGTCGCTGGCGATAGCTTTGTCAAAGGCTTTGGCTGCGACCAAATCGCCAAGTTTTGATTTTAATAACTGACCAAACGATTTTTTGCTAAGATGCGGAATGTCTTTGCGCAGCTCATCAAACTCATCGAAGATGATTTGCTGACCATATCCTGATCTTTTAACTTCGGCAAGTACCTCTTTGAGAAGTGTTTTTAATTCTTCATCAGAATCGCTAATTTTTGAGTAGTCGGGCACTTGGGATTTTCTGGCTTGTTCAATGGCATACTTTCCCTCAAGTTTTAGTTTGGCATTTACCTCACGACCATTCATAGTCTCAATAAGGCCTCGTTCTTCAAGCATTCTACCATAGTCCCAATCTTCGCTACGCCCACCTAACTTTAGGCCGTTACCTTCAAGAATCCACTTAATAGAATAGTATTTCCCATCATTATACAGTTCATATAGTTTAGAAAGTATAAGATCAAGAATGCCTTCGGTATCAAGGTTTTTACGCTCTTCTAAATCAATGTCATCAGCTCGCACAATAGCATCTGAAATGAATAATATTTTTAAATAGTAATCAAGCCCATTAATTTCATCTTTAATGGTTTGAATAGTGTTTTTGACTCTTTGGTCGATACCTAATTTCATTCCGAAATTATATCCTTGTTGAGCCTTAAACTCGTATGCAAAATTGGTGTGTTCAGGGTCAAAAGAAGCCTTTACATAACTGATTACATCGCTTTCCCACGATTGTTTTTCCTCTTTCAATTCATTTAATAAATCCTCAGTTCTTGCTGCTTTATATTTTTTAATAAGCGCATTTCCTTCGGACTGAAAATTTTCAAGACTACTTTTAAATTCAGTCCATTTAACCTTTAACACCATAAACATAAAATTATGTTGGTAAAGGTAAGGGAATGGCAATTGAATATGTTGAAATATGACTTTAAAATATTTGCAGATGGCTGATAATAGTTCAAAAATTTACCACACTATCCAAAGCATCATCTGCTTCTTTGTGAATAAAATTAGCTTGATAGT
>JAWWDX010000253.1:0-3836 GCA_033719695.1 Putridiphycobacter sp.
AAGCAGTATAGGAAACCGCAGCCCAGATAATGAAATTATTTATAACTAAGTTCAAAGGCACCCTTTTCTGACTGGTTGAATAGTAATTCTTTAGGGTAGTTCATTTGACAATAGTTTTTGAGTTTCCAATGTAAATCAGCGTGTAAAATCAAACGGGCTGAATGACTTTTCCATGCGTTTAACACTTTTTTATCTATGTAATCAACCTTATAGAGAATAATATAATTCGACAAGGGGTATTGGTTGGCCGATTTGTTAATAATGCAGACAGTTTCATTGGTTGAAAGTTTTATAATGGGATTTTTAAGATTTTCTATGTTGATGATTCGATAAGGGCTTTTACTGCCTCTTTTATGATACCAAAAGTGTTTTACGTGAAATAAGAGCTTCGACTCATTGGTTAGCAATGCAGGTGTGCTTATAAATGTGTTGTCGGGACCTTGAAAAACATCTAAAGCAAAATCATTTTTAATGTTGTAGCAAACAAAGTGTCGTTGCTCAAAATTATTTTGTTGTTCCAAACCTTTAAAAACCAAAAGTAAGCAACCAATGCCTAAAAAGCTAAAAAAAAGAGCTTTTGACTTTCTAACGAAAGCAAATGCGAATGATAAAATGAGAAAATAAATTAGAAATACTTCAACCCAGTGAATAGATATTCCCCAGATGATAGCAAATGGCAGATTTTCAATAAGGGTAACACTTTTGTGAAGAAAGGTGAGGCAAAAGTCAATTACTTGTTCGAGTATGTAACTTAAAGGTTGTGCAAAATGAAGTATGAAGTACACAAAACCAAGCATGAGAATAATGCCTGCAAGTGGAATGACAATAATATTAGAAATAAAGAATAGGTTCGGAAATTGATGGAAATAGTATAGTCCTAGCGGAAAAGTAGCTAATTGAGCAGCAATAGAAACCGAGGTTATTTGCCATATATAGTCAATGATGGTTGAGGAGAAGTAGAAAGCGCGGTAAATTTTTGGTTGAAAATATACAATGCCTAATACGGCTAAATAGCTTAGTTGAAAACCTACTTTAAACAAGCTAAATGGGTCAAAAATCAAAATGATAAAGGCAGACACTAAGATGGACTGATAGATGGAGTTTTGCCGTTGTAGCCCCATGCCTATTACAATGAAGCTAAACATGAGTGCTGCTCTGATAACAGAGGGAGAGAAACCAGTGAGTAAGGCGTAAAACCAAACGCCAAATATCACAATGATAGCATGGACGAATTCGCCATATTTGAGGCGCTTTATCGGCTTTAATATAAATTGCAAAATGAGCATGATAATGCCAACATGAAGACCAGAAACCGCTAAAACATGCATGGCACCAGCACTTGAGAAGGATTTGAGGGTTGCTTCATCTAAAAACTCTTTTTCGCCTAAAAGTAAGGCTTTAGCAACCTTTTTATTTTGGGTCGACAAAGAGGATGATTCTAGCCAATGGTCGCATGTTTGGCGCAGTAAAAAAATGTATCCAAATAAATCAATAGCTGCTTTTTTGTGTAGCTTCCAGTCTTTTTCTTTTAGATAGGCTTGATGGTTGATATTGTGAATTCTTAAATACCGTTTATAGTCAAATTCAAAAGGGTTTCCGTTGGCTTTTATGGGTTTGAATTTGTTTTTTACCACCAATATATCGCCATATGAAATCGATTTAGCATTTTTTGATTTTTCGATATAAATGAGTGCTTTGCCTTGGGTGTTTGCATGTTCGCTTTGTAGAATTGTTGCGTGAATCTGAAAACTATTGGGTTTTTCGATTGGTGGGTTTGTACTTTTAACTAAATAAAATTTGCTGGGTGTGTTTAGGAAATAATTGGAGGCGGTTACCGTTTTGTTTAATTGACTAGTGTACAAGCCTACTCCAAGGAAAATAAAAAAAGTAATTGCAGAGGTAATGGTTTGGTCTTTAGCATAATTATCATTTCTTATTAATAGAATGATAGCCCCAGAAACAACACATGACAGGATGATGTTTTGAGGCAAAGGACCATCAAAAAAAAATGAAATACAAATACCTGCGATAAGCGCAAAAATTAATAATGTTATAGCAGGTAGTTTTTTGATAGTAACTAAATTAAAAAAAAAATAAAATTAAGGGGTTGAAATGAAAATCATTTTATAATTTAGCGCTAACATTTAAATAATAGCAAATGGTAAAGAAATATATGTTTAAAGGGATGCTGGTAGTTGCATTAAGCATGTCTGCTATGGCATGTGGAGACAGTTCGGATTCTGTAGATGATATAGCTGTAGAGCCGATTGATTCTGCGGCGTTAGAATTGGAAATGGATGAGTTTGAATCGCCTGAAGTAGATTATCATTTGCCATCTGCATTGCAGGTTGCAAGTATTTTCAAGAAGTCAGGAATGTCCTATAACCCAGCGTCAACTAATTCTGTAGATAAAATAGCTCAGTATACTAGTGATGCTGAGTCAAAGTTGAATTTTGGTGTGTATTCTGCTGACTTAGCCTATTGCATTACAAATAATCAAGCGAATGACGCACGAAAATTTATTACCGCTATTCAAACATTAGCTGAACAGCAAGGAATGGAGTCTGTTTTTGAAAATAAAGACTTAATGACCAGATTTGATAACAATTTAGAGAATCAAGACTCAATTCAGACGATTATTGTTGAGATACACGAGCGTTCTCAAGAATATATGGAAGAAAATCAAATGGAACATGTAGCAGCTGTACATTATGCTGGGGCGTGGGTTGAAGGAATGCACTTAGGGTATTCAGATTATAAAGTGAATCCAAAGAATGAAAATGTTGGCTTTATGCTTACAGAACAAATGGAAATTTTAAATAATATTATCAAAGGTCTTAAAGATCCTAAGAATACCGAAGGTGGGTTAGAGTTTGTGATTACTGGCCTCGAGAACATTAGAAGTAGCTTCGAATCATTTGATTCTGTAGTAGCACACAGAGCAAGCGATCAAAGTACAGATTTAACGTTGTCTGATGCGGAAATAAATAAATTAGGTGCTTTAGTTAGCGACTTGAGAGTAAATATTGTAAAATAAACGACTGAAATGAAGAAAGGATTAGCCTTAATAGGATTACTTGTTTTTGCGGCTGTATTTGCGCAGCAAGTAACCAATTTGACAGAATTTAAAGAAAGTATCAAGAAAAATAAAGCAGAGGCTAAAGAGTCTATCAAGCCATATTTATACGACGGATACAAAACAACTTATTTTAATTATAAAACCTACAAGCAAACCAAAGAGGTAGAGATTTATCTTTTTAATAATACTGAGTATAGATTAGCTTTTAATGGGAAATCATGCCCACAAAACATTACTGTCAAAATCTATGATGAAAGCAAGAACGCTTCAAATCGTGTTTTGTTAAAGCAAATTGACTCGGTGAAAGATCAAAATATTGTTGTGCAAACAAAAGAATTAAATGCAGCATATACAGCTGCCTCAAGTTCAAATACAAATTTAAAAAGGGTGTTTGTAGAATATGAAATTCCAGCAACACCTGACGCAAACAATGCCAACCCTACCATTGAACACAGAGGAGCAGTCGTATTGGTGATGGGATACAAAAACTAATTATTATTAAATACAATTTAAGCCCAGACCCTTAAAGTCTGGGCTTTTTTTATGTACTTTTGCAAAATATTTAAAAATCGTCCGTATGATTAATATTACTTTGCCCGACGGGGCGGTAAAACAAGTAGAAAAAGGAACGTCAGCACTTGATATCGCAAAGGGTATTAGTGAAGGTTTAGCAAGGAATGTGCTTGCTGCTGAAGTAAACGGCCAAGTGGTAGATGCCTTTGGTCCTATCAACGAAGATGCCGACTTAAAATTATTG
>JAWWDX010000254.1:0-3836 GCA_033719695.1 Putridiphycobacter sp.
AGCATAACCACCTGTATGAATGTTAATTAAAACAACATCTCCAGGGTTGTTGGCGGCAATAGTGTTTGCAATGGCGTGCCCTTGAGGACAAAATACACAAGTAATTCCTGTAAACTCTTCTAAAACAACATTTTTGTTGTCTGGCATGGTGCTTACTGGTAGTTGTGCAAAAGCACCAAAACTAGCAGCAATACCAAAAATCGAAAGTAAATTTTTCTTCATAATATTTTTCTTTAAGTAATTGCCTAAAGATAGAGAATGCATTGGAATAAATAATTCTAAAACTACAATTAAATTGAATTCCTAAATTGAGTTTTATCGACTATCTGCCAGCAAAAATATATAATTTGATTCGTAGATATGGTAAGCAGTTTCGTTCTCATGAACTGCGTTTCTCATTGCTTTGGCTACCGTCACATCCTTGATTGGGCGATACTTTTTCCAACAAGGTACCAATACAACAGCGCGCATAATGGGCGTAAATAGTTTTTCTGCCAGTCTAAATTCCTCTCTATTGCCATCTAGCATGGAAGGACGCAAAATACTAATATGTTCGAATGGTAATTCTTGAACGGCTTCGTCCAATTCTCCTTTCATTTTTGAATAAAAAACTGACGACTTGGCATTGGCGCCTATAGAGGATAGAAGGACATAATTAGAAACACCATTATTGGCTGCAATTTTGGCAAAATTATATTGGTAATGATAGTCAATATTGTATTGCTTATTTTTGCTACCAGCCGTTCTTAGCGTAGTACCTAGTACTGAAAACAGGACATCACCTTTAATTAAATGAACAGATTGATCTAGTGCTTCAAAATTAATAATGAATTCTTTTAGCTTAGGATTAGAAATACCCGTGCTTCTTCTTAAAAACACTTTTACTTCTGTGTATAAGTCGTCAGCTAATAATTGTTTTACCAATTGTTTACCAATAAGGCCGGTGGCGCCTATTACAATTGCTATCATAGCGTTTTATGAAGCTTAATAAATGTGTCACCTTCTTCTAAATCGGCAAGTAAACCGGTGTTTGCATCTAAAGTATCAAAGCCAATTGAATTGGCTAAAACCTCATTGCAAATGTAGGTTTCGTTAGCTAAAATGGCGGTTTTCACTTCTTCGTTGGCGTTGAAGGTAAGTGCTATTCTATCCATGACTTCTAAGCCAGATTCTTTCCGGAAGTTTTGAATTCTGTTTACCAATTCACGTGCTATACCTTCTTGCTTTAACTCTGGAGAAATAGTGATATCGAGTGCAACGGTCAACCCACCTTCACTGGCCATTAACCAGCCTGGAATGTCATCTGTAACAATATCAAAATCTTCTAAATCGAGTTCAATGTCTTCTCCGTTTAAGGTACCCGACCAACCATTGTTTTGTTCTAATTTTGTAATATCAGAGGCATCCCATCCGCCTACCATACCGGCAATAGCTTTCATCTGCTTGCCGTATTTTGGTCCAATGGTTTTAAAATTTGGCTTAATTTTTTTGACTAGAATGCCAGTGGTGTCTTCTAACAATTCAATATCTTTAATATTCACTTCTGAAAGAATAATATCTTTCACGGCTTCAATTCTACGCTTAAAATCGGCATCCAAAATTGGCACCATAATGCGCTGTAGTGGCTGACGTACTTTTATTTGTTCTTTTTTACGCAAGCCAAGCACCAAAGACGATACTTTTTGCGCAATACCCATTCTTTGTTCTAAATCGGCATCAATTAAATGGGTATTTTGCTCGGGATAATAGGCAATATGCACAGATTCCACATTATTTTTATGGGTGGTACTATTCAAATCCAAAAACAATTGATCCATAAAAAATGGCGCAATTGGCGCTCCAAGAATAGAAACGGTTTCAAGGCAAGTATATAGTGTTTGATAAGCTGAAATTTTATCTTCCGTATAGTCGCCTTTCCAGAAACGTCTTCTGCATAAACGCACATACCAGTTCGATAATTCATCAATCACAAAGTTTTGAATTAAACGACCTGCCTTTGTAGGCTCATAATCGGCAAAAGCAGCATCTACTTCACCAATTAGGGTGTTGAGTTTGGATAAGATCCAACGGTCAATTTCTGGTCTGTTTTCTACTTCAGGCTCAGCATAACTGAATCCATCAATATTGGCATACAAGGCAAAAAATGAATAGGTATTATAGAGTGTGCCAAATAATTTTCGTTGCACTTCTGTAATGCCATCTAAATCGAATTTCAGATTGTCCCATGGTTGTGCATTGGTAATCATATACCAACGGGTGGCATCTGCGCCGAAGTCATCTAGCGTCTTAAACGGATCGGCTGCATTGCCCAGTCGCTTCGACATTTTTTGACCATTTTTATCTAATACGAGACCATTGGAGACAACATTTTTGTAGGAAACTTTCTCGAATACCAAGCCTGCAATGGCGTGTTGTGTATAAAACCAACCACGGGTTTGATCAACCCCTTCGGCAATAAAATCGGAAGGGAATAAACTGCCATTATCAATCAATTCTTTATTTTCAAACGGGTAGTGGTGTTGCGCAAATGGCACAGACCCTGAATCGAACCAAACATCAATTAAATCAGCTTCTCTTCTTAAAGCCTTGCCTGTTGGTGATACTAAAATGATGTTGTCTACATAGTTTTTATGCAAGTCAACTTTGTCGTAATTTTCTTTCGACATGTCACCTGGTACAAAGTCCGCTAAAGGGTTAGTGTTCATCAAACCAGCTTCAACCGCTTTTTGGGCTTCAGCCTTTAATTGCTCAACCGACGAAATACAAATTTGTTCTGTTTTATCCTCACTCGTCCAAATTGGAATTGGAATTCCCCAATAGCGAGATCTTGATAAATTCCAATCGTTGGCATTTTCTAACCATTTGCCAAATCGGCCTTCGCCGGTGGACTTTGGTTTCCAATTAATTTCTTTATTTAAAGCCACTAATTTTTCGCGGTTCTCTTCCACTTTTACAAACCATGAATCTAACGGATAATATAAAATAGGTTTATCAGTACGCCAGCAATGAGGATAGGAATGCTCGTATTTTTCAATTTTAAAGGCCTTGTTTTCAATCTTTAATTTAAGGGTTAGTCTCTCGTCAACGCTTAAGTATTTATTTAAGTTTGAAATAATATCTTTTAGGTTTTCTTGTTGAATCGCCAGTTCTTTAGCTTCTTCGCCTTCTTCTAAATACTCTGCTTTTACATATTCGTTCGCAAATCCAAAAATAGGGTCATTGACTTCAGGTCTGAATCTTCCTCTTAAATCAACCAAAGGCACTTGTTTACCATTTTCGTCAATGACTAGTAAGCCAGGTACACCTGCTGCTTTTGCCACCATGGCATCATCTGCACCAAAAGTAGGGGCTGTATGGACAATGCCAGTACCATCTTCAGTGGTTACAAAGTCACCAGGAATCACCACAAATGCTTTATCAGGATTTTCGCAAGGTTGCACATAGGGTAATAGTTGTTCATATTTGACACCTACTAAATCGTTCCCTTTACATTCCCCTGAAATATAGTAAGGGATGTTTTTATCGGTTGCGTTGTAAGCTTTCACAACTTCTAGATCATCAACTGCAGTATAGCCTTTTCCAAATTGTTTGCCAACTAAGTTTTTAGCTAATACCACTTGTATTTCTTCTTTTGTATATTGGTTATAAGTGTGCACCAAAACATAGTCTATTTTTGGACCTACCGTTAGGGCTGTGTTTGATGGTAACGTCCAAGGTGTTGTGGTCCATGCTAAAAAGTACGCTATATTTACATCTGCATTTTTAAAAGGTAAAGATTGACCAGCCGCCACTTTAAACTGTGCCACACAGGTAGTATCTTTAACGTCTTGATAGGC
>JAWWDX010000255.1:0-3822 GCA_033719695.1 Putridiphycobacter sp.
ATGCAGGGGTAACGTCTTCCGTAATGCCAATACCTTCCGTTTCAAAAATACCTAACCACACTAATTTATCCCAAATAGGATCATCTTGATCAATCTTTAACCCATATCTTAATTTCAATTCTACAGAATCAGTAGGATGATACGGTAAAAAAGAGTTGATGAAATCGCGCTTTGTCATATTTTTGCTTCCTTCCAAAATATAAGAGTCGTCGGTTGCCCCTAATTGTACAAAAACATTCCAGGCCTTGGAAAAACCTTTTCTTCTGAACGTCCCTCGGTAAATAGTAGGTATGTCATCCAAACCGTAAATATCTCTGTATTTCAAAGAATCACGATTAGCATAGCCTTCAAACTGTCCGTAACCCTCAATACTAACCACTTCAGTTCTTCGAAATAAGCGGTGATAAGGAATATATTTATACTGTCCTTCTTGAATAAATTTAGCTGCACCACCTTGCCCAGCCAACACAACATTTCTAGGATTCCAAGTTATTTTATAGTTCCATGGATTATTGTCCGAATCAGGTGCAATTAGTCCCCCAGTAAATGACTCGAAAATATGCATTTTCCCGCCTAGTGTTTCAATATCATCTAGCACCTTTTTAGCACTCATATGGTCAATACCAGGGTCAACGCCAATTTCATTCATTATGACAATTCCAGCTTGCGTTGCTTCTGATTCCAGTGCTTTCATTTCAGGCGAAATATAAGACGGTGTTATGAGGTTTGTCTTATACTCTATGCAATCCTTTGCTATGTCAACATGGAAACGTGCAGGTAACATAGAAATTACGATATCAGCCCATTCAATAAATGGTTTTCTTTCTTCTTTATTTAAGGCATCAATACCAAATCCTTCAGTGAATTGATAGGTGCCTGCTTTTCGTTTTGCAGTGGCCTCATCCCTATCTATTATTCTAATTTGCCAGTTTTCAATAACGGCGTTTTCAATAAAATAGCGAATCATGGATGAAGCAGATAATCCGGCTCCTATTACAAGAATGTTTGACATAGTAAATTTGGAAATTTGTCGTAAATCTAACACTTTTTTAGTGTTTGGTTAGATTTTTCAATATGTATTTTTTAGTCCGTAAATAGAATACGTTCTGCCATCTTATTCTTGTACTGTAAAATAAAAAAACAGGCATATTATGGAAAAGATTATTAAAATATACGATTCGATTAGAGTGAAATCAATTGTTTACGAATCAGGAGATGCTGACGCTACTATAATTTGTGATATGGAATTTGGAGAGAAAATAATTACCTCAAAATTATTAGTATCGCAAACCGATTTGAATCGTCTCATAGCTAAACTTGTCAGCAATGGCTCAGAATGGTTAGAAAATACATGTGAAGTACTTTACTTAGAAGATGGCACGCAATTAATCGAATACAATTTAGAAGATCAAACAAGAAATCAAATTCAAGATTTTCAGTTCAATTATTCATATGCTCAAATTGGGGCTTAAATTAAGACTTAAAGAAATGATATTAGCAAACAAATTGACACCCAAAATTCAGCATGTTTTCAATGTTTCTGATTTACTTAATTTTGACATGATATATATTTATCACCACATGACCGAAGGTGAAAAAGTAACCCTCAAGCGGAGTGAATTTCACCTCGACGGCAATTACAGCTATTATGTATATTTCAAGGGCTTTAAAATTGGTACTGTTCGCGTTTCATCTCTCTTTACTGCCATTTATGGCTCGGTAGAAACCATTGAAGGAGCAATATCTAGTATGATGAAAGAAAAATATCTTCCAGTAAGGTCGCTAGATATAATAATTTGCGAGGAAGATTTAAAGCTGGTATCGTAAGGCATAGAAAAGCAGAGCACAATAGCGTATTCCTCATTTTTTTCTTAACTTAGTAAGCGAATAATTATTATTGATGGAAAACGCAATTAGGATTGTTATTATTGGTGATTATAATTTCGCTTATCACTCACACAATGCGACTAACAAAGCATTACAGCATGTTGAGAAAATTCTTGACCATCAAATTGATTTCTTTTGGTATAGTGAGCATGAGTTTTGTGAATTTGACGACGATACAGTGAAGGGATTTGACGGTGTACTCATTGCGCCAGGGCCATTTCAAAAGCCTTTTTATTTCACCTCAATTCTTGATAAATTAAAAGCCATGAATTTACCTGTTTTAGGAACGGGTGAAATTTTTAAAATTGTTGTACAATCTCATTTTGCCGACATTGGATTAAATCATAGCGGCGAAAAAATCATTTCTGACAATTTGGTTGATGGTAACCATTTTACCCAAGTCAATCTTTCACAATTGTCATCTGAATGTGAGAAGATATATATACATAGAGGCGCTATAGAATTCAGTTCTTCCCGCTTTTCGATATTACCACAATATTCAGATATTCTCGCAGAAACATTTGAAATAGGAGCTAGAAATCAATACTTTGATCCAGAAATACTCAAATCTAGGAAATTGAACTTCTATATGTTTACCATGTTTTGCCCTCAAATGAATTCAACAGAAGACATTCCACATCCACTTTTTACCTACTTTATAAAAACTGTTATTCGTTTAAAAGACATTAAAGTAAGTAACAATTAGAAGCAACCTTTACTTCAAATACTTGTCGAGCCAACTGTAAAATTGACGGTGCCAAAACACACCGTTTTGTGGTGACAAAACCCAGTGATTTTCGTCTGGGAACAATATCAAACGACTAGGAATATCTTTAATTTGTAGCGCCTGAAACGCCTCTAAACCTTGACCCATTGGCACTCTAAAATCTTTTTCTCCTTGAAAAATCAACATAGGTGTGTTCCAATTTTGAACTTGACGGTGTGGTGAGTTTTTCACGTATCCTGCTGGCATTGTATCTCCATAATATGGTCCACCTATATCATAATTTGCGAAAAACAATTCTTCAGTTGTACCATACCAACTTTCTAGATTAAACAAACCACAATGTGATACAAAGCAAGCAAATCTATTTTGATGAATACCTGCTAAGTAATATACTGAATAGCCGCCATAGCTTGCGCCAACGGCACCAATTCGTTTGTCGTCTATAAACGGTTCTTTTTTCAATTCATCTACCGCCGACAAATAGTCATCCATTGGTTGTCCGCCCCAATCTTTCGAAATAGCATCATTCCACGCCTGACCAAAACCTGGTAATCCTCTACGATTTGGCGCTATAATAATGTAATCATTCGCCGCCATTAATTGGAAATTCCAGCGGTAAGAGAAGAATTGCGAAACTGCACTTTGCGGTCCACCTTGGCAATACAAAAGCGCTGGATACTTTTTAGCCGGATTAAAATTAGGGGGGTACACCACCCAAACGAGCATTTTTTTACCATCTTTTGTGTCAACCCATCTTTTTTCAATTTTACCAATGTCTAAACTATCATAAATCGACTTATTAACATCTGTTAGTTGTGTTTCTATGCCATTCGTAATCTGCACAGCATAGATATCAGTTGGGTGATTCATACTTTGTTTTCCGCCAATTATTTTATCACCTGCAAATGCAACTGATGTGTAATTATGATCGCCTTTAGTGATAGCTTTGTATTTTCGGGTTTTTATGTCCAGTTCAAAAATTTGATAAGTGCCAATTGCGCTCGCTCTAAAATAAACTTTCTCTTGTGCATCATCAATGACAAAATCACTCACTGTGAGGTCAATATTTGCTGTCAAATTTTCTTTGGATTTGGATGCGATATTGTATAAAATAATGTCATTTTTGTCTGACTCAAAGCCATCAGTTTTCATACTTAACCACGCCAAGTACTTTCCGTCTTTTGAGTATTGTGGATTCGTGTCGTATC
>JAWWDX010000256.1:0-3801 GCA_033719695.1 Putridiphycobacter sp.
AAATCCAGCCTCAATACCCCGTTCTAATTCCTTTTCAATAGAACTTTTTGGCAAAAGCAAATCTTTTTTACAACCTGTTTGTAGAAAAAATATGCCAATAATTACAAAATACAGTGCTATTAATCGTCCGTTTTGCATTCCTTTTTTCATGGGTTTGCTTTTTAAGTTTTCAAGTTATAAATTTTTTGTAATTATTTGTTCAATTGCTGTGTTTTCAGTTTGACTTTGCACATGTTTTGAGTCTTTTAGTAATATACTATACTGCAAAGATGGAAATATTTTCTCTGCTCGTTTTATCATTTTATTACCTGGGAAAATAATATCATTTTCTGCAGCAAAAATAGTAATTGGGGTTTTAATTAAACATGCTTTTTTTGCCTTAATGACCGGTACTTGACTAAAGTCCATTTCAAAGAATTCAAAAACTTTGGACAGGTATTTTATGGCAAATTCGTCCCTTTCGGTAAATACATCCAATAGGAATTTTTCCACATACTTTACCTTTTTGGTTTTCATAAATTTTTTCATTGGCATAAATATTTTTCTCATTGCTTTTAGTGGATTTCCATTTACAATGTAGGCAGGTGCTGCCAAAAACACTTCTTTTATTTTACTTTCATCAAACTCAAGTGTTTTTAATATCACCAATCCGCCAAAAGAGAATCCAGCCATGGTCACACTATCTATATTTAAGCTATCAATCACTTCATTCATCCATGTGCCATAGGAATCGTCTTTCATACTCAATCTTGTTTCCGCACTTTTATTAGGTTGTGCAAGCACATCTACTGCATAAACCCTAAAAGATTTGGATAAATTTGGATAGGATTCCAATGCAATTGGTGCACAACCATTTGATCCATGTACTAGAATTAAAGGGGGGCTAGAGCGGTCGCCACTCACAATTATATTAGTTAAGCCATAACTAGTGTTCACTTTTTCATAGTGGTATTCTATTTGCAATTCCCTCAATTTTTCATCATATAGTTTAAGAATCTCTTGTTTTCCTGTTTCGGATTTGAACAATGATTTTTCCTCATTTTGCGTAAAAGCATAATTTTTCGACATGATTAGTAAGATTAATAAGTGTTTTAGGTGTTTCATTTTCTTTTAGTTAATTCAGAAAGTTATCTTTCCATTGTAATTGATGCCACAAAGTTATTGGTACTGTGCTGCACAAAAGTTCGGATTCTCAAAAGCAAGTTCGGAATTTCACAGATGGTACTTTTTTGATTCCTATAAATAGTGCAAAAACGCTAATACCCTGCTAACCCTAAATCCTACTAAATTCACTTGGATTTATTTTAATAATCATCTATTTTTGTTTAAAGAACTGATCAATTGAACAATAGTCTTTCCATAGCCGTTTTACCATTTAAGAACATGAGTTCTAATGATGAAAATGAGTATTTCTGTGACGGTATTACAGAGGAAATTATCAATGCCTTGTCAAAAATTGCTTCCTTAAAAGTGACTTCAAGAACCTCCTCTTTTCATTTTAAAAAGAAAGAATTACCAATTTCTACCATTGCGAACACCCTGGGGGTATCTATTATTTTAGAAGGCAGTGCGCGCTTGGCTGGCAATATCATCCGAATTACCGCGCAATTAATACAAGCGGAAGATGACTTTCATTTTTGGTCGGAGACATGGGATAGAGAGTTAAAAAACATTTTTGAGATACAAGACGAAATCAGTTTGCTTATTGCCGAAAAAATTCGAGAGCAGTTCGGTCACTTCGAATTGGCTGATCATTTGTATACTAAAGGAACAGATAATATTAATGCCTATGAATACGCATTAATGGCAAGGTTTCATAAAAATAAATGGAATCCAGATGATATTGTTCTTGCAGAAACATTTTATAAAAAGGCCTTGGCATTAGATTCGAATCATGTAGATGCCTTAATTGGATTGGCAGATGTTTACAGTTTTAGAGTAATGACTGGTTTAATGCCTTTTATTGAAGGATGGGAACAGTCGAATAAACTGGTTGCGCAAACATTGGCTTTAGACCCAAACAATCCAGAAGCCTATTATCAAAAAGCGAATAGCTCATTTTTTACAGAATCGAATTTTGGGGAAGCTTTGGCGCACGCCAAAAAATCCATACAATTGAAACCAAACTATGTAGAATCTCAACAATTTTTATCATTTCTTTATATTTTAAATGGGGATCGTGAAAAAGCAAAAGAACATTTAGATATTGCTCTGGGAATTGATCCTCTTTCACAAGAAACATTATTCTTCAGTGCTTATTTCGATTATATGACTGATAATTATGCTGCAGCTTTAAAACAATTGGATAGCTGTTTGGAAGTTAACCCCAAAAATATTCCTGCACATGCCGTAAAGTGTTTAAGTTTAATAAAACTGGAACGCTATGAAACAGTATTAGCCTATTTAGAAAATAACCATGTTATATTGCCAGAAGGAGAGAAAGTTGGCGCAATAGCGCTAAGTTATGCAGGATTAAAAGACCAAGAAAATCTCATAGTACAGAAAAGGATATTGCAAGCAATGGCTGACGAGCCTGATGGATTTGCAGCAGATTCATTCTTATTTTTACTTCACGCTTTCATGGGCGAAATGGATAAGGCTTTTGCTTGGGTGGAAAAAGGGATTAAAACAAAATCAACCTTGTTAATGTTGCGCTATGTAGATCCTGTTGCGGCGAACCTTCGAACTGACAAAAGGTTTAAAGCTTTTCATGATATTATCTTTTCTATTGGAAAGTACAAGGTTTCAAATCCTAAAAAAAAGAAAGCCTTGCTTAACGAATCAGCAACCCTTGCATTTAAGCATAAACTCCTTGAACATTTAAGTGAAGCCTCCCCTTATTTAGACCCAAATTTATCCCTTCGTTCCTTGGCGGACCAAATTGGTATCCATCCTAATCAATTGTCTTGGTTACTAAATGAGCATATTGGCAAAAGTTTCAATGAATTTATTAATGCTTACCGTATTCAAAAATTTAAAGCCTTAGCTAAAGATCCAAAGAATGCACATTTAACTTTAATCGGACTGGCCTACGACAGTGGTTTTAATTCAAAAACGGTTTTTAATACCTATTTCAAAAGGGAAACAGGCTTAACCCCAAAACAATTCTTAAAAAGCCAGTCATCATAAACCGATTAACGCATTTTCCATTTCATCTTTGAATTGCAATTCGCAAATAATTAGTTCTGATTTATAAGTCCGCACAGCTGTTTGAAATCTAGAACTTCTTGGCCATGGCATGTCCATACCTTTGCCCTGCAATTAAGTGGTTTTGCCTACTAATTAAATAAATATAAACTCAAATTAATTATGATGAAAGCAATAATAGTAAATGCTTATGGAGGACCAGAAGTTCTGAAACTGAAGCAGATTGATAAGCCGACGCCTAAATCGAATGAGGTACTCATTAAAATTCTAGCAACTTCGGTTACAAGAGCAAGTGGAATGATGCGCAAAGGTACTCCTTATTTTGGTAGAATATTTACGGGTATTAAACAACCGAAAGTTAAAACACCCGGGACAGACCTTGCGGGTGTAATTGAAGGTGTTGGGAGAGATGTAAAATCGTTTAAGATAGGGGACAAAGTAATTGCCGAAACCGGACTAAATTGTGGCGCTTACGCCGAATACATTTGTTTGCCACAGGATGGCTTGCTTGTTCAGCAACCAGAGAATACCAGTCCAGCAGAAGCTACCGGCATTATTGATGGTGCTTGTACCGCACTTGCCTTTTTTACCGATCAGGTGAAAATTAATAGTGGAGATAAAGTTTTGATTAATGGTGCTTCAGGCAGCATTGGT
>JAWWDX010000257.1:0-3764 GCA_033719695.1 Putridiphycobacter sp.
GGGGGGTAAGAGTTAGGGGTTAATAGTTAGGAGTTATGTGTTATGTGTTAGAATTAAACAGTGATCAGATCAGTAACTTCTGCTGAAACAACTGTTATTCTATTACTTAGATGAGAGTACTATCAAACAAGCAAAAACTAGTAACTATCTAGCATCCATCATCACAATCTTTCGCCAAATAAATGTAGTCACAACGGAGAAAAAGAGGGCTAAAAATAATCCTATTCCTAAATGACCAATAGCCAAAGAATAGGCAGATAGTCCTACCGCGGCCTGATCCTCTTGGTTTTCAATATAGTCCAAATATGATTTGCCCTTCCAAATAGGATCTTCACTTTGTAATTCTAAATAAGCGGCTTCATTTGGTACATTCTTCAAGTTAGCATCTAGTCGCTCATTCATTTTTAACTCAATAAACGAATTATCAATTTTTTCATGAAAAACATAAGTGAATAGCGACAATAACACAACGAATACTACCCCCCCCTGAACTGCAACTTTAAAGTCTTCGCCAAAGCTAGTAGTATTATCAAATCCTTGACTGCGCTTTGTAAAATAAATCCCAACACCAATGGCTGAAAGCAATAAAAACATGTTCCACAAGCCACCAATTTGAGCCGCAAAAACGGTTTCTCCCGCAAAATAAAACCCAAGTGTAATCCCAACTGAAATCAGGAAACAGACCATGGCTACTCTTAACGGAATTTTCATTTACTTTGGGTTTATTTCTTTCTATTAGCGCGTTCTTGCTGTAATTTTTGCGCTTCTTCTAATCTTTGAGCAAACTTAGATTTACCCTTCTTTTTCTTTGGCGCTGCCTTATTAGCTGCAATTTTTGCATGAATTTTCTCTTCATCCAACATCCACGTTTTAATAGCCCACATAATTCCCATGGTCATTAAAGTTGAAATAAAATAGTAAAAACTCAAGCCTGAAGAATAAGAGTTAAACCAGAAGATCATCATAAATGGGAATATATACATAATCACCTTCATATTTGGCATCCCCTCTTGCGTTGGCATTTGTGTATTAGCACTATTGAAATGCGTATACAATAGCGTAGTAATGGCCATCAATAATGTAAATAAACTAATGTGGTTTCCATATGCCCAACTCAATAGTGGAATATTTCCGCTCCAAGAAGCAATTTGATCATAAGTTGACAAATCCTCTGCCCATAAAAATGCTTTTTGTCGAATTTCGATAGCAGAAGGAAACAATCGGAAAATAGCAATTAAAATAGGGAATTGTATTAGCATTGGCACACAACCAGCAAGCGGACTGGCTCCAGCTTCCTTATAAAGCGCCATTAAAGCTTGCTGCTTTTTCATGGCATCATCCTTTTTAGGAAATTTCTTGCCAATCTCTTCAATCTCTGGTTTCAATACACGCATCATGGCAGACGATTTGTACATTTTGTAGTTTACCGGACTCAATACCAACTTCACAAAAATAGTGAGTAAGAAAATGGCCAAACCAGCACCAATTCCCCAACTTAAAAACCAATTAAAAATTGGACGAAAAGCATAGACGTTTAACCATCTGAACATGCCCCACCCCAGATCAACAATATCTTCTGAACCATTGCCGTGTAACGCTAATATATCGTAATCATTTGGGCCAATATACCATGTCAAGGCAACCGACTCAGCCATGTTATTAATACCTAAATTCAAGGATGCTGTAAAGTCCTTTAAATAGGTTGAATCATTTTCCGGTCGGTTAGACACAGCTATCTCAGACCCAACACCAAAACCGTCTTTCTTCATCACAATGGCCGAAAAGAATAATTGTTTAAAGGCAATCCAATTGGTTCTTTCTTCAAACACTAATTCGTCATCTCCCATAGCAGAAAGATAATCGTACGAGCCTTCCTCATCATAATAAACGGTGGCGTTTCTTTGCTCTGTTAACAAATACTTTTCAGTTGATAATAATTTAATATCAGTTAATAAGGTCGTCTGACCAGGTGAAGCACCTTCGAAACCATTAAATTTTATCACATGTGACAGATCGTGCGAGCCTTCAGTTAACGCGTATACAAAATCAACTGTTTTGCCAGCAATTTCAGCTTGCATAGTTAAAGCCGTTGCACTTTCACTAACAACTTTAAAATCGTAATCTGTGGTATTGATGGTTTTGCCACCAATGGCAATGCTCACGCCATACTTTGATTTCTCATCAAATAGTTTTAAATAATCATTCCCGCCATTCACATATGTTTGGTAATCTTTATAATCTTTTATCCAAGCATTTTTTACATACCCACCTTTAGAACTTACCTCTAACTTAAGTACATCATTTTCAAGTGTGAATAGTTTTTCTGGCGAAGTAATTGTCGTATTTTCTTTTACTGCAGGAATAATGGTATCTAAGCCTGTAACCGGATCAACATAAACAATGTTGTTCAAGCTATCCATCATTACCATGCCTGCTGCATCAGTTTTTGGTACTAAATTCGTTGGCACTGCAGGTGTTTCAACTGGTGATAATGGTGTTTCAACTAGGGTATCAACGCCTTTTACTGCTGCTGTTTTTAAACTGTCAACTATTTCAGTTTGTGTAGCTTGTTTAATTTCTTCGTCGGATGGTGCATTAAAAATGCTAAAACCTAATAATATACCTCCTATTAATAATAATCCTATGACGGAATTTCTATCCATTATATAAAATTTAAAAAGGCAAAATTAATCATTAATGGGGAAACGACAGGATATTTGAGAAATAATTGTTTTAGAACGGAAAAGTTGACAAGATCAAGCGTTAAGGATTTAAGAACGCAAGGTGGGTAATAAGGAATTAATTGTGTGAAGGTTTCAATAATTACCGTATTTTTTGTTTTTCAAGAACTGGTGCTTGGCTTATATCGGTTAGCTTTTAGCTCAGCACAACACTGACCCTCGTACATCTTAATGTCCTCTTATGTCCTCAGTGATTCAATAGATACCAAGTATTAGAGCTTCACCTTTGGGTGTTGGGTTTTTCTAATATAATGTAGTTTGGTTGCACGAGTAGGTTTTGGGTTGCGATAAATTCCTATCCGCACGCTGGCCACCTTCCCAAAGGGAAGGATTTACTGCTTCGAATAAGGTTTTATGGCGACTCTGGGATTTTCTGCTTCGTAATTCAATAATTCCTCTGCCTAAACAAGCTAAGTTGGAGGGTTGTCTTTCTAAGCAAATTAAGTAAAAGGTAAACTCGTCCTGAGAAATTATATAAAATGATTCGGCATTAAAAAAATCTCAAGTTTAAAAAACAATTAAATCTATCGTCTTTCATCTAAAAGCGACTTGTACTGAGCGAAATTGAAGTAATCGACCTAGCATCTAAACAGCCACATTATGAGTCCTCAAAGCATCATTTAACGACGTTTTCTTATCTGTACTTTCTTTTCGCTTTCCAATAATTAAGGCACATGGCACATTAAATTCACCTGCAGGAAATTTTTTGGTGTATGACCCTGGAATTACCACACTTCTTGGCGGGACATGACCTTTCATTTCTACTGGCTCGTCGCCAGTAACATCAATAATTTTAGTTGACATTGTGAGTACAACATTAGCCCCTAAAACGGCTTCTTTACCTACTCTAACCCCTTCCACAACAATGCATCTCGATCCAATAAATGCATTGTCTTCTATGATAACCGGTGCAGCCTGCAAAGGCTCCAAAACACCTCCAATACCAACACCTCCACTTAAGTGAACATTTTTTCCAATTTGTGCGCAAGATCCCACAGTAGCCCAAGTATCGACCATTGTACC
>JAWWDX010000258.1:0-3763 GCA_033719695.1 Putridiphycobacter sp.
CCTAACATTAAGAGTTCACTCACTTGAATTTCGGTGCGGTATCGTTTTTCGCCTGCTTTGGTTTCGTAGCTTTTGGTTATCAATTTCCCCTCTATGGCTACTTCTTGCCCCTTTCCAAGATGCTTTTCAATGATTTCGGCTGTTTTGCCCCAAGCTATTAAGTTATGCCATTGGGTATCTGTTATTTTATCGCCCTTTGCATTTTTGTATGTTTCGTTAGTTGCTAAGGTCATTTTTGCTAATTTATTACCGCTGTCAAATGAAATTACTTCTGGTGCTTGTCCTAAATGTCCGATTAATTGTACTTTGTTTCTTAAATTGTTCATGATGTGTTTGTTTTAGGTTACGTGCTATATGATTTTAACGTAACAGATTTGTATTATAATTAATTTTGTCTAGTCGGTTTAGCATGCATTATTTCGATTCGACAGGGCAAAGTAACGGAGAGATAAAACTACTAATCGTCTATTAAGCACTTGTAAACGTATAATAGTCGTTTGTAAATGTTTTTAAACGAATATGTAATTGTTAATCAATTAATAACTAAGTGTTTTTTGATTTAAAAAAACTGCAGAAAGAAATTGTTCTTATAGAGTTGTAAACCATAAAGTAGTTAATATTTGCCATGGACAAGCAAAAAAACTAATATTTAATACGTAAGGTCGGTCTGCCTTAATCGAACTTTTTATCGATAAATTTAGAGTTTAGCAAGCGCGCTACAGCCATATAATTAGGAGTGAATTTAATTCTATCGCCAACGCTGTATTTCATTTTGCCATCTCTTGTTTTATTGCTGCCTAAATCAACTACTAGCATGTCGGATGTTATGCCCACAAAGGTAATAGAATCGTCTAAAGGCTCAATATCATTTTTGTCAACATCTAACAAACCAAAATCGAGAATAGCTTTGTAGCTTGAATCGCTGATGTCCATTTCTTCGTAATCCACGGTATGACCAATATTGGCATCAGATATAATGCCATCTGGGACTAGTTTTTTATCTTCTAATTCAATGATGTTGGCGCTAAATTCAAAGGTATCGGTATTGAGGTTTTTGAAGCGCTTATTATCAAAAGGACTGATACCAAAAAAAGCTGCTTCCCCAATTCTAAAATGGTTTATTTCTTTAGGAATGGTTTTGTTTTCAACCAAAGGTAGTGTAATAGAAGTGCCACCAGACAGGAGCTCCAGACTCTTGTTAAACTTAGCTGAAATGAGTTCTTTGTATAACGACAGCTG
This sequence comes from Putridiphycobacter sp., assembly GCA_033719695.1. Classification (GTDB taxonomy): domain Bacteria; phylum Bacteroidota; class Bacteroidia; order Flavobacteriales_D; family Crocinitomicaceae; genus Putridiphycobacter. The sequence continues at coordinate 1,240 of JAWWDX010000258.1, forward strand.
CAATAACTTGTCGTAGGTTGGTTCTACACCATACATACAACCTAAATTTGATCCAATTCCAATCACTTCAATATGAGGTAGGTTAAATACTTTTTCGTAGAAATCCATAATGTCGCTTCTTTTTACACCTTCTCTTAATTCACCTAGCTCAATCATGATAATAATTTGATGCACTTTATTTGCTTTTTTAGCAGCTTCGTTTAATGCTAGAATGGTTGTAAATGAACTATTCAGTGAAATGTCAGCATATTTTACCACATCTTCGGCATAAATTTTTGCAGGTGGTTTTATGTATATCGTCTTAATATCGGGGTTGACGGCTTTTAGGTTTTTTAAGCTTGTCAGCCTGCTATCACCAACAGAATTAATATTGGCAATCACTTCTGTGGTTAAGACATGGCGCAAAAATTCTTTATCGCCTGAAAAAACTTTTGTGACTAGGCTCCATTCCATACCATTCTCATGACAGTAGGTACTGAGGGCTTTGATGTTATCTTTTATTTTTTGTGTATGAATGATTAATTCGGCCATTATTCAATAATTTTTCGTTCAATTGATTCAGGTAAGCGGGTGAGTAATTCGTAATTTAACAAATTACTAAAGTCACCAAATGAGGCTACTGATATTTCAAGGTCACCTTGCATACCAATTAGTACAACCTCGTCGCCTATCTTAATGTCGTCGCAACCAGCAATGTCAATAGCGGTCATGTTCATATTAACGGTACCAACCACATCAAACCGCTTACCTTGTATGAGCACTTTGCCTTGGTTACTTAATGAGCGACTAAAACCATGCGCATATCCTACTGGTATAAGTGCAATGGTTGTGTAAGCATTAGTAAAGTATGAGGTACCATAACCGACAAATTCACCAGGCTTCACGGTGTTAATGTCCATCACTTCTGTTCGCCATGAAATCACCCTTTTGAGTGGGTTTACCTGGCTGTTATGTTTAGTGAGGTATTGTACCAAAACTTCATTGCTTGGAAAAAAACCATACTGTAAAATACCAATTCGGGCTAGATCGAGTTTAGTTTTTGGGTATTGCAAAGCCGCGGCAGAACAGGCCAAATGGAATTTTGGTTTAAAATCTGTTTTGTGTACAAACCGATCCTTTACAAGGTTAAAGTTCTTAATTTGCTTTTTAATACGTTTGTAATTGGAAATACTTTCGGCGCCCGCTAAATGTGAACAAACACCTTCAACTTCAATCCAAGTTTTGTGTTTTTCTAAATACTGTATAAGGTTTTTCACAAATTCCATTTCGAAGCCAGTTCGGTTCATGCCTGTTTCTATTTCAATATGCACCTTGGCTTTTTTACCTACTTTTTTTGAAATGTCAATGCTTTTTTTCAATCTGTTCTTTTCAAATACAAAAAAGGAAATGTCATTTGTAATGACCCATTCTAAGGATGGCAAGTCAATATGTCCCATAATCATAATGTTAATATGATTTGGTAATATGGCTTTCAAACGCATGGCTTCATGTACGCTAAAAACACTAAAATGGGTCACACCGAGCTCTACCATCACTGGGCAATAAACCTCAATGCCATGTCCATAGGCATTGCCTTTCACAACAGCAGAAAATTCCGTGTCGCCCAATAAGGTTTGAATAAAATCAATATTGGTTTTAAGTGCCGACTTTGAAATGGTGATAAATGAGGTTTGTGACATTAAGCTGATGTGTTGTTTCTGATGATTTGCATAAATGTTTGAATAGCGGTTGGTAAGATGTCGTCCGGAAAATCGTAGTCGGGATTATGCAAGGCCGGTGAATCCTCACCTGCTCCTACGCCAAACATGGCGCCTTTAAAAATTTGTGTGAACAAGCCAAAATCTTCGCCCCATTTAAAAGGTACTTTTAGTTCATTGATTTCAGCCCCATTTTGACTAGCTGCTTGCCTAATTTCATGCACAGCTGCCGCATTGTTCATATTGGCATAAAATACCTCTGTCCAACTATAATCTACTGTTAGATGATAGGATTCACAAATAGCAGTTATTCGGTTTTGGAGTAAATCTATTTTTTGATCGAATAATTCTAAATCCCAACTTCTTATGGTGAGGTGTAAGGTGCCAAAGCCAGGTGAAATACCGTAAGCAGTTTGTCCAATTTGAGTATACGCTGGGGTAACTAAGAAAAAGTCTGATTGTTCAGGTTTGTTTACAGTAATTTGGTCACAAAACTGCAAAGTTTCTGCAATCGCCAAACTCGGATTATATCCTTTTTCGGGTTCAGCCGCATGGGCTGTTTTTCCTTTAAAGTCAATTATCAAGGTTTTTACATTCGCGTTGAAATTATCTTCTCTTAAAACAATTTGATTCATGGGAAAGCCAGGCAAATTATGGAGTGCAAAGACATAATCGAATGATAATGTTTTAAAGTAAGGATCGGCCAATACCGCTTCGGCACCTTTGCCATTTTCTTCAGCAGGCTGAAACACCAAAGTAACTTTACCGCTTTCAATGGGCTGGGCCGATAATAATGTGGCAACACCTAGTAAAATAGCAGTATGTCC
>JAWWDX010000259.1:0-3724 GCA_033719695.1 Putridiphycobacter sp.
CAGGTAACGAAATATTAATAGACTTCAATAAGGCTTACAACCCTTATTGCCATTATAACTCAAGATACAGTTGTCCGATTCCACCTTCTGAAAACTATTTACCTGTTGCCATAAAAGCAGGTGTGAAAGCATTTAAGTCGGCTATTTCTCATTAAAGTTTAAAGCGTTTTTTAATAGGTAGAAATCGGCCTACCTCTTTCATATACCGTTGATATTCTGGATACTTTTTAACCGATACCGACTCACTAAAATCGGAGCTCCCTTTGAACAAAAGTATCAGTAATAAGCACCCTGCAATACTCCAGTTAATCCAATAACCTGTAGCATTGACACTGAAAAAGTAGAAAACAATCCAAATAGCTTGTTCAGCCATATAGTTAGGATGTCGCATATAGGCCCATAAACCAGTATGTGTAAATCCAACATTATAGAAAGGTATGTGCTCATCTCTTTTCTTCAAAGTATATTTTTGACTCTGGTATTCGAATTGTTGTTGGTCAGCAATGAATTCAACTACAATTAATATAATGATGAGCCCTGCCAAAAGGTAATCTACAAAATTTAGGGCCACTGAACTACCCATGGCTTTTAATCCTGGCAATGTAAATAACAAAATTAAGCCCATTTGATAGGCAGAGATAAATAGAAGGTTAAACAGCATCCATTTCCATTTTTGCTCAAACCCTGGTTTGGCACGTAAAATCGACCACCTATAGTCTTCCTCTCCAGCCCAAAACCGCCATGAATAGCCACCTCTTCTCGCAAAATTAAAGGTTAACCTAACGGCCCACAAGGTCACTAGCAGAGCCATCACATTCAACCGGGGTTCAAATCCCGAATAATAAGCAATTACCCAAATATAAGGCACGGGGATGATACTCCATAATTTATCTACCTGACTGTAATTGTCAGTGATAGTGCTTAAAACAAATGTTATTGTAGCAGCGATACCGTAAATCCACAATAAAATCTCCAACACCTGTTTTTGAAGATCATTCAAAGGCTCGTCATATAAAAAAGTTACTGCTGGTACAGCAATAAGTGTAAACATAAGAAACAGTGCTACCTTCCACATAATTATAGTTATATACACAATTTTACAAAATAATACTGAATAAATTACAAACTATGTCACCCCCTAACAATCCCGTCAGTCAACTTATTTAAAAATAACTCGTCTACTCTTATAGTTAATCAAAAATGCTTTACATAAATTTGTATGAAAGAATTACACATGAATATCAAATCAATTTTTTTCCTACTCATTAGCTTCCTGACCATTACAAGTTTTAGTCAAAAGTCATATAAAATTGAGTATATACTCGTTTTGGAAGGGCGTGTCATTGATAAAGACAGCGTGCCAGTTCCAAATGCTGAAATTACGACACATTTTAAATATGCTCTCAATGCTAATTCTCCTACTACCGTTACCAAAACTAAAACTGACAGCCTCGGGAATTACGAAGTAAGATTGCAAAAAAATGGTTTATATGAAATTGAATTTGGTGGTGATAAATTCATTTCTTATCACGTAAAGTGTCATTACAAAAAAGAACTCGCTGAGCAAATGAGAAAGCGGGAATATCATTTTCCTTTACAAGTACAATTGCAGCCCGTCACTAAAAAGATAAAAAATGATATCTACAATGGTGCAGAGCTCTTTTTTAGAGGTGGAGAAGTAATTTTAACACCATATAATAGATACCTTCAAGCTTATGACTATGAATTAAGAAAAGGGTTTAAAACAGCTGAAAAATTGGCAAAATACACAGCCAAACAAATTAATAAACAGCAGATGTTAAAAATACTGAGTGTTGTTGCTTCAAGAAGTGAAATCGATTCAATTATTACCAGTAACAAATTTACCTATGAAGTTAAAGATCGCTGGCATGTATATTTTGGTAAAACTTACCCTGAGATGGATCAAAAACGATTAGAGTACATTCAAGATTTTTATACTAAAATTTCAGCTAAAAATGAAGAGGGAGAATTAATTTACACCTACCAATCTCACAAACTTAATTTAACAAAAACAGTAATGGCAGATGACACAAAAACTGTTTTCAATCTTTACGTATTCACTTTTGCCGACAAGCAAAACAACCTTTTATCCTTTGATATGATGCTTATGAACACAGAAAACGGCTGGAAAATAAATTATATTTCTGAAAATTACAATTAAAAAAAAAGTGCAGTCATTAACACTGCACTTTTTAGTTTTAATTTGTTTTTTATCGACATTAGTCAACCCAATCTGCAACAAACATATTTGTATTTCGTGTGTCTCCGTTATTTCTATTTGAAGAAAACACTAATTTTTTACCGTTATATGAAAACATTGGAAATGAGTCAAATTCTTCATCAAAAGTAATTTGTTCTAATCCTGTTCCATCAATATTAATCATAAATAAATTAAATGGAAATGATTTTGTTTTGTGGTTCGAACTAAACAGAATTTTTTCCCCAGAAGGATGGAAAAATGGTGCCCAATTTGCCCCACCTAGATTTGTAACCTGCTGCATATTTGAACCATCAACATTGCAAACAAACAGTTCCATATTTGTAGGCTGCACCAGACCTTGTGCCAACAAATCCTTGTATTCCTTTTTTTCAGCTTCCGTACGTGGTCGTGATGCTCTAAAAATTAATTTTTCTCCATCTGGTGAAAAGAAAGCACCACCGTCATACCCCAACTCTGTCGTAACTTGCTTAATGTCTGAGCCATCAATATTCATAGTATACAGCTCTAAATCTCCCGATCGTGTTGAAGTAAACACAATTTTATCGCCTTTAGGTGAAACTGTGGCTTCTGCATCATACCCTTCGTGATTGGTTAACTGCTTAACAATATTACCTTGTAAATCTGCAATAAAAATATCAAAAGTGGCATAAATTGGCCATACGTACTTATCTCCTCTAGGTGGCTCTGGCGGACAGGCTGAATCTCCTAAATGTGTACTGGCATAAATAATAGTTGAATCGCCCGGCATAAAATAACTACAAGTTGTTCTTCCCATACCAGTACTTACCATCTGTGGAATTTCACCATTACTCAAATCTTCATCTAATGTCATGGTATAAATTTGGTCGCAAGCCGCTCCCCAGGCTTCATTTTTTGCTTGAAAAACCAATTTAGTATCATCAAAACTCCAGTAGGCTTCAGCATTATCGCCTCCGAATGTGAGCTGTTTAATATTGGCTAAATGTGTTTCTTCCTGTGGCTCTTGTTTTTGAGTGGCCCCTGAATATCCGTCTGCACTTTGTTCATTTGCTACGTCATCCGCATTGTTAGATGTTTCGCAAGCTAAAAATAACGCTGGGATTGCTAAAAAAAGTATTTTCTTCATTGCTTATTTTTTATTGAGCACAAAAATACAATTCTATTCTTCAAAAGAAAGTGAGAATTGTCATTTAAATCTATTTTATTAAACATTAAATTTGCAACCTGAAAAAACAAACATCAAAAGCAATCATGAAAAAACTTATTTACTTTTCAATAATATCCTTATTACTTACTAGCTGCTTTTTTGGTCAAGAAAATAATACCGAAGCCATCAATGAACAAACTAGCTATTATGCTGATGTATCGTATTTAGCTGACGATAAATTAGAAGGGCGTGAAATTGGAACAAAAGGAGAAATATTGGCTGCTGCTTATATTTCAAAAAGAATGAAGGCAATTGGCCTAACTCCTAAAGGAATTAATACTACTTACGTTCAAGAA
>JAWWDX010000260.1:0-3719 GCA_033719695.1 Putridiphycobacter sp.
TAATATTTCCTTTATAATAGATTGGCATGAAGTATAAATGCCCCGACAAAGACTGTCGGGGTTTTTTTATGCTATTTTTGAAGCAGTTTAGTTAAGATATATCTTTGTGTCTTTATTATAAAATTGAGAATATGAAACAAATGTGGGATAACCGGTATGGAGCAGAACCTTATGCTTATGGCACACAGCCAAATGTTTTTTTAAAAGAAAAATTGGCTCAGTACGCATTAAGTGGTAAGCTATTAATGCCTGCAGAAGGAGAAGGCAGAAATGCGGTTTATGCGGCGTCTCAAAATATAGCAGTTTTTGCTTTTGATATAAGCGAAAAAGGGAGAGCAAAAGCAATCAAATTAGCAAACGAACATAATGTTGAAATAAATTACAATGTGGGTGATTTTCTAAAAATGGATTACATAGATAATAGCTTTGATGGGGCAGCACTTATTTACGCCCATTTTCCACCGCCAATTTTATCTGTTTATCATCAAAAAATTAGTCAATTAATCAAACCAGGAGGAATCGTAATCCTTGAAGGATTTAGTAAAAATAATTTACCGCTTAGAGAGGCCAATCCAGATGTCGGTGGACCAAACAAAATAGAGATGCTTTTCTCAAAGGAATGCATCTTAGCTGACTTTCCAAATTTTGAAGTTTTAGAGCTTGAAGAGGCAACTGTAAAATTAGAAGAAGGACTCTATCACAACGGCATAGCCAAGCTTATTCGGTTTGTTGGTAGAAAACAATAGCATCAGTTAAAAATGAAACACAAGTCCAGTTCTTAAGGTTATGCCATTATAGCGTTTCTCAACAGATGGTGTTAAACTATAATTTGTAAGGCTAAATTGATACGCGCCATATAATTTATAGTCTAAAGGGCCAAAAAAGTTATAATTAATACCTAAACCTATGTTGGAATTATAAATCATTTTTCGTGTATTATAATTTAAAATATTATTTGTTTCATATTCAATCATTAAACCAGTGTTTTTTGTCAGTAATCCAATGGTGAGTCCAAGATTTGTATAAGCAGTTAACTTCTCAGTATTGATGAATATTAATTGCGCATTTATTGGAATTTGCACATAACTGCTGGTTACAGTTCCGTTGGCTACTTTCTTTGAGGAGTCAACCTGCGTTTTAGTGACAATATTTGTGTCGGTTGTGATTTCAGTAATGATAATGGAGTCAGTATAAACCCATGTTGTATCTAAATTTCCTGTGCTGTCCTGATTAATTACATCACTACTATCTGTAAATAAAACGTAGGTATTGCTTTCAATAGTGTAAGTGGTGTCGTAGGTAGTGGTTATTATAGAACTATATTTATTTATTTCTTGATAAGATTTAAAACCTATCCCGGTTCCAACTGCTAGCCATGGGGTTAAGTAGCGGTTTAATTCAAAATCAAATCCCCAAGTGTTCTTAATTTGCTCTTCTGCTTTTTTTTGTTCGAAATTGAGCAATGATCCAGTTGAACTCAGTTGACGCTGAAGTAAGTCAGGGCCTAATGTGAACCCTGCCGACCATACTTTATAACCTGATTTCTTTTTTGTAACCGTTATGTCTTCTTCTGGTTCGTTCTCAATATTGTTAATATCGTCTGTGCTGTCCTCTTTTTCTGAGGATTTAGTGCTGTCAATGATTGACTTATTCTCTGAAACCGGAGGGGTAGTTTTGGTCTCAGGCGTCTGTTTTGCTGTTATAGATGTATGTGCCTGCTCTACTTTAGGCTCAGCGGTGTCAGTCTGCTCGGCTATGCTTTCAGGTTTGCCGGCTATATTCAAATCTTGTATTTGGTTAGAAGCAGTTTGTACTGATGATTGACTTGAAGTTGCCAAATTATCATTATTAATGGGTTGACTAGTGTTCGATTTGATTTTATCATCAGTATCTGTAGAATTTGACAAATCGTTTTTCTGACTCTTTAACTTTGAGAGGGTTGGTTTTTGAGCGACAGTTAAATTACTAGTTTTTTGTGGAGTTTTTGGTCTTACTTTCGAGAACGATTCTTTACTTGGCCTAGTATTGACAGTAGTAGGTTTTGAGTGGTTTATTGGATCTAAAATTTGCTCTGCTTCAGCTACATTTTCTGTAGTTTGTTCATTAGCGCCAAGTTCGTTTTCAGCTTTAGATAAATTTTCAGTTTCTTGTTTGTAGATGGTTTCATTGTTAGTAGAGGGTGTTTTTACCGCTGTTTTTTGGTGTTCTATTACGGTTGTATTGTCAACAGCTGTTGACTCAATTCCATTTTGAGAAGTGGGAGATGCAGGCAAGAAAAATGCAATAACGATTGCTAATGGCACTACTAAAAGCAATAGCCAATAATAACTAAACCCTTTTTTGTTGGCGTTATAGGTGTCCAGTTTTGAACTCATATCGTCGAGCCATTCTGGCTTGATGTCAAAGTGCTGGATATCGTTATCTTTAAAAAAATCTCTTATGTTATCTTCCTCTTTCAATTTGCAATCTTTATTGTTTTAAGTTGTCGTCGAGCCGATTTAATATGCCATTTTGATGTTTCTACACTAATATCCAGCATATCGGCAATTTCTTTGTGTGAATATCCTTCACGATAGTGCAAGTTCAAAACGAGTTTTGTTTTGGCTGGTAAATTACTAAGTAGGTCTTCAATGTGTTCTTGCTCAATGGTCTGCTCTACTTCATTTTCTATACCTACTTCTTCATATGTTTGCTCTTCCAATATTATGTCTCTATCCTTTTTGTTTTTTCTAAAGTGATCAATAATGGTATTGACTGCTATTTTTCTCATCCATTGATCCAGTGGTTTGTCAATATCTACTTTGTCAATATTTGTTATTATTTTTAAAAAGGCCTCGTTTACATAAATTGCGGCGTCATCTCGATTATTTGTGTATTTAATGCAGGTAGACATCAGTGTGTCAAAACACTGACGGTAAAAAAGCAGCTGTGCTTTCTTGTCTAATTTTTGTAGACGTTTTAATAATTTTGGGTCTAGAATCACTGTATAAAATATGAGACGATTGTTTTGACACAATCGTCTCATAGAATAGGAGATTTATTTGATAATTACTTTTCGATTGTAAACTTCATTTTCAAAAAGCATTTTCACTAAGTAAGTACCAGGCTCTATATTTTCAGTACTAATTACCGTCATCTTATCAGATACGTTGTTGTTTTCATAAACCATTTTTCCTGATAAGTCAAATATTGTAATACGGTTTAATGTTTTATTGTCAGAATCATATGCAATATTTAAAAAATCAATTGCAGGATTTGGATAAATATTGACTGCTGGTGAGCTAATTGAATGATCAATTCCTAAAGCTGGTTCACCACCAATATATAGAGTAAATCCTTCTGATTCAATCATACCTAGTGAATCTACAGAAACGGTATCGCAATAGGTATCTGTGCATCCTAATCCATCATCAATAGTTAAACATAATAGGTAAGGTCCGTTTCCTGTATAGGTATGTGTTAATATGGTTCCTGTTCCTGTTGTGCTATCCCCAAAATCCCAAGTGTAGGTTAAAACGGCAGCCGGATTTGATGAGGTTGAGCTATCGGTTACAACTAGTGAACCTGGTAATAAATTTCCGTTTGGTCCTGCAGCTTGTGCAATATCAAAATAAGCATTACATGTTGTTGGTACCGTATTTGGGCAATAATTGAATGTCGTAAAGTTTGCTAAGGTGTCGCCAGTAAGTAATTCGTATGATTTCCATTCAATGATTGAA
>JAWWDX010000261.1:0-3680 GCA_033719695.1 Putridiphycobacter sp.
CATCATGGCAGTTTCAATTGGCTTGATTTTGGTGAATATCATAAAACCAGGAAGTTCCATTTCAGAAAGTACACAAAAAGAATTAGTGGCCAATTACTCCGGAGATACTCAAAAGTATCAAGCTGAAGCCGCTAAGCAAAAAGAGTCAGGGCCCTTGCAAGCTTTGGAGGACTTAGTGCCTGATAACATATTTGACGCTGCTACTAGCAACGGAAACATGTTGCAAATCATCTTTTTTGCCGTGTTTTTTGGTATTTCGTTAGTATTAATCCCAGAAGAAAAAGGAAGTGTAGTAAAGGCGTTTTTTAGTGGTGTTAATGAAGTCATTTTAAAAATGGTAGACCTCATTATGCTGGCAGCTCCGTATGGTGTTTTTGCTTTATTAGCCGCCTTAGTGGTTGAAGCCCCTAAAGCCGATTTATTTGTTGCACTGGGTTATTATGCCTTTACGGTGATCGCCGGACTATTAGTGCTGATTGGATTATATATCATCATTATGCGAACGTTTACCAAAAAGTCGCCACTGTTCTTTTTAAATGGCATTGCACCAGCTCAGTTATTGGCTTTTTCAACCAGTTCTAGTGCGGCGACTTTGCCTGTAACCATGGAACGAGTCACTGAGCATTTGGGGGTAGAAGAGGAAGTATCGAGTTTTGTATTACCAATTGGTGCAACTATTAATATGGATGGTACTAGTTTATACCAGGCTGTTGCTGCTGTTTTTATTGCCCAAGCCTTTGGAATGGATTTGACACTAGGAACACAATTAGGTATTATTGCCACAGCAACCCTGGCTTCAATTGGAAGTGCAGCTGTACCTGGTGCAGGTATGGTAATGCTGGTTGGCGTTTTAGGTTATGCAGGCATTCCCGAAGCAGGTTTAGCGCTGATTTTCGCTGTTGACCGTCCATTAGACATGTGCCGAACCGTCGTGAATGTAACTGGTGATGCTACCGTTTCTATGCTAGTAGCCAAGTCGGTAGATAAATTAGGTGAACCCCATGTGAAAAATTGGGACGACAATTATCCAACAGGAAAATAAGGCGGTTATAGCCGACTGAGGTTTATTTACCAAACCTTTCTATTTTTTATTTCTTTTAATAATCTGATTTTGAATTATTAAGACAGAAATGTAAGTTTTATATAGTACTTTGTATTGCATAGTACTATATTGTTTTATATATTTGTCGAAGAAATTGAATAGACATGAAGGTTGACAATACAAAAGCGCAGATGAGAAAGGGAATACTAGAGTATTGTATTCTGATGCTGCTATCAAAAAAGGAAGCCTATCCATCTGAAATTATTGAAGCTTTAAAGAAAGCTAAACTAATTGTGGTGGAAGGAACTATTTATCCTTTGCTTACAAGATTAAAGAATGCTGATCTATTGCAATACAATTGGGTAGAATCGAGTAGTGGACCACCTCGAAAATACTATACCATTACAGCAGGCGGCACAAAATTTTTAAATGATTTAGAACGTACTTGGGAAGAATTAGCATTTGCAGTGCAATCTATCCAAAATTTAAAATAAGACTATGAAAAAAACAATAACCGTAAATATTGGGGGCTTTTCTTTTGTGATTAATGAATCGGCTTATGCCTTATTGCAAGCCTATCTAAAAAATGTAGAAAGTAAATTGTCAGGCGATACTGATGAAATCATGCAAGACATTGAGTCGCGGATTGCTGAACTACTGAAAGAGCGCTTAATCGATAATAAAGAAGTCGTGGACGAATCTGATATTGCATTTATTCAAACCATTATGGGACAACCGGAAGATTATGATGATGGGGAAGGTGATGATGGGCAGCAAGCTACATATGAGCAAGCCACTAACACCAATGAAAAAGCTTTGTTTCGCGATATGGATAATGCAATGTTAGGTGGGGTTTGTAGTGGTTTAGCACGTTATTTCAATATCGACCCACTAGTAATGAGAATTCTATTCGTCTTTTTCACAATATTCCTAGGGTCGGGCTTATTGTTGTATATCATTTTACTAATCTTGATTCCTGAAGCTAAAACAACGGCTCAAAAATTAAAAATGAGCGGTGAAGCTGTTAATTTAGAGTCTATCAAGTCTCACTTTAATAATTTAGGAAACGATTTGAATAGTCGCATCAAATCGAAACAATTTAGCAGTAAAGTTAATTCCGCAACCAATAAAACCGTTGACGCTATTACTTCTGTAGCATCTGTTTTTGGTAAGATAATAGGTGTGTTTTTTGTCATTGCAGGTATCGTTTGCTTAGTGTTTTTAGTATTGTACTTAACAGGCTCAAAAGATATCATTCCGTTTACTTCCATCATTGTAGCAGATAGTTTTTATGATTTTTTGATGGTCATTTTTCCAACGCCATTGTTTGCTAATATGGCATTAATTAGTGTGGTATTCGTAACTGCCACACCGCTTTTTACTTTTATACTTTCAGGGTTAAAGCTTGTTTTTGGCTTAAAAACCACCATGCCCAAAGGAGCGAGTATTGCGGCTGGTATTGTATTTGGAGTTGCCTTTAGTTTTCTAGCAATTTCTCTCGCCAGAACAGGCATGGAATTTAGCAGCGACGGAAGCGTGCAAAATTTGATTGAGTCCGACAATATTGAACAACTAGAAATTAAAATATTGCCAGATAATCAGCAGTTTTTTAGGGCAAATTCTGCGTATAGTTGTTGCAATTTCATGGTGATTAGAGAACAGGTTATGGCTTTAAAAAACATCAGTTTATATGTTGAGGAGGCAAATGATTCGTCAACATTTTCAATAAAAAAAACCGTTATTTCGCAAGGAATCACTACTTCTAAAGCAATTGAACTAGCGGACGAACTCACGTATGATATAGCGCTTCGAGAAAATGTTTTAGAAATGCCCGCTTATTCACTCATTCCCAGAACATCTAAATACCGAGCGCAAAGGATAAAAATAGTTGTGAGGGTACCAATGGGAAAATCAGTAAAATTTTCTGACGATTCACATGGCTTGAATTGTTACGTCAATGGTAAAAAGCAACAAGGTCATTTTAAATATGATGGCGAGGATGGGCGGGAAGCCATTTGGGTAGCAGGTGATGGCCGTTTGAAATGCGAGCAATGCTGGGATTAAAAGATTTTAAAGTTAAAAATAAACTCGGTGCCTTTGTCTGATAATTGCTGTTGATAAATGCCATCAAAATGACCATTTAAGGTGTCTATTAATTCCATGCCAAAGCTTTGTTCGTTGGTTTGCTGTACCCAAGTTCCTGAGTCGAAGTACCGCAAGTCGAATCCTATGGGTGTTTGTTTGATATCAATTGTAATTTTACCAGTAGGAACGCCCTTGAAGCCATGTTTAATGGAATTTGTAATGAGCTCATTTAAAATTAGTGAAAACGGCACTAAATCATCCATCTTTAAATGTTCAATATCTGAATAAACTTGCACTTGCACCTTCGTTTCCGTAGCATATGTTCTCACCAAGTCGCTGGCTAAGTCGCTGACATATTCCTCTACAATCAAGTTATTTATTTTATCGCCCTTATACATTTTTTCATGTATTAAGGCCATAGTAGTTATTCTATTGATTGAATCTTGGAAAGGTCCCGAAATACTATCTGCTTGATCGAGTTGAAACAATTGTAAACGCAAAAGGCTAATAATAACTTGTAAGTTGTTTTTTACACGGTGATGTATTTCCTTGA
>JAWWDX010000262.1:0-3677 GCA_033719695.1 Putridiphycobacter sp.
ATCTGATCGGCTTTTTGAATCGTACTCAATCGGTGTGCAATTACAAAAGTAGTCCTATTTTTCATGAGTTCATTCAAACTCTTTTGAATAAATGCTTCACTTTCGGTATCTAAATTTGAAGTTGCTTCGTCTAAAATAATAACTTTTGGATTTGCTAGTAAAGCTCTTGCAATAGATATCCTTTGCTTTTGTCCGCCTGACAATTTAACGCCTCTCTCTCCAATGACGGTTTCTAGTCCTTTTTCAAATCTGTCAGTAAATTCATCAACATAAGCTCCCTTAACCGCCGCTTGTAAATCTGTTTCACTTGCAGAAGGGTTTGCGAACAAGATATTTTCACGAATGGTTCCTTCATATAAAAAATCGTCTTGAAGCACTACCCCTAGGTGTTTGCGATAGCTATTTAAGTTTACCCTACTTAGGTTTTGACCGTCTAGCGTAACCTCACCTGAATCTGGATTCAAAAAAGTTGCAGCCAAACTTGCAATGGTTGATTTACCTGAGCCAGATGAACCAACCAGAGCCGTTACGCTACCTGCAGGTGCAAAAAACGAAATGCTATGAAGTACTTCTTTATCTTCTTCATAGCTAAAAGACACATCTTTAAATGCCATGTCGCCTTTCACCTCACCAATAAATTCAGTTCGAATGGCTGGATTATCTTCCTCTTGCATTTTCATGAGTTCCTCTGTCCTATCTAAACCAGCCATAGCTTCAGTCAGTTGACTACCTATATTACTCATTTGAACAATAGGTGCAATCATAAAACCAAGGAATAAGGTAAACGAGAGAAATTCTCCAGTGGTCATATCGCCATTAATCATATAATAGCCTCCAATGCCCATAATACCAGCAGAAGCCAACCCCAATAGAAAAGTAGATGAACTGGTCATAAGTGCCGTGGCTGTTAAGCTCTTTTTGACATTTAAGAATAATTTATTGGCGCCTTCCTCAAATATCCTGTTTTCCTGCTCTTCAGCATTAAAACCTTTAATTACCCTCACCCCGTTTAATGTTTCTGTCAATCTACCTGTCACTTCTGCATTAATTTTTCCTCTATCTCTGAAAATTGGTCTTATGTAACCAAATGCCTTCAAGGCTATAAATGCGAAAATTCCCACTGGCAAAAGCACAAATACAGTCATCATGGCATTCATTCTAATCAAAATTACTAGGGAAATGATGGCAGTGATGCTACCACCAACTAACTGCACTAAACCTGTGCCAACCAGATTACGAACCCCTTCAACATCTGACATTACTCTAGAAACTAGGGCACCTGACTTATTATTATCAAAAAATCTAATCGGTAAAGTCAGAAGTTTCCGTTGCACTTTAACACGCAGTTTTGCTATTAAATTTTGAGCTTCTACACTCAATAACCTTGTTAAAGCAAAAGAAGTAATAGCCTGAATTAAAATGGCGGAGCAAACTACAATCAGCAAAAATGTTAACGCACGAAAGTCTTTTTCTGGTATGATATCATCTAACAATGTTTTGCTTGCATAGGGCAACACTAATCCTGATAAACTTCTTATCACAATCAAAAGTAGGCCTACACTTAAAATTTGTTTTCTTGGCCATATGAATTCTTTAAATGCCCAGCTAAATGAAACATTATTGTTTTTTCTCTTACTCATGGCCTGAATTCGTCTAATATCACGCCAAAAATGCCTGTATGACAATTCGGCAGAATTCAGAGTGATTTATGATAGCGATATGTTTTTTACATCTTTTAAAAACAATAACCAATCTTCTGCATATTTCCCTTTCATAACGCGAGGAAACTTATGTTGCGCACCATATTTTCCTTTAACTTTCATAAAGTCATAAAAATAGGTTGTGGGTATAATATGTACATGAATCTCTGACAATGCAAATTGTCTTTCTAAATTATAATCATCATTGAATGATCGAAGGGCGGCATCAAGTTTTAATCGCAAAACTTCAAGTTCTATTGACTTGTCGCTTGAAATAAACCATCTATGTGCAAAAAAACCATTGTTTTCCTCTCCTATTACCACAAATTCTCTGATGTCAATTTGTAATTCCACACTGATTTTTGTAAGGGCCTCAGTCATATTATCAACCGACAAGTGTTCTCCGCATAAACTTAGAAAATGTTTAGTTCTTCCAGTTATCTTTAGTTTGAACTTTTCTAAATCTGTAAACCTTACAGTATCACCAATTAAATAACGCCATGTTCCTGAATTAGTAGTAATTAACATAGCATAATCAATCCCTACCTTTACATCATTCAGTGATAAAATTCCTGTTTGATTCAATAATTCACCTTCAGCATTAAAATGTTCTCTATCAAATGGTACAAACTCATAAAAAACACCATTGTTTGTTATTAATTCCAAAGCTTCAGAGTGTAATGGTTGGTAGGCAAAAAAACCTTCTGACGTTAAATAAGAATCTAAATAAATAACCTGTTCGTTAAAAAGTGTATTGAATATGGTATAGTATGGATCAAAATGAACCCCTCCATGTACATAAATCTTAAAATTTGGCCATATGTCAAATATTGAAACAAGTCCATACCTATCTATTATACGCTCTACCATCATTTGAATCCAAGATGGCACACCACAAATAATCCCGATATCCCAATTTGGCGCATCTTGCACGATAGCATCAATCTTTTCTTCCCAATTCTTCATAGCACGGACCCTTCTATTGGGTTTTGAGAATGGCGCTAACCATTGAGGAACTTTTCCTGTTATGATACCGCTTAAATCGCCTTCTAAGTGTGCATTAATATTTGTTAACTCAGTACTTCCACCTAAAAACAAAATATCACTTTCATAAAAGTCTGCGGGAACATCAATTTTAGAAAAGCTTAAGAATTGCTTAATGCCAGCTCTTTTAATAGAGGCAATCATTTTGTCGGAAACTGGAATACGTTTACTTGCAGCACCTGTTGTACCAGATGTTAACGCAAAGTTTTTTATTTTACCTGGCCAAGAAACATCTTTAACCCCGTTTAACGTTTTATGCCAGTATAACTGAAACATTGTATTATAATCAAAAACTGGTACCGTATCCTGAAAAGTAGAAATGATGTTTTCTGATTTTAAAATAGTTTGAAATTTAAAATCTTTACCAAATTCTGTTTTTTTAGCTTTTATCAATAATTTTTTTAACTGTTTTTCCTGATTTTCAACCCCTTTACTTATTGGTTTATCAGCTACATAAGAAGCATATTTTGTCGTATTCTTTATCAATGTTCCAATAACAGCCATACTTACTAATTTATGTCAAAAATACACCCTTTGAATTGTTGGATGGTTTTAGAAAACATCATTAAAACATTATGTAAAAATGATCAAACTCACTACATTCTATGAGCTATATGAAAAGTAAGTTAGGTCATTGTTAACACCAATCCATATTCACATAATATTGTACAAATTGAATATTGCAAAATAGGAAATAATTATATTTGTGAATCATGATAGAAGCTGACAGTTTTCAAACCATAACCAAACAAAATACTGGGTATTACAAAGAAAAAGGTTCTAAATTTACAGCCTTTGCTTTTCCTTGTGCAAGTGAAGAGGACGCTAAAAGTAACATAGACCGATTAAGAAAAGAAAACCCAACGGCATGTCATGTTTGCTTCGCTTGGCGCTTTGGCACTAGCGAACCATATACAGATAGATATTCAGACG
>JAWWDX010000263.1:0-3645 GCA_033719695.1 Putridiphycobacter sp.
GGTAGATAGCGAAGAGATCGAAGAGAAAGGTGCTGAGGCACTCTTGAGTGATTGTGACTCTATTTTGGTTGCGGGTGGTTTTGGAAACCGCGGCAGTCACTTTTGATGGTTTATCGAACCTTAATTATGGTAGTTGGGAACTGACAGGCGCTGTAAATTTATACGAGAGTAATACTATATTGCAACATGTTACCATTACTAATAATGCGTCGGAAGACGCATTGAATATCATTCGAAGTACATTTAAAATTGATCAATTAACCATAAGTCATACTACTTCTGATGGTTTTGATGCTGATTTTTGTGATGGCTTGATTACCAATAGTCAATTTTTAAATACAGGCAATGACTGCATAGACTTTTCGGGGTCATTAGTGCACATTGCCAACATCAATATTAAAAAATCAGGCGATAAAGGTATTTCAGGTGGTGAGCGCAGTACGTTGACGATTGAAAATATTGATATTGAAGGTACTATAACAGGCGTTGCATCTAAGGATCAATCCATTATTACTGGTGCATCAGTAATTGTTAATGATGCAGAATATGGATTTGCTGCGTTTCAGAAAAAAGGTGAGTATGCCCCAGCTTCAATTGATTTAAAAGAGAGTCAGTGGAATAGGGTGCATACCTTGCAATTAATTGACAAAGGGTCTACTATTTCTTTAAATGGCTCAGCAACTAAAGGCACTGAAAAAATTGATGTGGATAAATTATATGAACGCTTCGGGGAGAAGTAACATTTTATGGTGTCATCTGAAACAGATATTAACGAAACGTCCAAGCCACAATTCGGCTAGTTTTATTACCAGTAGACATGTCAATAGTTTTGATAGTCTTAGCAGCCATTTTATCAAGTAGTCTGTATATACCTTTGAGGTTTGTTTGTTTAGAAACGAGGGTCGTGAACCAATAACAGTTTTTGGAAAAGGTCACACTCTCTTTTATAATGTTTTCTATGAATTTGTATTCGCCACCACTATATATCAGTTCATTCATATTACCCGCAAAATTTAATTGTAATGTTTTTTGATTTTCACCTTTTAAATTCTTTATCTTTCGTTTTGCTCCTCTTTGCGCATGGGCTAATGACGCATGAAATGGCGGGTTGCAAATACAGACATCAATCTTTTCTTCATCAGTTAAAACGCCTTCAAAAATACGTTGCTTATCCTTTTGTAAACGGCACGTAATCTTCCCTTTTAGAATGTCATTTGAACGGATTATGTTTTGTGCGGAAGCAATTGAACTGGGGTCGATATCAGTGGCAATGAAACGCCAATTGTATTCTGTTACCCCTATAATCGGATAAATGCAAGTAGCACCTGTACCAATATCTAAGCAAGTAATTTGTTTACTACGTGAAACCCTATATTCTGATAGTAAATCGGCTATATGGTGTATATAGTCAGCCCTTCCAGGAATTGGTGGGCAAAGGTTTTCATCTGGGAAGTTCCAATTCTTAATACCATAATAATGATGAAGGAGGGCTTGGTTCAGTAATTTTACAGCTTCAGGTTCAGAAAAATTAATACTTTCTGCTCCTGTTTTTGTGGTTATGCAAAAGCGCTGTAATGCAGGGGATATCCTCTTCAAGGCGTTTAGGTCATACCGATCACGGTTTTTATTACGAGGGTGTAGGCTAGTTTTAATAATTTTTTTTTGTTTTGCAAACATGTTTATGTGGGCGTATTATGGTTCGAATTGGGCCGTGTTATAATGTTGAATTTTTGGAGATCTACGGATAAAAAAATCTGTTTCAACTTGGTCATCATTGTTTTGTGATCCTAATTGATGTGTTCGTTCTGTTTTCAACCCTCGTATAAAGTCTAAATTCGTTTCTATTGTTGTTTGTTTGCCATCCCAAAAGATATTAGAATAACTTACTAGCCTGAAACTTCTTTTCAAATATTTGAATGAATGAACTGATATCCCTTTGAAATAGGTTTCTAAATGCAGACTTCCACCTTCAATTTCAATATTTGGAATGGTATATCCACTATTTTTTCCGTTCTTATTCCTTAGGTATTGTGCCGCTATTAAATTTGTGGTTGAAACTTTTAATTTGTATTGGCCGTTCGGCTGCGCAAAAAAGATTTGAAGACACAGGGGGCGTGATTTACTGATGGTATCCATTTTAATCAAAACCCTATCTGCAATGCCGTCATTATTCAAATCACCATCAGCTTGTCTGATGTCGACATTGAATTGATGAGGGTAGGCATAAGTGAATACTGATAAAACCATCAAAATAAGCAGTAAGAATGATCTTTTAATTTTCATTTATTCATCTAAATTAGAAGTTTTCTTCTTCTATTTTGTCCTTAAAATTATTTTTTTCCAACCTGAATCATTTTTGTTCAAATTCTAAGTCTAACATTTCAAATTTATTTTTTGATCCATAGAAACGACAATTATTACCTTTTACAACCATTTCATTTTGTGTTGGTATATATAACGAGTGTTTTGTTTAAGTATTTGGTGTTAAATATCTTACATAAGGTAAGGGAAACTTTAACAAATTCTTAACAAAGGAAATTAATGGTCTAATGGTGGATGTTTTTAAATTTGAACATTGAATATGAAACTGAATTTTAGAGCTTATTTTTTGACCCTTTTGCTTCTCAGCTTTTCTAGCTTGATGGGTAATTATTCAGTCGCATTAGGTATTGATCTCTTAGCTGAAAATTCGCAGGTTTTAAATGCAGACAATCATCTACCAGACCTCGAATATTTTCATAGTACTACTGAAAATGCTGAACGAGGTTTTATCGAGTTTATTGAAGATTCAGAAGAAGAAGATGATGAGGCTGAAAAGTCTTATCGATCTGTAAAAAAAGTTCTATCTTCAGCTAGTCAATATTCACAGAATTCTATTAATCAGTTAAGCACGCATAGTCGTGTGCCCGTATCGTTTTTAGCTTTTTTTAGCAGAGAAAAGTGGTATGTTTTTATTCAAGTATTTCGCATTTGATATCACGGTAAATTAGGGAAACAAGGCCTTTTTTGAGGGGCTGTTTTTCCTTAGTCAAAATTATTTCTCTTACGCTTCCTGTCGTATCACAACAGGTTTATTTACCCTAATTTAAATCAAAATTTGAATACTAACTGATGAAAAATAAAGTCATAATATTTACTGCAACCCTATTATTAATTGTAACTGGTTGCCATTCCGAAAACGGTCATGATCATGAATCCGACACTGAGTTTTTGGTGACATCTCCAATTATACAAGATACGAATATCGTACAAGACTATGTGAGTCAAATTCATGCTATTAGTCACATTGAAATAAGAGCGCAAGAAAAAGGTTTTTTGCAGGATATTTTTGTAGACGAAGGTCAAACTGTTAAAAAAGGCCAACTACTATTTCGAATAATGCCCAAGTTGTATGAAGCAGAATATGAAAGTGCTGCCGCAGAAGTAGAATTTGCACAAATTGAGTACGATAATGCGGCTCGCTTGGCGGATAGCAATATTATTTCCACAAGCCAACTAGCCTTAGCAAAAGCTAAATATAATAAAGCGAAGGCCGAATTAGCTATGGCTGAAGTGCATTTAAGTTTTACCGAAATAAGAGCGCCATTTGATGGCATAATCGACAAGTTTCATGTCCGCTTAGGAAGTTTAATTGATGAGGGAGAC
>JAWWDX010000264.1:0-3625 GCA_033719695.1 Putridiphycobacter sp.
GTGAAGCTGTACATAGTCTGCTAGCAAAACTGGTTTTGGTTGGAGTGTTGGAGTTTGCATATTGGTTATTTAGAGTTTACGATTCAAATACCCTTTTACCATCTATAAAAGTGGCTAAGGTTGTTTTTTGGTGATTGTGATAAAATTTAATCGTCTTCATTTTTCCTTTGTAGTGGGGTGAAAACGCTAAATTTTGTAATGCTTCAAATGATTTTCGTTGGTCTTGGCGGTCATAGTGCAGAAAACTATAATGTGTAATACATTCAAAGCCTGCTCTTATATTAAACTGCTCAATAAATTCGGGGTAGGGGTATAGCACCACTTTAAAAAGTGAATGAGTGCTACTCCATTGTAATTTTTTAGCTGGCTTGGCGCTCATAGGTAATTTTGTTGACAGTGGTTAAAAACTCATATTTAATAGTTTCAGCTTGTTTTGGTGTTAAGCTTTTGCGGTGGTAGTTTAAAAGACTTTCAGATTTTTTAATAATGGATTCCGCTTTAAACTGTTTGGTTTCTAGTGGAATAATAGGGTTTAGGAAAGTGGTTTGAAATTCTGAAGCAAGAGCAAATAATTTGTTTCTTACTTGGTTAAATACTTTGGTTGCTGCATCTTTTTCTTGCCATATTTGCGTTGTTCGGTAGCCAAACTTGGTGCTTTCACTAAAAAAAGTGGTAGGCAGTTGCGCAAAACGATTTGGTTTGCGAATAATGTACCTGGCAAATTTTTTGATTCTAATTTTATGGTTGTAAAATTCTGCATCTATGCGACTATCGGCAAATTTTGCCAGCTCTCGCTTAAAAAATAGGTAGGCAAATTGCTTTTGTGTTTCTGCAATAAACTCGTATGGGCTTGTTATTTTAGGGTTATTAGGGCTGTATAAGCTATCAAATGCAAAATTCCACAGTTCCATGGCCCTTTTGTGCAATTTCTGCTCACGCGCGCTCGGTGCGGCCTCGGTGCGTTCTTTTTTCGAACTATCCAAGTTGATTTCTGTGATACCCCTTGTATTTTGAAGCTGAGAAGTGGTTTTTACTGGGGCGGTATTTATCCTATCAACAATTGTAGGTAATAGGTTTTTTATTTTTTTAGAAATATATATTGTAAGACAAGTTGTCCTTTTATAATTTTTATCTGACTGGTTTTTAAGGCTTTCAAATTTTTCGGTTTCAAGGGCTAATTTGGTGAATTCCTCCACTAATAAACCATGAAATAAACCATCAATTTCGTCTAAATGACCTGTTTCTCGTTTGCTAAAAAACTGAAGGAATATTGGGTTTAATATTACGTTTACCTTACTGCCTCTAATGCATTTAATAATGCCAAACTCTTCCAACTTATTTAAGTGGCGCGCAGCTGACCGAGTGTTTGGGTAACCTAAGTGACTGGCCCAATTACCAAGGTATAATTTTACGCCAAGGCTTTCGGCTTTTAGGAAACTTTTTAAATACGGGCGTTTTTTAATTCGGCTCTTTAACTTGTTAAGTTCTATGGCGGTTTGCTCAATTACTTTATCAATAGTGGCACGGTAGGTGTTTTCTAGCTTATTTATACGGCCATCATTTTCAGCATTGATAACATCAATGATTTTATTAATTTCGTAACTTCTTTTGGTGGTATTAACTACGTACATATTTTTTAAGTGTGGTTTTACAATTATGTTGGAGTAAGAGTAAAATGCGCTTTATAGCCCCCACCAGCTTACCATGCGGTTCAAAACTTGGCTAAGAGGTGGGGGTGTTTTTTAATTTAGAGTATACTTAGGTAAGAATATCTCTCACAAAACTTATTTTTGAACTGTCTAATTCTTCATGCAGATCGTTTACACCAATAAATCGCTCATAAAGTGTATCTATTTGTGCTTGGGAGAGTTTACTGTGAAGTATGCTTCTATTATTAATAATTGCCTCTAAAAATTCATTTGCTGGCAATAAAATAATTGACATTATGTCCAAACTTTCGTCTTCTGATTTAATTTGAGGAGTGGGTGGGTGTTTTTGATCGGTAGTACCGTATGTGGCTTTTTCTTCGAAAGCTTCTTTACTAATTTCAACAGATGGGGTCTCTTTGGCTGGTAAATCAAGAAATAAATCAAATAATCTGTCAATTGTGTCATCTAAAATCGAAGCTTTACGAAGGCTTTCAAATAATTTAGTTGCAGATTCACAAGATTCCTGTATTACTGGAACATCTTCAGTTGGTTCAGGTGCTGTAGTTTTTTGTTCAATAGGTTCTGTTAGCGCTTCAATAGCTTTAATGATTTTTTTAACGGCTTTGTGGCTACCGTTATTATGGTTAAAACTGCAATCTAAATAGAACTTCCGCACATGTCTATTCATATCACATGCAAATGAATTAACCACTTTTGAAAGTGGAGCGGTTTCATTGGCAGTTAAACTAAAACCTAATTGAGTGCCATTATAGTCTGAGTTTTCTGCTTTAAATATAAATGCTTTTGTATTTAACAAAGCATCTATTTGTACCTGGAGTTTTAATTTTTCAGAATACACTTCGGTTTCAACCAAACTAATATCATCTAGCATATATCCCTCTTCAGAATCAGGATTAAAGAACAATTCCTTGGGTAAATAAATGGTTTTATCTTTTGCTCCTTCAAAGGCAACGTGATCAATTAGCATTGGTTTACTATCAATTTTAATATTGATTTTACCAAGTTTTTGGCGGCACTTTAATAAGTATAATTTCATAATCAATTTTTTAAGTGGTTGGTGAAACTAGCGAACGGGGGTAGATATGATATGAATTATGAACCCCGTTCGAAAGTTCCTATTTTGGTAGTAGATTGTTTTCTGCTACCCCTTGGGTTAATGTTTTTTGGAGTGGTTCAAAATCGGGCAGGTTTTCAATTTCAACGGCTTTGTTTATGGCTTTTTGTACCAGGTGTAATTCTTCTGCACTATTTATAGTGAAGTTGGGTTGCTGGCTTCTTTTTAACAGGTTTCGGCATAGGTTGTACTGATTTTGAAGCGCATCTTGCACTTCTTTTTCAAGTTTTTCAAACTTTTCAACTCTAGCAAATGAACTGAAAACAAGCAATGCCGTTTGCAGCATGTAAAGTTCTGTGGTATTGCTTATTTTCAGTTTCATATTGTTTAACCTAGCTGTTTGTAATTAGGATTTTTCTGAGTTTTCAGTTTCAGTTTCGGCCTCATCTTTCCAATTTGGAACGGGAACCTTTACACCAGCCTCAACCAATGCTTTTGATAAGCGCGTGTTGTGGCTTTTTAACTTGTTAATTTGCTTTTTTTGATCTGCAAATTGTTCTCTGATTTCTGCGTCAGTCATTTTATATTGTATTTATTGGTTACTAATTATGCTACCTCATGGCTTTTGTATGCAAATACTTCCACAATTGAGGTTTCGGTTATTTGTTTAATTTTAAAGTTTGGTAGCACTTTTTTAAGTGCTTCTTCCACTTGGTTGTATGCCGTTTTAGAATTTTCTGCATTGGTAATTACATGCGTTGTGGCAGTTTTGGCTTTGCCCGAATCGGCATCAATATCTTTAAAACTTACTTTCACTTTCCACCATGTTTCTGCCTCTTCATAATCTATTACATCAGTTATGTTGAATGGCGCAATGCTGGTTACTCGAAACTCGCCTCTA
>JAWWDX010000265.1:0-3608 GCA_033719695.1 Putridiphycobacter sp.
CATGAATTGGTGGAGTACGTGCTGGGCATTCCCGACGCCATTAAAAAACCAACCAGTCCAAAACAATTACTAGTAGAAGCTTTTAAAGATAAAATTCCAGAAGCAGTGTACAACCGCGAAAAAATGGGATTTGTTTTACCTTACGACCAGTGGATGAGAACGGAACTAAAGTCATTCTGCGAAGATAATTTAGCGCATCTAAAAAAACTGCGTATTTTTAAGGCAAACGGCATAGATGCCATTTGGAATCAGTTTTTAAAAGGAGATAAAAGGGTCACTTGGTCAAGAATATGGCCATTGGTGGTATTAGGTAACTGGATTAATATAAACCACATTGAAGGATAAGAAGAAAATACTCATTTGTGTCGACTGGTATACACCAGGTTTCAAGGCTGGTGGCCCAATTCGGTCGGTAGCAAATATGGTTGAAGAGTTTAAAAAAGACTATGATTTTTATATATTAACTAGTGCATACGATTTAGGCGATTATAAACCCTATAAGAATGTTGTGCTCAATCAATGGCACGACCAAAATGGGGTATTTATAAAGTACCTCGACAAGTCCTGCTTAAACTACCCAACTATTAAAGGGAATATTTATGAAGTAGACCCAGATGTTATGTACTTGAATAGCCTATTCTCTAAAAATTTCACCTTGTACCCACTTCGATTTGCCCGAAAATTCTCAAAAAAAGTTGTGCTCGCACCAAGAGGTATGTTAGGCAAAGGCGCACTAGAAATTAAACAAAGTAAAAAACAAATTTTTCTTTCTATAGCAAAAATTTTAGGCTGGTACAAAAATGTCATATGGCACGCTTCCACACACGAGGAGGTAGAGGAAATTCAGCATGTTTTTGGTGAGCACTCAAAAATTAAAATCGCACAAAATATTCCCGTGCGCCAAAAATATAGTTTAGAACAAGTTAAAGAATTCAAAAAAACCGGAAAGGTTAAGTTTATCTTTATGAGTCGGATCTCTAAAAAGAAGAATTTACACTTAGCCATTAATGCTTTAAAATCTATTAAACTCGACCGTGCTGTCGAATTTGACATCTATGGCATTAATGAAGATCGACTGTATTTTGAATCATTTAGAAAAGACATAGGCAAATTATCTGCTATGCTTACCATCAATTATAAAGGAGAAGTCCATCCATCTAAAGTACCTGAACTATTTGCAAAAGCAGATTATATGTTGCTGCCAACTATGCACGAAAATTTTGGTCATACCATTGTTGAAGCATGGGCAAATGGCTGCCCAGTTGTATTAAGTCAAAATACACCTTGGCATAATTTGGAGGAGAAAAATGTTGGTTGGGATGTCAATATTGAAGAGCCAGATGCGCTAGCGAATACGTTAGATTTGGCCATTCACCTCAATTTTGACAACTATATGAAAAAGGTTGAAGATAGCTTTAACTTCTTTAAAGATGAAGTAATGGACCACCGTATTATTGATGATCATAAAACATTATTGTCGTTATGAAAACTCAATTAGCATCTTTCAATAATAGCTGGTATCGGCCAGGCTCAAAACTAAAGATTGTGCTCTGGTATTTTTGTAATGCTTTATTTTTAAAAAATAAATATAACCCATCAAGTGGCCTTCGTAAATTAGTCTTGCGACTCTTTGGCGCCAAAATAGGAACAGGCGTGCTGCTAAAACCTTCCATTTCTGTAAAATACCCTTGGAAATTAACCATTGGTAATAATGTATGGATTGGTGAAGCCGTTTGGATTGATAATTTAGATGTGGTTACCATTGGTAATAATGTCTGTATTTCTCAAGGTGCCCTGCTGTTATGTGGTAATCATAATTACAAAAAACCAACCTTCGATTTAATGGTGAAGCCCATTACTTTAAAGGATGGTGTTTGGATAGGTGCAAAGGCTGTGGTGGTGCAAGGAATTGTTTGTGGCGAGGAATCGGTTTTAAGTGTGCAATCAGTAGCTAATACAAATCTTGAACCCTATGCAATTTACCAAGGCAATCCTGCCGTTAAAATTAGAGAAAGAATAATTGATGAAGCCTAAAATTTCAATCATTACGGTTGCATTCAATGCTGAAAAATACATTGAAAACACCATTCAATCTGTATTAAGTCAAACGTATGATAATGTTGAATACATAGTCATAGATGGACAGTCGACCGATAAGACCCTTGATATTTGTAAACGCTACAAATCAAAAATAGACGTACTAGTGTCTGAACCTGATGCTGGTTTATATGATGCTATGAACAAAGGTATAAAAGCCGCAACAGGAGATGTAATTGGTATCTTAAATGCTGATGATTTTTACAATGCGGATGATGTGCTGTCAAATGTTGCTGAAGCGTTTGAAAATCAAGCAATCGATTGTTTATATGGCGATTTAGTTTATGTAGAAGCTGACAATACAGCAAAAGTAACGCGTAAATGGACGTCTGGCAATTACCAGGTAGGTGCCTTTCTAAAAGGATGGATGCCGCCGCACCCTACTTTTTATATCCGTAAAAAGTACTACAATACATTTGGAACATACAGTTTAGATTTAAAGTCTTCTGCCGACTATGAGTTAATGTTGAGAATGATGCATAAACATAACTTAAAGCCCTATTATTTAAAAAAAGTGATGGTAAGAATGCGAGTTGGCGGCGTTAGCAATGCTTCTTTTAAAAATCGTTTGCGTGCCAATTCAGAAGATAAACTTGCCTGGGAAATGAATCAACTCAAACCTGGGGCCTTTACGCTCATCCGTAAGCCTCTATCAAAAGTATTGCAATTTTTTCGCAAGTAGGATTTTAAGAGTAGTTGGTTTTTTACTTTTGGAATTCATAAAAAATGAATTACCTTGAGCTTAAAACAAATACTATGAATAAATTATACATGCTCGCAGGGTTGCTGTCGTGCTCCTTATTGCTAAATGCTCAAACGTTTACCGACGATTTTGAATCCTATAACGTTGGCGATTACATTGGTGCTAATAATCCCGTATGGACTACTTGGAGTGGTACAACTGGTGGTGCAGAAGATGTTATGGTAACAAATAACAATGCATCAAACGGAACCCAAGCGATCTATTTTTCAAGCACGGCCGCAAATGGTGGACCCCAAGATGTTGTATTGCCATTTGGTGGCGCTTACAACAGTGGCCATTTTTCGTACAAAAGCAGTTTCTTTGTTGAATCTGGTAAAGGGGCGTATTTTAATTTTCAGGGTAGCACAACCATTGGCCAGGTGTACGCAATGAATTGCTTTATGGTACAAAATGGACAACTAAACCTCGATAATGGAGATGGTTTACTGCTCTCTACAACCTATCCGCAAAACTCTTGGTTTGAACTCGAAATATCAATAAATTTAAATACAAACAACTGGGAATTATTCATTGATGGCGTGTCGCAAGGTGTCTTCCAAAACACAGAAAATCGGGTTGCTTCACTCGATTTATACCCTGTAAACAATAGCTATGGCGGTAATAACAATTCGGGATATTTTGTAGATGAAGGTGTAAGGGAATAGGTAAAATATCCATATTGATTGGGAGTTCTCAGGAACTCTCGTCTGGGAGCATCACCCTCGATATGCTCAATGGGATCATCAAACAGGCAGCTTTGCAGTGTAAA
>JAWWDX010000266.1:0-3606 GCA_033719695.1 Putridiphycobacter sp.
GATGTCAGTACTGGAATTAGTGAGCAGATCCGCGTATTTCAACCTGCATTCAATCATGTCTAAATCTAAATGATTTGTAGGCTCATCCAAAATCATAATGTCAGGCTCATTGACCAATACTTTTGCGAGTGCCAATCTTTTTTTCTGACCACCAGACAAACTACCTATTTTAGCCGATTTATCAGTTATTTTGAGTTGTGCCAATACTTGGTTAACCTTCACTTCAAAATCCCAAGCATTCACCTGGTTCATTCTATCGAGGGCAATATGGTATGCTTCTGAATCGTCAGGATTCTCTAAAGCCTTTTCATAGTCAATGATGGCTTTTGTTTCAACCGTTTCGGCTGATAGAACTTCAGAAAAAACGTCCTGATCCGGATCAAAGTTTTCAGCTTGTTCCAAATAATCGACCCTAATGTCATTCCGAAAAATAACATTCCCTGAATCTTTGTCTTCAATATCACATAGAATTTTCAACAATGTTGATTTCCCTGCACCATTTTTGGCTACTATTGCCACTTTATCGCCTTTGTCAATCCCAAAGGTTAGGTCTTTAAATAATACCCTAATACCAAAAGATTTGGTGAGGTTTTCTACTGATAGATAGTTCATATTAACGGAGTCGGTCTAGTGATTTTAAAAGGTCTTCATCTGCACGAATTCCCCTAATGGCTAGAAGTAAGAATGGGATACCTAAGAACAAAATATAGTAACCTAGACCAACGGTCATTTTTACCTCTGTACCTATCAAACCTGCATCTGTATACTTTGTTGAAATATAGTTGGGTCCAAAAAAATACACCAAGAGAAAACTTATGGCAACTAAAATCTGAAACAATAAATTCAACCTACAAACTAATAATTGCTTACGCCGATTTTTATATAAGAATATAGCTAATATTGATAGCATTGCCGTCAACACAAATATAATGAACAAGGGTATCGAAGCTGAAGCTTCTCCCACTACGCCATACACATTTAAAACACCTGTAACCGTTTGACGACCCTGATCGTCAACAATTGCTAAGTTGAAAATAGGAAAAAACAGCATCAAAATTGAAGCTATTGCTGCAAAAAACAAATACACCGTTTGCGCTCTTTGTATCATAATTTATGGTAAAAAAAAACCCGACTATCCGCAAGATGGCCGGGCTTTGAATTTTGTTTTAAATTTTATTTAACTAAGTTTTGAAAAGAAGCATTTTCGTAGAACTTAAAAAATTCTCTGTCTTTAGATGCTTTGTTTTTCATAGCTGAATCTTTTGAAATCGCACTTGTTAAATTGTTAACTAACATGTCAACATTGTTTTGACGTGCACCAATAATCGCTTTCAAATAGTAACCCATTGCTGAATTGGCATCAGAAGATGCATCAATTGTTGATAAAGCATTACTATAATCTTCGTTTAGTACTTGTGCTAATGCTTTGTTAAATGTATTAGCTGACCCCATGTTACTGATAGCACTAGAATAATCTCCATTTTGGATGTCGATAATTCCCATGTTATACTTCACATCTGACCCTGCAGACATTGCAGAATTGAACAACTCTGTTGCTTTTTCTCTATCCCCTTCTTGTCGCGCCACTAAACCTAAATTGTTTAAAGTAATGGCACTTTCTTTTAAGCTATTAGCTTTTTCAAAGCTAGCCTTGGCTTTAGCCATATCATTTTGATTGTAATACACATAACCTAAGTTGTTGTGAGCTCTCCATTCATTTGGATATTGTCTAACAGCTTCTTTATAAAGTCTTGCTTTCTCATCCATATCGTCATACAACCCAGCTGTGAATAATAACTCCTCAACTGTTAATGTATCAGGATTTGATAACGATAAGCTCTTTAATTCTTCATCACTCCAACCAATTTGATCGTAGTTTACTTTGATTTGTGTTCTTCTTAATGGAGGTAAGATGTCTTTTTCAAGTCTTTTGTATGTTGCAGACATTTTTTTAATTTCTTCTTCTCTTTTTACAGGATCTGGATACATTTGAAGTACTCTGACTATCAAATCTTTGTCTTCTATATCAGAAGCTTCCATAGCTGCTTTAAAACCATCCCAGTCTTCACCTTTAGGCATCAGCTGTAACATGGCATTCAAATCAACTTCCGTTTTTGCCATTAATTTCACTAAAGCTTCTTTTGTAGAAACACCTCTGTCGTTAGCTAAGGTATTATTCTTACCTGTTTCACCTTCTGGCGAAGCATATGCAATTAAATTTACGGCTTTTGGCGCTACTTTTGGATTGCTGTTCGCTGCTATCATCCAGTTTTTGAAGTTAACGATATCCTCCTGCTTTAATTCTGAACTTTTTACATTCGATTTTGCTTTGTCAAAATTAATTTCAGTACCGCTATATACTTGTTCGGTCGTTCTAACAAAATCATCTTTTGCCATGATTGCACGATCATCATTTTGTACTAAAAGCGGCGTAATTACAGTTCCATCACCAATCTTTTTCTCATCCAAGATAATTTCTTTGCTTCCTTTTGAAGCTTTACCTGTAATTTTCAAGTCAGCATTCTCTAAGTCTGGTGAATAAGCGATAACATCTGTATAGGTAACAGTTTCACCTGGTTTAAACATAATAGTTTGCCCATTTCCGGTTGCTTTTTCACCTTGAATAGAAAGCGGTTTAAATGCTTTTGAGCCCAACATTGGAACAATTTCAGCACTTGCTTTTTTATTCAAGCCTTTTTCTGGAACCACAACTGATATGCTTACACGCACACTATCACCATGCATCTCTACAGGGTCTTTATCCAAGGTATACTCTAAATCTCCGATTAACGAACAACCTGTTAATACTGATGACGCTATGGTAACAACAGTTAGGCTTTTATAAAATTCTTTTTTCATTGCTTGATTAGTTTAGCTTTACTTCATGCTTAATTTAGTGCAATATTAAGTATAATTTTTAACGTGCCACAAAGTTAGAAAAAAAAATAAGAGTATTACTATTTATTTACTCATAGCGTCTTGTTAACAACCGTTATTAAGTTGTCATTTAATGAAGCTATTAACTGATCAACATGTAACCCAAGATTTGGGTGTACATAGTTTTGATTAACATCTTTTAACGGAAATAAGGCAAAGTTACGCTCATGCATATGCTTATGAGGTATTTCTAAATCGGGTGTTTTAAAATTAGCCATGTTATAATCCAGTATATCTAAATCTATTATTCTTGAACTATAATCTTGAGTAGATTTTACCTGTCGTCCCATTCTCAATTCAATAGCCTTAAGTTCAACCAATAATTGCTCTGGACTCAATTTTGTTATTGCTTGCACAGCCATGTTGTAAAAATCGTCTTTCGCCTCAAAGCCCCACGGTGGGGTTTGATATAGTTTAGATTGTTTTACTACCGCAATACCACAAAGATTAAGATGGAAAATCGCCAATCTCAAATTTTCGCATTTGTCGCCTAAATTAGTCCCTAAACCGATTATTGCGGTAGCCGTTTTATTTTGCATTGACAATTTTAAATATTTTTTTTAATATAAAACAACATTAAGCAATTGTAGAACATCATATAGGTTAGAAAGAACCGTAGTTTTTATTTTTGGTTTTAATTTGCTTGCAAATGGCCTAAAAAGAAGTTGC
>JAWWDX010000267.1:0-3598 GCA_033719695.1 Putridiphycobacter sp.
ACCTGACTTATTGCTGTAGACAAAAAACCAACTATAAAAAGGATTAAAGAGAATTTTTTACCAACCATTAACTTGCTTTAAACTTAACGCCCATTATACAGATGTCGTCCACTTGTTCATTCCTATTTTTCCATTGCGAAAATGTATCTAGAATTAAATTATTCTGCTCATTTAAGGGCTTTTGAGAGATTTCTGCTAGAAGATTCTTAAAATTCTTCTTCATAAATTTTTTATTGTTTATACCACCAAACTGATCGGCAAAACCATCACTAGATAAATAAACCATGTCCCCTTCTTCAACAGCAACATTGTGCGTTACAAATTTTTGGCGTTTAGAAAATCGTCCAACTGGCTGTCTTGTCGCTTTTATTTCTTTTACTTCATTGGCTCTAACTAACCATAAAGGAATATTTGCACCAGCAAATTTTAAGGTCCTATCTTTCCGGTTAAAAGCACACAAACCGATATCCATTCCGTCTTTCACCTCTTCTTCAGATTTAGAAAATTGGTTTAAAACCAAATCAGTGGTACAATCTAGTATCTCTCCTGGATCAGTAGTTGACTTCAGTTTAATTGTATCGTTTAGTGCATTATTGCAAATCACACTTACCATGGCCCCAGGCACACCATGTCCAGTGCAATCTGCTACGGCAAACAGCACGGTATCTCCCACTATTTCTGTCCAATAAAAATCACCTGCCACTATGTCTTTTGGCAGGTATAAAACAAAAGCTTCTTTTAAAGATTGATGGAGGTATTTTTCAGAAGGTAAAATAGCAGCCTGAATTCTTTTAGCATATGAAATACTATCCATAATTTCTTCATTCTTCACGGTTAGGACGTGCTTTGCTTTATCAAGTGAGGTATTAACCAGCTCTATTTCACTATTTTTTGCCGATAGTTCTTGTGTGTATTTTTTTCTTTGTTGACTGTGGCGTATAAACGCTACAAAAACACCAATTAATCCAATTAAGATAATGGCAAATCCCCACAAAATACGATCATTTGCTGCTTGAAGCGCCATTTCCAGTTCTAGTTCTTGATTTTGAGCTGCAATTAGTACATCTTGGGCGTTTTTTTCTGCTCGTAGTCTTTTTATTTCGGCTTCTTTCTTTGCATTATGAAAACTTCCTTCAATATCAGCTGCCAAGGCTAGTTTTTCGTTATTGGCAAATCGATTATTGATTTCTTTTGCCGTTTTTAGGTCTAAAAACGCTTGTTTGTACCTTTTCTGTGCTGCAAACACGTCACTTCTCTTGTGAAAATCTGAACCTAATCCTGATGAATCTCCAATTTCACTTCTCAGCTTTAACCCTTTATTAATGTAAAAAAGTGCTTCGTCATACTTTCCTAAATCAGCATATAATCCGCCTAAATTTGAATAGTTAATGCCTAGCCATGACATATTTCGCATGGCTTCATTTAAAGGAATTGCATCAAGAAAATAATCAATAGCTCTGTCATAATCTTTTTGTTTCACATATAAGTTACCAAGGTTATTATAATTTCCTGCTATGCCTCTTTGATAACCTGCTAACTTAGCATGTTTAATACTTTTGTTATAATAAACCAGTGCAGAATCGAAAACGTCGGTATTCTTATAAACATTCCCAATTGTCATACAAACGCTTGATATACCTCTGTCGTAGTGTAGGTTTTCAGCTATAGCCAATGATTTAAAAAGATACTTTTTTGCTAAAGTTGGATTGTTAATATTGGAAAAGGTAATACCTAAGCGTTTATTAATACTGGTAAGTAACGTATCATTACCAATCATTTCAGCTACCTCTACCGCTTTAAGATGTAATCCGATTCCGACATCTTGGTTTCCTTGCTTTATTTGGAAGGCGCCTGCTTCGTACAAATAATCGTAATACATCTGGTGATCCATAAATTGTGGATAATTAACGATATCGAGCACTGCATAGCTACGCATACGCTCATTTTCTACTGAGTCGGCATAGTCGATTTTAAAGAGTAAAGTTTGATAAATAAGTGAGTCGAGTTGTTTACCATTTGATAATTCAACAAGACTATTATAGAAGGCCTGTTAGGCTTCGGCTTCAGTTAATGTGCTTATATTTTCTGCAAAACTCGCGTGAGATTGTACTTGTCCATAAATTTTAGGCACAAGACAACACACCAAAAAGAATGTTAGTATTTTTTTGATCATGTACTTTTTTACTGTAACAATTTACTGAAACAAAGTAAAAGATTGAGATCTAAAAGGGGGAAAAATCAATCTACAACGAATTTACAATTTTTATATGAAAGATTTTAAGTTAACACTAACAAAAAAGAGCAACCTAATGGATTGCTCTTTTTAATGGTATAAAATTGCTATTAGTTATTTCTCAACGAAGGTGTATCGAATGCCTAAACTTAAAATATTTTTAATCTGTGCTAATGGCACAGGAGTACCGAGGTTTGAACCGTCGTCATTAGTTCTCTGAATTTCAATGTCGTTATCGTAAATTAATGTTGAACTCCAGCTAGCAGATAACCATTTGTTTATTTTAAAATCAAAAAGTGCCTCTGCATTTACATCTGTATGTGTAATGAAATATGATTTTCCGTCTTGCTCCTTATTATAGCTCGAGAACAATTCTAAACGTCCTTTAAATGTTACGTTTTGCATAATTTGACTATTGTAAAGCACTTTGGCAAAAGCTCCAATTTCATTTCGGAATACTTCACCGGGTGTGACACCAAAAGCACCTGCTTGCGACAACGTAAAATCTTGAACAAAAGTCATTTTAGAGGTCAAGGGCGATAACATAATTTGAAATTTATCATTTGGGTGGTAATCTAGACCTAGTGATACCGTTAAATAACCTGGTGCCATAAATTTTGACAAGATATTATTCAAGCCATCCGTTGATCTAGAGACATCAAACTGGGAACGGTAATCAACCAATAAAGCGACATCTAGCGGTTTGTACACATTGTAACCTAATTTTGAAAATAAGGAGATAACGTCATCTGTTTTTGCCCAAGGATTTCTCAATATTCGGTTTTGTCCGTATGCTAAGTTCAATCCATTGTCCCAACGTAATTTGTCTTTTTTCCAGTTTGCTTGTGCATCAAATAAGGCAATCCACGACAACGTATTTTGACCACCCGCATTCCAGTTTTTAAATGACGCATGTGTTCCGTTTAAGCCACCAACGGCTTTAAATTTCCAATTTGTGGGTGGAGCTGGTTCAACAGGCACTTGACCTATTGCCAAAGCAGTAGCTGCAGTAATTACTGCGGTTAATAATATTTTTTTCATAGTGTTAAATTAATTATGGCAACAAATATAGTGTATCTATAAAAAACTAATTATTGATAGCGGCGCTTTTTATTTCGTTTTTTTTAGACAATTCTTTTTTTATAATATCGGCAACGCGAAAAGCATTGGCGTAAATGGTCCAAGTATAGGGAACAGATCCTCCAGTAGGCATAAAACTGGCATCTGAAATATAGACATTGTTACAATCGTGAAGTTTGCAATTTGCATCTAGTACCGAATGATTTGGATCGTTGCCAAATCTGGCGCCACCAGCAACCAAATTGGGAGAAGGAGAGCCACTGATGGCAGTAGATATATTGGTCG
>JAWWDX010000268.1:0-3587 GCA_033719695.1 Putridiphycobacter sp.
CAAAGACGCCTATCTCGGCCACTTTGGTCGTTTTATGCCGGTGGGTTTTTACTATCGCAGTTTCTTTAAGCCGATGGGCGTGTGGGACAAATGGGAAAGTTTTATCCGTGACAAAGCGGGGCTGGGCAAACTGGATCTTTCGTTTAAACCGGAATACTACGATAAAAAATATCTGTTCACTGATGTTGTCGTGATCGGCTCTGGTCCAGGTGGTTATGTTTGTGCAATTAGATGTGCTCAGCTTGGAATGAAAGTCGCAATTGTAGAAAAATATAATAAGCTTGGTGGAACGTGTTTAAATGTAGGTTGTATTCCTTCAAAAGCCTTGCTAGACTCATCTGAACACTATTTTAACGCAGCTCATAACTTCTCAAAGCACGGTGTTGAGTTAGACAATTTAAAAGCTAATTTAGAGCAAATGATTGCCCGTAAGGCAGAAGTGGTAGCCCAAACTTGTTCAGGTATCGATTATTTAATGGATAAGAATAAGGTTGATGTTCACCACGGTATGGGATCATTTGTAGATGCAACGCATGTAAAGGTAACTGATAAAGACGGTAAAGAAACAGTATTAGAAGCAGCTAAAACGATTATTGCAACAGGGTCAAAGCCAAACTTTTTCCCAGGCATGGAACCTGATAAAGACCGCATCATTACGTCAACTGAAGCCTTAGAATTAAAAGAAATTCCAAAGCGCATGATTGTAATTGGAGGCGGTGTAATTGGTTTGGAGTTAGGAAGTGTTTATGCCCGATTAGGAACTGAAGTAGAAGTACTTGAATTTGCAGATTCAATTATCCCAACCATGGACCGTGCTTTAGGTAAAGAATTAACCAAAGTATTAAAGAAGGAAGGTTTCAAATTCAACCTGCAAACAAAAGTTCAGAAAGTTGAAAACACTGGGAAAGGGGTGAAGGTAACAGCCTTGAATAAAAAAGACGAAGAAGTGGTTTTTGAAGGAGATTACTGCTTAGTATCTGTAGGTAGAAAACCATATACTGAAGGTTTAAATTTAGAGAACGCTGGCGTAAAAATGGCAGAGCGTGGCATGATTGAAACCAATGGTAATTTACAAACGAATGTGCCGAATATTTATGCCATTGGTGATGTGGTGAAAGGGGCTATGTTAGCGCACAAAGCGGAAGAAGAAGGGGTTTTTGTTGCCGAACATATGAACGGACAAAAACCACATATCAATTATAACTTAATTCCAGGGGTTGTATATACATGGCCAGAAGTAGCGGCTGTTGGACAAACGGAAGAAGAATTAAAAGCGGCTGGTATTGCTTATAAAGCGGGTAGTTTCCCAATGAAAGCCTTAGGAAGAGCAAGAGCCAGTATGGACATTATGGGCTTTGTAAAAGTATTAGCAGATGCTGAAACAGACGAAGTACTGGGGGTTCACATGATTGGCGCCAGAGCAGCCGATATGATTATGGAAGCGGTAACAGCCATGGAATTCAGAGCTTCTGCCGAAGATATTGCCAGAATTTCTCACCCACATCCAACCTATACTGAAGCCACCAAAGAAGCCGCTTTAGCTGCGACTGCGGATCGTGCTTTACATGTTTAACTAAAAATAATTACTATTTACTAGAATCCATTAGTCATTGACTGATGGATTTTTTTATGCCAAAAACAATGTTAGTGAAGTGTAATTTAGCTTTCAAAAAACATGTTGTAACAAATCCTTTTGGTAGACGTCTTACTTTCACAAAAGAAAAATATTAAGATGAAAGACTTTAAAATTAATTTAAAAATAAAGCTGGCGGTCCTGTGGATCTCCACAACATTTTGCTACTTATACGGAGACTATTTTGAATTATACACGCCAGAAAAAGTTGAAAGTTTGATAAGTGGCGACAATGTCTTAAATTCACCAATGGCACTATTTATCGCCTCTTTAATTATGGTGATTCCTCCATTAATGGCAGTTGCTTCTATACTATTAAAACCGAAACTGAATAAATGGCTTAACATTGCATTTGGAACAGTTTTTACCATTATGATGATGCTGATTGCATTGGGAAGTTTGACCCCTTGGTATAGTTTTTATGTCTTTCTAGCAATTATAGAAGCGATATTGACTGCTTTAATTGTTTGGAATGCATTTAATTGGCCTAAAAATAATGTATAAGCCTACAACTAGCAATGTTTGGAAAATCATATATGCCTTATTGCAAGCTACATTCTTCATAGAAAGCCCTAGAAGTGATTTCTGATAATTTAAAACAATGATTATTATATCGGAAATTTAAGAAGAATTAAAGTTACCTTTTTTTGATTATAGTAACCAGTGTTGCGACATACGAAAAATGATAAAAGTACGTTAACTTTGTATGGTGTTAAGTCAATTGCGAAATAGTGTTTTTACAAAGGTGCTTTGGAGTTTCATTGGTCTTCACTTGCTCAATATTAGCGTTGATGCTCCAGATCCAAACCCTCAGCATATTCCTGAAGATCTTTCAATAAATGATCAAGAAAGTATCATTGAAATAATCCTTGAAAAGATCCTAGGCTATGAAAATGCGATTGAAGAATATGATGATCTCGACACAGAAGAGCAACAAAAAAAATCAAATGGTAAAATAGACTTGTCAAATCACTACTTAGCTGATAATGGTTTAAAACGATCAAGTATTGAATCGACTAGATTAAATTTCCCAGACCATCACACACATTTAACTAACGGCTTTCACGAACTGGATACGCCACCGCCCAAACTTTGATTTGTTATAAGACTTAATAGTAGCCTGTTACATTACAAGTAGTGGGTTCAATTACTTTATTATTAAATAAACAAATCAAAAATGAAATCAAAAATATTATGGATGCCTCTATTTTTATGGGCTTCATCATTGCATACAAATGCTCAAATTACAAATACTGAAAAAGACAGTATCTATATTCAACAAGTAGAAAATCAAAAAGAACCCGACAAGGTGCTTCATGCCGAACCACTTTATATCGACCTTATTCGTGACTTAGGAGCACGAAAAGGAGAAAAAGAATGGAATGTAGGCTTAGGGTTGACAGATAATTTAAAATTTGATGCGTATGAAGCGCTCATTGAGTATGAATGGGCGCCAATTGATCGGTTAGGGTTTGAGGTAGAGTTACCATTTACTTTCTTTTCCCCTCAAAATGGCATCCAAAGCGATTCCATACCATCAAATAGCCTGAATAGCATAAAAATAGCCAGTCAATGGTCGTTCTTTGTTAACGAACCTTTGGGCACTTCAATGGCGTTAGGATATATTAACGAGTTTGAATTGACAGATTTTAGAAATTTTGGAAACCCTGTGATCAAAGGAAATATCTATAATCCGTTTTTAGTAGTGGCAAAACGTTGGGGAAACAATTTTCACTCACTAATCTACACAGGGCCAATGATTGAACATCATTTTGAAATAAATCAGTTTCATAATTCTTTTGACATCAATACCAGTATTCATTATATGATAACAGGAACGCGTAATTTTATAGGTGTTGAATTCAACAAGACATTTGAAAAAAATGATTTTGATATGACAATTAGACCACAAATGCGACTTGGAATAGCAGACAATTTATTGATTGGAATTGTG
>JAWWDX010000269.1:0-3546 GCA_033719695.1 Putridiphycobacter sp.
AAGCACTGAGTAATCCTGCCTACAACAAGTTTTTGTAATGGGAAAACATAGCTGACTTTGAAATAGAATCATTGAGTTTACCGATCGTTATAGTTGTGTTGATGCTATTAAAAAACATCCCATAAAAAAACCCCGACGATTATCGTCAGGGCTTCCCAAAGTTATTGTTAATAATTATTTTACTTCTTCTACAGCTTCTTCAATCTCTTCTAACATATCAGAAGCACTTTCTTCCATTCCTTCAAGACCTTCTAATGCTTCTTGCATACCCTCTTCCATTCCTTCTTCCATATCAAAGTTTTGGTATGCATTCTGCATTTGCTCCATGATTAAAGTTTCTAATTCTTCCATTGCTGGACAATCAGCCATAAACTCTTCTCTTTTTGCCTCTTGCTCTTCAGCAGACATATCTTTCATTTCGTCATTTAGCTTATCGCCAAGTGCTTCACATTTTTCCAATTCAGCTTTGTGCTTTTCTTCAAAAGCTTTCATTTTATCTTGGTCCATCCCTACTTCCTTAAATCCTTCAAGACTTAACTCTGTACAGCTACAAATAGTTGGTTCTGCTTCACCACAAGATACTAAAGCAACTACTGATAATGCTGCTACAATTACATTTTTAATTTTCATAATTTGGTTATTGATTCTTTTTTAAACGTCCCAAAAGTAGGCTATTTATTTATTATATGCACTTTTTACCACATTTTTTTATAGACAGAAGTCCGTGAACAAAAATACATTGTTAAAAATCTGTTACTTTTTTAAAATAAACTGATATAATTTGTACTTTGGTTTTACTAACAATGGACGGTCGATTAAAAAACTGAAAATTATAGAAAATCAATAAAACAAAGCTTATTTTTAAACCATGAAAAGAATTCTCACTGCCATTTCGCTTTGCTCATATATAACAGCTCAAAGTTTTGCGCCTGATATCGTAAAATTTATTGAAGTTCAAAAAGATAGCAGTGAATATAAATTTGTCGCTACTCCAGACCTATATAAAGATAAATGGGATCAGTTAGCGCAACCTAATTTTTGGAAAACCATTATGCAATTATCACCTGATTCTTGCATTATAAACGTGGCTTCTACACGGCAAATTTTACATAAAGAATCTGTTGCGAAATGGAATATGATGAATGACGAGCAAAAAGAATTCGCACGCCAAAAATTTAGAGAATTACATGGCTTAGATTCTACAGAGCGGATTTACATGACCACTGGTAAAAGCGACTTTTTTAAATTCAACCATGTATACCCTTCAATTTCTAAAGCGGTAGACATATTCGCGAAGAATGAAACCGACCCATGGTATGCACAAGCTATTTTAATGATTGAAAGTCCGGGGAAAATTGCCTATTCAAATGTAGGTGCCTACGGACCATTTCAATTAATGAAAGGTGTCGCTAGAAACCACGGCTTGCGTGTAGACAAATATGTAGATGAAAGAAAAGATTTTGATAAATCAGCGTATGCTTCTGCTCATTTATTACGCACGGCATGCATTCCAGAGGCAAAGCGAATTCTCAGCAAATTCAATATAACCGTCACCAAATCTATGGAGTATAGCTTGTGGTTTAGATTGTTAGTATTGCATAATTACCATGCTGGAGCTGGTAATGTTGATAAGTTACTGACTTATGTTGTAAAACCAAATTGCGGCTGTAAAAACTTAATTACTACCATTTGGCAATCGGAATATGGCCATTTCAAAAATTCCTCTCAAAACTATTCACAGCTAGCCTTAGCATCACTTCTAGTTTTAAACGACTTTATCAATACAGAGTGTGAAAAGATGGAAGAGTGAGTCAAAAAAGCATCTTAATGCTTAAAATCTGATTATTGACAAGTTAATCGCTCAAGTTTTTTCATTATTTCACTACATTTATGCTCAATGTCAAGCAAAACTATAAATTGGTCTGATTTTGAAAAAATTGACTTGAGGGTTGGTACTATTCTTAAGGCTGAGGCTTTTTTGGAAGCTAGAAATCCCGCATACAAATTGAGTATTGATTTTGGCGCCCTTGGGGTAAAAAAATCATCTGCACAAATTACCGACCTATATGAAGTAGAAGATTTAGTTGGGCGGCAAGTGGTAGCAGTCGTCAATTTCCCGCCGAAACAAATTGCTAATATGATGAGTGAGTGCCTTATTTTAGGTGCTATTGGTTCACAACGAGCAGTCACCTTATTAAGTACAGAAAGAACAGTAGATAATGGTACAAAAATTAGTTAGAGAGAACTGGTGTCCTCACATGATAATCGTCCTTTTTTTTCTGCAACTGTCATGTAGTCAGAATGCAGATCAGGCAATTGGATTGCCAAAGCATGAAACCACAATTGGTAATGCACCATTAACAGACAGCATCTATGTCCAAGCTTTTCAAGACTTACTTGATAGCGCTAAATTAAAGGGTTGTATTCTAATCAGGCATCAACACACATTTTATTCGAATGATTTTCAGTGGGCTCAAAAAGGACAGCTACCGGCTTCAACTTTTAAAATTTTAAACTCAATAATAGGCCTTGAACTAGGACTAATCAAAGACACAACAACTATTTTCCCTTGGAATGGTCAACCTCAAATGAACCCGAACTGGGAAAGCGATCTGAAACTTAAAGATGCTTTTCAACTGTCTTGTGTTCCTTGTTATCGCGAACTAGCAAGACAAATTGGCCTAACAAACATGATTAAATACACAGAGATTTTTAATTATGGTCATTTAAATATTGATACTTCCAATTTAGATTTGTTTTGGTTAATGGGTGATTCAAAAATAAGTCCATTTGAACAAATTCAATTTTTAAGACAGTTTTATGAACATGATTTTAGTATTAAAGTAAGTACATACAACACCATGAAGTACATACTTTTAAGGGAATGTACAGCGCCTTACTCACTCTATGGAAAAACAGGTTGGTCTACCGATCACGAGCATGACAACACTTGGTTTGTTGGTTTTGCTGAAACAAGAGATAAAACGGTTTATTTTGCAACAAATCTTGAACCGACAGAACATACGGACATGACCAACATGGCTCAAAAAAGAATAGAACTCACTGAACAAGCGTTACATTATATAGGACTATGAAGGTATCACTCGGCATTGACATAGGCGGCACCAATACCGTTTTTGGCTTAATTGATCGACTTGGAAAATGTTTGGAGCGCAGCAGTTTACCAACAGGACAATTTAGCACGCCCCAACTATTAGTTGCTGCAATTGCCAACCAAGCTACTACTATGTTGTTAAAAAGATCTGATTTAAACTTAATTGGCATAGGTATTGGGGCTCCGAATGGCAACTACCTCAATGGAACTGTTGAATATGCACCAAATTTAAAATGGGAAGGAATTGTAGACTTAGCTGCCCTTTTTAAAGTGCATTTTAATGTTCCAGTCTTTGTCACAAATGATGCAAATGCTGCTGCCATAGGAGAAATGACATATGGTTCAGCCCAAGCTATGACTGAATTCGTTATGATTACTTTGGGAACAGGTTTAGGTAGTGGATTTGTATCAAATGGCAAATTACTATATGG
>JAWWDX010000270.1:0-3508 GCA_033719695.1 Putridiphycobacter sp.
CCGTTCATCACAACATACTCATCACCTTTAAAAAACAATGTGTAGGCCTTTAATAACTGATTAATGCTGTGAATTCGCTCAGATTTAATGGTATAATCTTTTATTAAGGCTTCTTTCTTAGCTAGTTCTTTTTCTTTAGACAATCCTTCTGCTTCTATTTCACTCAAGGCAATTGACAAATCAGGTAAAATATAATAATTGTTACTTTCTCCTTTCGACAATAAATCAATCCCTTTATCGGTTAATTGAATAGAATTTTGTTTTTCATCAATTGTAAAGAACAACTCTTTATCAATTTTTGGCATTTCCTTTTCACGGTCTTGCAAATAGAAGTTTTCCGTTTTTTGTAATTGCGCTCGAATGCCTGGCTCACTTAAATACTTAATTAACGCTGTATTTTTAGGCAAACCTCTAAAAGTTCTCAACAACGCAATACCGCCTTCTTCAATTTCTTCTTTGGTAGCCGTGCCATCTTCTATTCCTTTTAACTTCTGTTTCGCTTCAATTAATAAATCGTTTACCAATTTGCGCTGAGCTGCCACAATTTCTTCTACTTTTGGTTTTAAACCTTGGTATTCTTGCTTGTCGCCACCAGCTGTTGGCCCAGAAATTATCAATGGTGTTCTGGCGTCATCAATTAGTACAGAATCTACCTCATCTACTATAGCATAATGGTGTTTATGCTGTACAATTGCATCTGGCTCTGAGGTCATATTGTCTCTCAAATAATCAAAACCAAACTCATTATTGGTTCCAAATGTAATATCTGCTCTGTAGGCTGCTTTACGCTGTGGTGAATTTGGTTGATGTTTATCAATACAGTCTACCGTTAAACCATGAAATTCATACAACGGCCCCATCCACTCAGAATCACGCTTTGCTAAATAATCGTTCACAGTAACTAAATGAACTCCTTTACCTGCCAAGGCATTTAAATACACAGGCAAAGTTGCCACTAAAGTTTTCCCTTCACCTGTTTGCATTTCGGCAACATTTCCTTTGTGCAACACAGCACCGCCATAAATTTGCACATCATAATGTACCATATTCCAAGTGATAGGTGTACCTGCAGCATCCCACGACATATTCCAAATGGCTTTGTCGCCATTAATAGAAATGTGCCCCTTACGATTCGCTAAATCTTTATCATAATCTTGAGCCGTCACCTCAATGGTGTCATTCTCAGCGAACCTTCTGGCGGTTTCTTTCACAACTGCAAAGGCCTCCGGTAATAACTCCTCTAATACTTCTTCAATTTTTTCATCAACCACTTTAATCAACTTATCAACTTCATTAAAAATGGCATCTTTTTCAT
Organism: Putridiphycobacter sp.; assembly: GCA_033719695.1. Lineage (GTDB taxonomy): Bacteria > Bacteroidota > Bacteroidia > Flavobacteriales_D > Crocinitomicaceae > Putridiphycobacter. Next base: position 1,316 of record JAWWDX010000270.1, read on the forward strand.
GAAAATCCATATTCGGATTATCTTCTACTTTTTTCTGTAAGTCTGCAATTTGATCTTCTGTCTCCTTCGTATACGCCTTAATTCTAGCTTTGAATTCTAACGTTTTAGCTCTTAACTCATCATTCGACAACTGGCTTAATTTCTTAAACTCTGCATTTACTTTATCGATATATGGTCGGAAGATTTTTTCATCCTTTTTTTCCTTACTTCCTAAAATTTTCTTGAATATAGTGAGCATTATCAGTTATTTTTAAGTCGCTAAAATTAATCAGTTATATTAATATAGCAAGTATTTTTCAGCATACTTGCTTGCGATAATTGTTCCAATTGCAAAACTATGACAAGTTGACTGAATTACATGACTTAAATGAGAAAAACTATGACCTGATTTGCCAAAATTGGTGAATCGTTGATATTCTGTTAATAGAAATTTAGACAATAAACCCACAAGGCCATTATCTTTGTGCCAAATGAGCGCAAAACAGGTTTTCATTTTTTTAAAACACACCAATAAACCAGTATTTATCGCTAAAAATTAAAACTTATGAAATTTTTTATTGACACAGCAAATTTAGCTGAAATTAAAGAAGCAAACGACTTAGGAATATTAGATGGTGTTACCACCAACCCTTCGTTAATGGCAAAAGAAGGTATTACTGGGAAAGATAATATTTTAAAGCACTATGTAGATATCTGTAACATAGTTGATGGTCCGGTAAGTGCTGAAGTCATTTCAACAAATTATGAAGGTATGATTAAAGAAGGTGAAGCTTTAGCAGAATTACACCCAAATATTGTCGTCAAAATACCTATGATAAAAGATGGTATTAAAGCCATTAAGTATTTTTCTGACCAAGGTATTAAAACCAATTGCACCTTAGTTTTCTCTGCAGGACAAGCCTTACTAGCGGCTAAAGCCGGCGCTACTTATTTGTCGCCATTTATTGGCAGACTGGACGACATTTCAACTAATGGTTTAGATTTAATTGCGCAAATTAGAGAAATTTACGACAACTACATGTTCGAAACGCAAATCCTAGCAGCGTCTGTGCGCCATACCATGCATATCATTAACTGTGCTGAAATTGGAGCAGACGTCATGACTGGGCCATTAAGTGCAATTATGGGACTGTTAAAACACCCCTTAACTGATAGTGGACTAGAGAAATTTTTAGCAGATTACGCAAAAGGTAATCAGTAACTTACAACTATTTTTAACAAAAAAAATCCATTTGTCATTGAATGGATTTTTTTTGTTTACTATTGAAAGCAATCCAATAGTTTGCACCTATTTATGGATTCATTTATTGTAATTAGTTTATTTTTGCTGTATTCTATACCTTATTAAGGGTTTTAATTATGCTTGAAAATTATTTTGAAAAATTCCGACAAGAAATCATAGGCATCAATCAGACAATTGAAACGCCTTTTGGCACTAAAAAAATAGTGTATGCTGATTGGACGGCAAGTGGTCGTAATTACAGACCGATTGAGGAAAAAATGATGCAGTCCATTATGCCGCTAGTAGCTAATACGCATACTGAAACAACTGCAACTGGGAAAGCCATGACCAAAGCTTATCATAAAGCTAAATCTATTATCAAAAATCATGTAAATGCAAGCAATGATGATGTTCTTATTTTTGCTGGCACTGGGATGACTGGCGCGATTAATAAGCTGCAAAGAATTCTTGGCTTAAAATATCCTGAAGAGCCAAACAGATTCATGCAAAATTGCGAAAAACTTGACCTTGAACATCCAGATATTCCAGTTGTTTTTATTACTCATATGGAACACCACTCTAATCATACAAGTTGGTTAGAGACAGTGGTAAAACTAGAAATTATAGGGTTCACTTCTGAAGGAGATGTAGACATTGAAAATCTAAAAAACAGACTTGACGCTAACAAACATAAAAAACTTAAAATTGCTTCGGTTATCGCATGCAGCAATGTAACAGGTATTCAAAACGATTATCAACAAATTGCAATTGAAATGCACAAAAAAGGTGGTTATTGTTTTGTTGATTTTGCTTGTAGTGGTCCATATGAGACTATAGACATGCATCCCGAAAATGAACAAGCGAGGTTGGATGCTATCTTTTTATCGCCCCACAAATTTCTTGGAGGACCAGGCACTGCTGGCGTGGTTATATTTAACAAAATGTTATACCATAATAACATACCTGATCAA
>JAWWDX010000271.1:0-3502 GCA_033719695.1 Putridiphycobacter sp.
AGAGAATGTGTGCATCAGATAATCTAGTTGATGTCTCTTTTCATAATTTCTTTTGATTTGTGCAATATTATCGAATGAATTGTCGCAATATTTATAGTTTAATCCAACTAAATACAAATTATTGGTGTAATCATTCTGAAATTGGTGCATAGCTGTACTGGCAATATAAACAGGAAATTGTTCTTCCTGCGCAAAAATGTGTGCGTATAGTTCTTTTTGATGATTTACCGATTCTTGGTAGGTCTTACAGTTTTCAATGCTTTTACTAAAAGAGGGCATGCCAATTTTTTTAAACAAATTATTTCTGTACTCATCAAGCCTCAGTAAACTGGTATTCATTATGGTTACATCTTGTCGAAAACCAAAAACTTTCTGCACTATCCACGGTAAAAAGGTATCATTGTCACCCGCCGTAAAAATTATGGCATTTCTCTCAACTTCAGCCAAAATATTGTAAGCCCAATTGTATGCGCCTGCAGGCATATCGTTTGCTCTAAATAACTTTTCTGCAAATTCCTTTGCCATGGAATCGTTCTGTTCAAAAATATAATGCAACATTAAATCGGTATAAGCTCTGGGATTAGTGGGATCAATTTCGTACGCTCTTTTAAGGTATTTAATATTTGATTGATCATTGAATCCATTCCACCAAACAATATGATTCCCCTCAAACGAATTGGGAACAGCTTTATACGCAGCATCAGCAATTTGATTGCAAACCTTGGCATATTTGGCTACCAAAGCTGTATCGTTCCAACTAATATTTTTTAAGGCCCGGTTGGCAGAGTAATAATTATACCATGCCTCTGCGTTTTTTTTGTTCTTGTCTATTTCAGCTTTCCATAAATTAGATTGTTCCTGATACCAGGCTTCTGATTTTAATTCTTTTACTATGCTATGTACTTTTTCTAATTTCTGTCCATGCACTAACAGTGCCAGCAAAATGCTTGTAATTAATAATCCTATTTTCATATTTTAAAGTTTAATGAATTGGCGCGCTTCATTCTTTTGTTCGTAAGTATTACTCAAAAAGTACTGAGAGGTTCAATTGAAAATTACTTTTTTTTAAAATTGACGTCTACTCCTCTGTCATTGTGACTTTTTTTTTGTTAAAGTTCGTTATCTATCACCAAAATGTAAAGAATTTAAGATATTTTTGCGCCCTCAAAACGACAACACAGACTCATGCTAGCAAAAACCAAAACAACCAATATTTTACTTCTATTTATAGTGGTGCCTTTGGTTTTTTTTCTACTAAAAACCTTGTCGTTTATTTTCATTCCGCTCATCATGTCTATGTTCATCAGTGTTTTATTTTTGCCACTAATGCGCTGGCTAAAAAAGAGAGGACTAAACAAAACGGTAAGCATTATTGTTGTGGTACTCATTATTATTATTAGTTTACAAATTGGATTACAGCTTATTCAGCTTTCGAGTAGGGAAATACTGTCAACTCAAGACGCTTTTCTTTTAAAAGCTGAAGACAAATTGACGCAGATTTTACTTTGGGCTGAGGGTGTGTTTGGCATTGATTTACAGACCGATTCTAACCAAATTAGTCAGTTCTTAAACAAGGACAGCATAACAGCTAGCATTGGCCCTGTACTTAAGTCGGTTGGAAACACCATTACCATGGCATTGATGACTGCATTTTTCACTATTTTATGGTTAGCAGAATCCATTAATGTTCACCAAGTGATGCACACCTTACTCATCAAGCAACGCCATGCTTCCATTAAAACATTTATTAAAATTGAGGATGATTTGATCACTTTTATTAAAGTGAAGTTTTTTGTGAGTTTGGGCACTGGTATTTTTACCGGATTAGCATGCTATTTCTTTGATGTGAGTTTTCCTATTTTCTGGGGAATTTTTGCTTTCGTCATTAATTTCATCCAAATGATTGGATCATTTGTCACTGTAATCATGTTATCTATTTTTGCTCTGGTAGAGCTCGATCCTACCGGTCATTTAGCCTTTTTTATTATTACCATTACTGGTGTGCAAGTATTATTCGGTTCTATTTTAGAGCCCGTTTTTATGGGTAAATCTTTTTCTATTAACATCATCACTGTATTAGTAATGCTGATGTTTTGGGGATTTATCTGGGGAGTTCCAGGAATGATTTTATCGATCCCAATTACGGTGTTTATCAAAATAATTTTGGAGCAGTTTAAATCAACCCGTTTTATTGCCGAAATTTTAGCGGGGCAAACAAAGGTATAAGGCTACTTTCTGCTTGATCCTATAACCAAAGCCAGTAAAAGCCACAGAATACCCAAGGCAAAAAATAGGATTCCAAAAGTGTCTTCGAAACCTTTTATGGCTGCTCTAATAAAACCAAAGACAGACATTAGTAGCGCACCTTGCCAGCTGCCTAGGGCATTTACTGCCGCTGACGGTTTTTCCATCACTGTTTTATCTTGTAGTACAATGGCTTTTCCGTCGGCCACATAATCTTTACAATTATCAGTAAAAGTTGGCTTAGCATCTGTTATACCACACACCACTCCTATTTGGCGATTGAATTTCTTATTAATGCAAACTTGGCATAGCTTAATACGATCGGCCCCCTTGTATAATTGAGCGCCGTCACCTACTAGTTCTACTTCGTCGTCAAAATCATCTAAAACATCAAAAGCAGTCGCCGGTTTTAAATTATTTTGCAGTCTGACCTCCTTGCTGTGTCCATAGCTTTTCACGAGCATAACAATCAATAAAATTTGCGCGATAACACCAACTATACTGAGGTAAAATATCATTGGATTATAAATTTGCAATAAACGAAATTGACCTTGCATCATTACTATAAACGTGGCTATTAAACCAAGTACTAGAATACCGAAAGAAATATATGAAATATTTTGAAATACTTTCAATTGCGCAATCACACGGCCTGTTGAAAAACTTGTGTTTAAAGCAAAAGCAAATAAAAAAATTGGTATGAAAATCAAAGCTCGAATACCTACCATTAAAAGACCACTAGCAGTGCCAATCTGAACACTATACAGAGGAATAAAGAATGTAATAACAGCACTTGCTATCAATAAACTAAATGTGACTTTCCAGTTCATACAATTGATTTTGACAATAATAGTCATTAAATTTGAAAAGCGAGAACTGCTGCATGTCATACTACCAAAACTAGATTAGGTATTATTCGATTTTTCGCTATTTTTGTCGTAAATTTGCCAAAAACTATTCAATTTTGATCATTTTTTAATGATTTTGGAGAAAAATTAAGCATTTTCTCCAAATTTTAAATGACAATCATTTTATACTAAAATTTAACAGAAAAGAACAGGTCATATGACAAAAACAGTGCAGTACAATGCCATTAACAAACCATCAGAAATTAAGAAACTTGAAATCGTCGACTTTTTATTTGAACACCTTGGTGAATATGGCGATCCCAAAAAAGATATTCTAAAGGCGCTAGATTACGCTTTCAAGACATTTACTTCCTATGGCGGTTTTGTTTTGACTGTTGAAGAAGGCCACG
>JAWWDX010000272.1:0-3481 GCA_033719695.1 Putridiphycobacter sp.
CGTCTATTTGGTGCACGATGCCTTTTTCTTCAAAAGTCTTTACGGTTCTGTACAAGGTTGTCCTGTCTGCTTTTTCAAAAGCATTTTCAATATCACTTAACGTTACAGCAATTTCTTTTTCTGCAAGAAATTTATAAATAAGCAACCGCATTGCCGTAACGCGAATATCTTTTGAATCTAATAATTGTTCTATTCTTTCCATAATTAATGAGTGTGTTCTGCATCTCCTTTTTTCATTTCTGCTATAAGGTAATAGGCATTATTGTATGCAAACTTGGTATTTACAGGTGTTTCTTGTGAAAAAGCAACTGCTATCCAACCTCCATCTTTCTCTCCAGTTATCACTTCTATAGGCTTAAATGCCCAATTTTCCCCTTCTTTTTCTACTATAAAAACAAAGAATCTATCGCCATCTTTTACAATGGCACTTTCAGGCAATGCCTTTGTTAAAGCATTATCGGTTTGTATTCTTCCTTGAATGTACATACCAGGAATGAGATTACCTGATTTATTTTCTATTTCGGCGTGCACGTGAACCGCTTTAGGGTTGTCTTCAAAGGTTTTGCTTACCGAGTAAATCTCGGCCGTAAGTTCTGCATCTGGTATGGATTGCACACTAAAAGTTACCTTTTGCCCTTGTTTTACTTTATAGACATCTTTTTCAAACACCATTAAATCTGCGTGCACGTGGTGTGTGTTTACAATCTCGAACAGTTCAGTTTGTGGTTCTACATATTGTCCTGTCTTAACCTCGACTTTTTGCACAAAACCTTCAATGGGGCTTCGTAGCGGAATTTGTTGAGCGATACTCCCATTACGAACTGATGCTGTATTGATATTCAAAATTTTCAGTTGAGCTGACAAACCATTTACTAATGCCGTTGAACCTTTGTATTCTGCTTCTGCCTTTTGGAAATTAGCACCAGATCCTACTCCTGCATCGTATAATTTTTTTTGGCGTTCGTAATTTTTATTTAAAAGTTCGCTATTGCTATAAGCGTTTAGGTAATCGGTCTGTAAGGCTATAATATTTGGATGTGACAAATAAGCCACTACCTGACCTTTTTCAACTTTATCGCCTTCAATTACTTTTATGGATGTTACATTTGCTCCTATAACAGAAGTAATAGCAGCTTCGTTTTGGGGTGGTACTTCCAATGTGCCGTTTGCCTCAACATAGCCACTCATATTGCGTAAGCCCAAGGTGTCTATTTTCATTTTTAAGGCATCAAACTGTTGCTGATTAATCGTTACTTCGCCTTCTTCGTGGTGTTCTTCATTTTCACTGGTTTGTTCTGTTTTATCGTGAGAATTCCCATTATTTTCTGAATGGTTTTCTTTATTGCCACAAGACACCATAAAAAGTGCTGCAAAAATGACTGCGATGTATTTATATGCTGTTTTTTTCATAATGTTATTGATTGAAATATTGTAATTGAAATGCACTTTCTAAATAATTGATTAAAGCGTTTTGAGCTTCCAGTTCTGACTGTACGGCTTCTTTTACCAATTGTGTAAAGGTGGTATAATCTATTTCTCCTTCCTTATACGCCAACAACGCTCCTGATTTCTGGTCTTTGGTTAACGGTAACACTTGTGTTTCGTAAAATTCCCAAGACAGTTTCCATTTTAAATAATTTTCTTTTGCTTGTGCATATTGTGATTGTAATTCTTGTTTTTTGAATAACAAATTACTTTCTGCAATAGCATTGTCAATTTTTGCCGATTTAATTCGGGCTTTATTTGATCCTGACAGGAATGGAATAGAAATTCCTGCTTGATAGGTATAAAAACCTGAATCGCCATTAACTTTTTGTAAACCACCCTGAAGGTTCAATTTTGGTAAATTATCAGCTTTTGCTGCCCTCAATTCTGCTTCGGCGACATTCAATTGATTTTCTGAAACAGTAACCATTGGATGTTCATTTGTTGATAAGCTATCAGTTTCAATCGTTGCAATGTTTTCCAATTCTTCTGATACAGTATAAATTTCGTCATCAAATAACCAAAGATTTAACTGTTGTATGGCTATGAGGTAATCTCTGTATGCCTGTACTTTTTTATTTTGAATTTGAAACACTTGATTTTTTGCCGCTGAATACTCCAATTTAGAAATGGCTTCCACTTCAAAGTTCAGCGTAACTGCTTGTTCAAAATTACCATAGATGGAATCAAGCTCTTTGTACAACTGAAAGTTTCTCATAGACTGATAACATTTTGCCCACGCTTTTTTGACTTCCAGTTCTACCTCCAATTCAGATAATTGCAATGCTTTTTGAGACAACTCAATGCGTTGTTGTTGCAGTTTTCGTTTTGCTCCGATTCCAAACACATCCATATTTGATTGTCCAACACCGACCGTTGTGTAGATTCCTGTTCCATCTTTGACTTCTTCACCTCCTGTAAAGATTTGAGTAGAACCAAAATCGTATGCCGTAGATTTTAGGTTTTCTTGTTTGGTAACTTCCAATTGTTTTTGTTTCAATAGTGGATAGTTCTTTTTAGATAAAGCAACAGCTTCGTTCAACGAAATTTTAGGCAAGGTATCCGTGATTTGTTGTGCATTACTTCGAGTTGAAAACACCAACATTAAAACCAGTACTGCGGTTGCACTCACTATTTTTTTGTTTGGTTTTAACCTAAACGATTTATTCTCAACCCAATGATATAAAATAGGCAATACAAATAAGGTGAGTAATGTAGAAGTCAATAAACCACCAATAACTACCGTTGCCAACGGACGCTGAACTTCTGCACCTGCCGATGCTGAAACAGCCATTGGTAAAAAGCCCAATACATCTGTAAATGCTGTTAGCATAATAGGTCTAATTCTTCGCTTTGTACCTTCCAAAATCCGTTCTTTTAAATTGGTGACACCTTCTTCTTTCAATTCATTTAAGCCACTTATCATCACCAAGCCGTTTAATACGGCCACGCCAAACAATACAATAAAACCAACACCTGCCGAAATGCTAAAGGGCATATCTCGTAGCCACAACGCCACCACACCACCTATGGTAGCCATTGGAATAGCAATGTATATCATTAAGGTTTGTGGTACTGATTTTAAAGCAAAGTATATCAGTACGAAAATAAGCAGTAAGGCAATAGGTACTACGGTTTGCAAGCGGTTACTGGCTCGTTCCAAATTTTCAAAAGCACCGCCATAGCGTACAAAATAGCCAGAGGGTAATTTCAATTGTGCATCTAATTTGGTTTTAATTTCTTCTACCAATGATTTTACATCACGCCCTCTTACATTTATACCTACATAGGTTCTTCTGTTGGTATTGTCCCTACTAATTTGCATAGGTCCCGCTTTATAAGATATATCAGCTATTTCACGAAGTGGAATTTGTGCCCCAGAAGGCAAATTGATAAACAGATTTTGAATATCTGATATATCCTTACGATTGTGTTGGTTTAAACGAACTACCAAATCAAACCGTTTTTCGCCTTCAAAAATAACGCCTGCATTTCC
>JAWWDX010000273.1:0-3463 GCA_033719695.1 Putridiphycobacter sp.
ATTGTGCTATCAGCACGTTCTGAAACTTCCTTGAAAAAAGTTGCTGAAAGCTTGCCATATCCTGATAAAACAATGGTTCTTCCATTAGATTTAGAAGATTCGGGGATGTTTGATGAATTAGCAAATAAAGTTTTTGCAGCTTTTGGTCGGATAGATATTTTGGTAAACAATGGCGGTATCAGTCAACGAGGAACGGTAGCTGAAACAGGGTTAGAAGTAGACCGTAAAATTATGGAAATAAATTATTTTGGGAATATTGCCTTAGCCAAAGCTGTATTGCCCTATTTTCGTAAACAGAATTACGGTCAAATTATTGTTATAAGCAGTATTGCAGGTAAGTTTGGGTTCTACCTTCGGTCAGCATATGCAGCTTCCAAGCATGCTTTACAAGGCTTTTATGAGAGTTTACTATTAGAGGAAGCCAAGTACAATGTTTTTGTTACAATTGCATATCCTGGAAAAATAAATACGCCTATCTCAATGTCCGCTATTACTGCTACGGGTGATAAACACGGGGTAATGGACCATAATCAAGCAACAGGTATGTCTGCCGAAAAATGTGTTAAAATAATCTCACATGCGGCTCAAAAGCATAAGAAGTCAATTGTAGTTGGCGGCAAAGAAACATATGCTGTTTATATCAAGCGGTTCTTTCCAACGCTCTTTTGGAAAATTATCAAAAATCAGAAAGCAACATAAATTCAATGCAGACGGAAACCAAAACCTGGTATCAGAACCAAATAAAAGACTGTCAAGGGGAGCTGAAAATTCTTAAACGAAAGTCTCTATTTTTATCCATCACCCGACTGGTAGTTTTTTTAACTACTGCTGTGTTAGCCTATTGGTTCTTTGGTAATACCGCTGCTTTTATGGGAATGCTAGCTATAAGTATAGTCTTATTATTAGTAATCCTTAGTTATTATACAAATACAAAAGCTAAATATCAATATTGGTCAAAAAAGAAAGAAATATTAGACTTAGAATGTGCCTTTTTATATGACCATAAGCAGCCCTTTGCAAATGGAGAAAAATATATCGATCCACAGCATTATTTTGCTTCTGACATTGATCTTTTCGGACCCTTTTCATTATTTCAATATCTCAACAGAACTAAAATTGCGGAAGGTGAAAAATGGTTAGCAGAAGCCCTGTTGTCGAATACAATTGAAAACGTAAAGGGAAAGCAAGAGGCTATAAACGAGTTGTCGGAAAGCGCAGAATGGCGTCTAAATTTCACCTCAAAAGCGGCTTTGGTCGATCAGAAAATTAAACACCAAGTTGTGTTTGATTGGCTTGAGTCATATCAAGCATTTATTCCAAAGCTAATTAAATACCTAGCTTATGTATTGGTTTTCGCAAATGCTATTCTGTTTGGATTGTATGCTTTTGATTTCATTACCATATATCCAATTGTTGTGAGTTTTTTTGTAGGTCTACTCATCAGTACGCGCTATGTCAAAAGAATTAACCGATCAAGTATGCACCTTTCTGAGTTAAAAGATGTTTTTACGCATTACGCAGGTTTACTGTCGGATATCGAGACAAAAGAATTTAATAGTGACTTTTGTCAGAATAAGAAACAGCTGCTTGGAGAAAAAAACGATAGGGCAAGTGCTAAAATCGGGACCTTTTCAAAGTTTCTAAGTGCTTTAGATCAAAGAAATAATATTCTTTTTGCCGTACTAGGTAACGGTTTTTTATTATGGGATTGTCAGCAGGTTTATAAAATTGAAAGATGGATAGTTTCCAATCGACATAACGTTCAAAACTGGTTTGACACCATTGCATGGTTTGATGCACAAAATAGTTTAGCTAATTTCCGATTCAATAATCCGTCTTTTATATATCCGGAAATACAAACAGGTGAAAAAGCAGTAGTGCAAGCAGAGGGATTGGGCCATTTTTTTATTGATTCAAATAAACGTGTGACAAACGATTTTAGAATTGATAAACAACATTTTACCATTATTACTGGTGCAAACATGGCAGGAAAGAGTACTTTTTTAAGAACGGTGGCTATTAGTATTGTGTGTGCCAATGTAGGTTTGCCAGTTTGTGCAAAATCCTTTCTATACAAGCCTATTAAACTTGTTACTAGCATGCGAAATACAGATTCATTACATGATGAATCGTCCTATTTTTTTGCCGAGCTCTCGAGGTTGAAAATGATTGTAGATGCAGTGCAATCTGAGGCTTATTTTGTCATTTTAGATGAAATACTAAAGGGGACAAATAGTAAAGATAAAGAAGAGGGGTCTACAAAATTAATGAAAAAATTGTCAATAACAAAGGCAACAGGTTTAATAGCAACGCACGATTTAGGATTATGTAATATCGAAAAAACAATCAGCACCATAAATAATCAATATTTTGATGCCGAAATTGTCAATGATGAGTTGTACTTTGACTACAAGTTGAAAAATGGTGTGTGTCAAAACATGAATGCTTCATTTTTACTTCATAAAATGCAAATTGTTTAACAAGTCAACAAAATACTTATTTAACCAAATAAAGTATCACGTAAGATTATTTTCCATATATTTATCACTTAACTTGTTAATTGATTTTGTTTTGCTAACAGTATTTTACATTTCTTTTTTAAGTTTAATTGGATCTATTTCTATTGAAGAGCAAGGATTAGATGTGTTTGAAGCAGCAAGAACAGGCAATGACATAGCGTTGTTAAGACTAATGTCTTTAAATGCTGATACCGCTAATTCGGTCAATGCGCAAGGTTATAGTCCTTTGATTTTAGCAACCTACTACTCACAGCACAAAACCATGAATCTTTTAATCGAGCATGGTGCAAAAGTAAATTATCTTTCTATGCAAGGAACTGCACTTTGTGGTGCTGCTTATAAAGGAGATACTGCTGCGGTATCGATATTATTAAGGAATGATGCTGATCCTAATATTGCGGACCATAATGGTACAACACCATTGTTATACGCCACACTCTTTTCTCACAATACCATAGCAAGGTTACTTTTTATTGGTGGGGCAAAACCCGACATAGCTGATAATGAGGGTTTGACTGCTGAAAATTGTGCCAATCAACTTAATAATAAAGAATTAATTGAATTATTTAAAAATTTTACAAATAACTAATACTATGAAAACACTTAGCCGCTTATTAATGCTGACGATCTTTTTACTACTCGGATTTAAAGCCGCAGCTCAAATCGTATATTCTGGCACCAAAACAGTGAATAGTACGCAAAACATGACATTGGATATTTTTATCGATCCAACTGCTGATAGCGTTGAAATAATATTTACTGGTCCTATCAACAAATGGCGTGGCATAGGTTTTGGTGGAAGTTCAATGGCAAATACATATGCTATTATTACAGACGGCTCAGGAAATATTGTAGAAAGAAAATTGGGAAATCACAGTGCAGGATCTGTGCTTGCGAATTCTTTCACCTCTACTTCACACACTACAGCTGGAAGTATCGCTACA
>JAWWDX010000274.1:0-3454 GCA_033719695.1 Putridiphycobacter sp.
AACAGGCTTGTCCATACTTTCAAGGGCATACCAAGTTGAATTGACATTGGTTGCTTTTGAATCGTTAATAAACTCAATACCGTTAATTTTTGCGACAAATTCTAAACGGTGTTCTACATTTTTGAAATCTTGTAAGCTTTCTCTTACATTTTCATTTCTAATTTCTAATACTTTTGCTGCAATACCTGCTGCTAAAGCATTTTGTGTGTTGTGCTTGCCTTTTAAGGCTAAATCATGAATCGACATAGTTAATTCTGGTTTTAAATTAATACTAATTTGGTTGTTGCATATATAGCCAGTGACGTTTTCGGTGGTTATTAATGAAAACGGCGCTGAATTTGCCGGGATTTTTCGTTTGCTGATCTCTGCCATAATTATGGGGTCGTCAGCGTTATATATGAACCAGTCAGATTTGGTTAAATTCTGAATGATTCTAAATTTTGAGTTCACATAGTTTTGCATGTGGTAATCATACCGGTCCAGATGGTCGGGTGTAATATTGAGCAGAACGGCGATATCGGCTTTAAAGTCGAACATGCCATCCAACTGAAATGAACTCAGTTCAAGAACATAATAATCATACTCATCAGCAATTACTTGGCGAGCCAAACTTTTGCCAACATTGCCAGCTAAGCCAGCATTTAGTTTTGCCTGGGTTAAAATATGATGTATCCATAATGTAGTGGTAGTTTTACCATTACTGCCAGTAATGCATATCATTTTTGCAGTTGTAAAATGACCTGCAAATTCAATTTCGCTAACAATTGGAATTGCCAATTTGACTGCTTTTTGTACAATGGGTGCTTTATCGGGAATGCCTGGACTTTTAATAATTAAATCGGCACTTAATATTTTCTTCTCATTATGACCTTTTTCTTCATAGTCAAATTGATGCTTTAAGAGCTCCTTTTTAAAAGCAGGCTTAATGCTGCTGAAATCTGAAACAAACACATCAAACCCTTTGTGTTTAGCCAATAAAGCAGCTCCTACACCGCTTTCGCCTGCACCAAGAATGACAATATTTTTGACAGATTTTAAATTCACTTTTATCTTAATTTCAATGTTACAATCGCTAATACAGCGAAGATGATTCCTACAATCCAGAAGCGTGCAACGATTTTTGATTCGTGCATACCCATTTTTTGGAAGTGATGATGGAGAGGTGCCATTTTAAAAATTCGTTTCCCTTCACCAAATCGTTTTTTTGTGTATTTGAAATAACTTACCTGCATTACTACCGACAGATTTTCGATTAAAAACACACCGCATAATACTGGGATAAGCAATTCTTTTCGAACAATAATGGCAAAGACCGCGATAATACCTCCAATAGCTAAACTGCCCGTATCACCCATAAAAACCTTTGCCGGATAGGCATTATGCCATAAGAACCCGATACAAGCCCCTACAAAAGCACCAATAAAGATGACCAGTTCCGACGAATATGGAATGTACATGATATTGAGGTAATCAGCGAATTCTAGGTGACCAGAGATATACGCAAAAATGGCTAGAGACATGCCAATTATTGCTGAAGTACCACCTGCCAGACCATCTAATCCATCAGTCATATTAGCACCATTTGACACAAATACTACCCAAAAAATAACCACGGGAATAAAAACCAGCCAACCCAAATTCTCGCCCGATAGCCAAGTGTAGTTAAACTCGTTTCCTTTAACAAATGGAATGGTTGTGGTCATATCCTTTGTTTCAATCCATTTCTTACCTGCTATTTCTTTGTGTTTTTCTGTCACATCAACTGAATTAGCAACCACAGTAGTAACATCTACACTTTTATGTACTTTTATTTGAGGATGAAAATAGAGAACAGACCCAACAAATACCCCCACTATAATCTGTCCTACAATTTTAAATTTCCCTGCTAAGCCCTTTTTATTTTTCTTAAATACTTTTATATAATCATCAATAAACCCAATAGACCCTAGCATCACTGTTGAAACCAACATAATGATAATATAGATATTGTCGAGTTTTGCAAATAACAAGGTTGGAATGATGATTGAAGCAAGTATAATTAAGCCACCCATTGTAGGGGTTCCTTCTTTTTCTTTTTGTCCTTCCAAACCTAAGTCTCTTACTGATTCGCCAATTTGCTGATTTCGTAACAAGCGAATAATGCGATTCCCAAATAGCATTGATATGATAAGAGAGGTGACAACTGCCATAGCTGTACGGAAAGAGATGTAATCGAACACACCTGCACCAGGTAAGCCTAATTCGTTCAGATAATTAAATAGATAATACAACATTACTTATCGAGATTTTTTAGGGTTTCTTGCACAATTGCTAAATCGTCGAACGGCAAGCGTTCTCCATTAATTTCTTGATACTTTTCGTGACCTTTTCCTGCCACCAAAACAATATCTCCTGTTTGAGCCAGAGCACAAGCCACTTTTATGGCTTCTCTCCTGTCAGCGATAGCCATTACTTTTGCCGAACGATCAGCTGGTACACCAATCTTCATCTCACTGATTATAGCATCAGGATTTTCGCTTCGCGGATTATCTGATGTTAAAATGGTTTGATCGCTTTCAATTGCGGCAATAGCTGCCATTTTTGGTCGTTTAGCCTTATCTCTGTCGCCTCCACATCCTACAACCGTTATAACCTTCTCATTTTTTGTTCTCACCGAAGCAATGGTACTGAGCACATTTTGCAAGGCATCAGGGGTATGGGCGTAGTCGACAATAGCAATGATATCTTTGTCAGACTTGACATATTGGAATCTGCCTTCTACCGACTTTAATTTTGAAATAGCAGTGAGCACTTTTAGTGGTTCAAAACCTAATTCTACGGCAATGGCATAAATGAGAATTAAATTATAGGCGTTAAACCCTCCTATTAATCTAGTCCATACATCTTGATTATTAACGCTAAGCACTAAACCAGAAAAGGCATTCTCTAGGATTTTAACCTTATAATCTGCCATGTTTTTCAAACCAAAAGTTTTCACCTTTGCGCTTGAATTTTGAACCATTACTTGTCCGTTTACATCATCAGCATTTACAATAGCGGTGGCATTAGAATCGAGATTATCAAAGAATTGTTTTTTTGCCTTAATATATTCCTTGAACGTCTTATGATAATCAAGATGGTCGTGAGAAATATTTGTAAAGCCTGCTATATCAAAATCTAGCCCAGCTATTCTATTTTGGTGAACAGCATGTGAGCTAACTTCCATAAAACAGTACCCACATCCTTCGTCAACCATTTGACGCAACAAAGCATTTAAAGCCACAGGGTTTGGGGTAGTATGGGTTGAAGGATATGCTTTTTCTCCAATTTTATTAACTACCGTAGACAACAAGCCTGCCTTTTCGCCGAAATCGGCAAATAAATGATGAAGGAGGGTTACTGATGTAGTTTTACCGTTTGTACCTGTTATACCAACTAAGGTTAATTCTTTAGATGGGTGTCCATAAAAATTAGC
>JAWWDX010000275.1:0-3449 GCA_033719695.1 Putridiphycobacter sp.
ATACTACCAAAATTATCTTCTTTTTTTGTCTTCTTTTTTACCGCCAACTTATTAGCAAAAGGAGGATTATTTTTTACAGGTGGTGAAGTACTGATATGTTTACTTTTATTCTACATGATGTTTATCAGTGAAAAAGAAGTATTGAGCCCCGTTCAAAACACAATTAACAACGCTGGATTTTACGCGCTACTAATCCAAATTTGTATTCTCTATTTCTTTTCTACATTTTTTAAACTGTATGACGCCAACTGGACATCAGGCAAGGCACTTATGTACGTTGCTGACATTCCTTTTTACTCTGTTGGTTGGTTCCATGAACTTGTTCATGCGTTTCCTACATTCAGTAAAATAGCAACCATATTAATTTTAATTTATCAAGGCTTTTTTTGTGTCGTTGTTTGGATAAAGTCAGTTAAGATTCCTTTCCTCATTTTCGGACTAATACTACATTTAGGGATTGCTTTTGGAATGGGAATATTCACATTTGGAATAGTAATGTGCATTGCTTATTTATTATTTTTAGATTCGTCGCATATTGACCGACTAATCAAATTGATTTCACGTAAAGAAAATGGCTAAAAAAAAGAAGTACTATGTTGTTTGGGAAGGTCATACCCCCGGTATTTACAACGACTGGAATAAAGCTAAGAAGCAGATTACAGGCTACAACGGTGCTCGTTTTATGTCGTTTGAAGACCAAAACCAGGCAGAACAGGCCTATAAAACAGGCATCATACCGCCAAAAAAGGAAGGTGAAAAAACAAAATACTACGTAGTTTGGCGTGGCCATAAACCGGGCATTTATACGGATTGGCCAACCGCTCAAAATCAGATTCAAGGCTTTCCAAAGCCAAGCTATAAGATTTTTGGAAGCAAAGCGTTGGCACAACAAGCTTTTAGAGAGGGTTCCGAAAACTTTCAAGGCGATTATAAAAAAACTAAAGACTTGAGCACAGAGGAACTCGAGCGTATTGGAAAACCACTAACACTCGCTTTAAGTGTAGACGCTGCCTGTAACGGTAAAGGGGACTTTGAGTATAGAGGTGTTTGGTTGCATAATGGCGAAGAAGTATTCAGAGTTGGTCCTTACAAAAATGGATCGAATAATATTGGTGAATTCTTGGCCTTGGTGCATGCTTTAGCCTATTTAAAAGGATTTAAAGATCCCCAAATGCAGACCATGCCAATATATTCTGACTCCCGAATTGCCATGGGATGGATTAGAGCAAAAGTCTGCCGCACCAAACAAAAGCCAGATGCCGACGTAAGAAATTTAATTTTAAGAGCTGAAAAATGGTTAAAAAACAATTCGTATAAAAACCCCATCTTAAAGTGGGAAACAAAAGTTTGGGGTGAGATACCTGCGGATTTTGGCAGAAAATAACCTATAGAATCATACCACTTTTTTGATAAGGATAGGCATTAAAAGTTCCGGTGGCAATAGCTATTATCGCTCCTGTTTTTTCATTCTTTATTTCACCTTTGGCAATGATAATCCTTTTACCTGCCGAAATTACCCTTCCACTGCCTAACAATACATCACCTAAAAAAGCCGGCTTTAAATAATTTATTTTAAACTCAACGGTTGATACCAAGTTGAGCTCTTTTGAAGACTCTGTTAACGCAGCGACACCAATAATACCATCCATATATCCTGCAATAATTCCCCCATGAGCAGTTGTTGGTGTCGCTAAATGCGCTTTGGTAATTACCATTTTGTATTCTATATGTCCATTTTCGTATGACACTAATTCCATTCCATTAACATTGCCAAACTGATTCGTTTCGGCATATTTTGCCATTAAAATATCTGTAAAATTTTCCATGATAACAAAATTATAAAATAAGGCTACTTGACAAGTTCAGAGGCAAAGGCATTAAGGTCTACACCATTAAAATTCCCAGAACTCATCAGCAATAAATTTGTGCCATCTTTTACTTCGTTTTTTAACAAAGTAAAAAGGGCTTTAGAATCGGTAAACACTTCAACATTATCTGACTCAAAACCAGACAATACATCTTGGTCGGTAATGGCCTCTAACTTTTTATGTTTAACTACTTCAGGACTATAGTAAACATATGCTTTATCGGCCGCAGCCATAGCATTCTTATACTGAGGTAAAAAGTCCTTTTTTAAAGAGGAAAAGGTATGTAATTCCATACAAGCAATGAGCTGTCGATTTTTATACTGGTTCTTAACTGCTTTTGTTGTTGCTTTAAGTTTTGAAGGCGAATGCGCAAAATCTTTAAATACAATAGAATGTTTATTTTCTGCAATAGTTTCTAGACGCTTAGCAGCTCCTTTGAACGATTGAATTGCTTTAAAAAAGGCTTCATTGCTGACTCCAATTTGATTTAATACCAATCTTGCACCATTTAGGTTCTGTAAATTATGCTCACCAAATATATGAAGCAAGTATTCTTTTCCGTCGAAATGCACTGTGGTTTGATTATGCGCCACCAAATAATCTAGAGTTCCGTATGGAAGCGTTTGAACATGGTTTGTTTCTGCAGCAATATCTTTTAAAACCTCGTCGCCTTCATAATAAATTAGGATACCATTGGGCTGAATGTCTTTGGCAAAAATTCTAAATTGATCTACATAATGCTCAAACGTTGGGAAAACGTTAATATGATCCCAAGCGACACCACTCAGCAACGCAATATCTGCCTTATACCAGTGAAATTTAGGTCTTAAATCTAAAGGAGATGACAAATACTCATCTCCTTCAATTACCATATAGGGCGCGTTTGATAATTTAACCATGCAATCGAAACCTTCTAATAAAGCACCAACTAAATAATCTGTCTCTATGCCCAATTGCTGCATCACATGAAGAATCATTGAAGTGATAGTTGTTTTACCATGACTACCTCCTATCACAATACGCTTTTGATTCTTGCTTTGTTCAAAAACAAATTCGGGATAAGAATATATTTTCAGTCCTTGTGCTTGTGCGGCTAATAATTCAGGATTGTCCTTTCTGGCGTGCATACCCAAAATAATGGCATCTAAATGGTTAGATATTTTTGACGCGTCCCAGCCCATTTTTTCAGGTAAAATATTGTGTGCCGCCAATCTGCTTTTTGATGGTTCAAAAATCTCATCATCTGATCCCGTCACTTCTGCGCCACTTCGCTTTAATGCAATGGCTAAATTATGCATGGCACTCCCTCCAATAGCTATAAAGTGTACTTTCATTCTATTTTTTTTATCGAAGTTCCGTAATATCTGGTCACCAAGGCGTGATTCGTCATTTATTTTTACACATTTCTTTTTTAGTCAAAGAAAAATACGGAGCTTTAGATCATACAATTTCTTGACTGCTATAGCTATTCTCGACATTTTTTCGCATATTTGAAAAAAGAATTTTCACATGAAAATATACCCAATTAACACTGGTAATTTTAAACTTGATGGTGGCGCCATGTTTGGTGTAGTCCCGAAA
>JAWWDX010000276.1:0-3436 GCA_033719695.1 Putridiphycobacter sp.
CATACGCTAAACAAACTGTCGTTTTCAGTAAAAGCTGAAGTGGTGAAGCATATTACAGACAGAAAAACACAGATTTTTTTCATTTGCTAATTCGGATTTTTAAGACGAATAGTGATAAAGGTAGGGATTTTTCACCATATGAAACGGTCTGCAAATTTATAAAAAACCTATCGCTGTAATAACTCCCTAAAAAAGCTTCTTTTTTTAAACAACTGACTTTCTTCTATTGCTGGAAGTGTTGTAAATGTCATGTCCCTCAATGGCTCATATAATATGGATGACTCTTTAAACTCTTTAGAAATAAACTGGTTTTTTTCATCAATGGATTCTAAAACAATCACCAACATGCTAGACACAAGTAGCATTTTTAAGGCACCAAAAATTAGTCCAGCAAACTTATTGATAGGTGACATAGCCGCCATAGAAACGGCTTTTTCCAATAAACGTCCTAAAAAGAATACCATGGCAGCCACTAATAAAAATGTAACTGAAAATGCGATAATTGGCAGATAGTCTGACTTAAAATCAAAACTATCCGATAATAGTGTTGACATTTTATCTGAGAAATGAATAGCACCATAAATACCAGCAAAAAGGGCTAACAGTGTGAATATTTCAATGATAAAGCCTTTTCGAAACCCTTTCCAAGCACCCCAAAGTACTGGTATTAACAAAATAAAATCTAAATAATTCATTCAGGTTTTAAAGTTAATTTCAAATAATAGCCATTACCTTTGTCACTTGAAAATTTACACACAATCGCATCTTAATAATGGATCATAAGTTAGAAATAGAGTTTCAAGAAATAACAAAAAGGATTAATCAGCTATTTGATGCTGATATGGACTTAAACGGTATTATGACTATGATTGGTGTTCAGGAGCTAGGTCACGGTTTTCGTGAGTTTTCAAAAGACGAAAAACTAAACCTAATGCATATTGCCACTTGTACTATTTTAGAACCATACGGGTATTACGAGTACAGTCACGACGACGAAGATGGTTGGCCACATTTTAACAACTTACAAAAATTACCTCCATTGACCGATAAACAGCAAGAACACCTTCTAAAAGAAGCTATTATACAGTACTTTAAAGTTAATGCATACTTGGAAGAGGAGTAATGAGTGGATAATCATTAGGCTTTAGTGAAGGTTATTAATAAAATCCACACGGTTTATCAAAATAGTACTACTAAGTCTTATACTATGAAACCATTCAGGTACGCAATATTCCCCTGCACCTACTAACAACTACAATTACGTTTGTATGGCCCCTACGTTATAACGTTCTGTTACTGGTGCATGATTGGCCATTTCTATACCCATTGAAATGACTTTTCTTGTTTCTGCAGGATCTATAATAGCGTCGTACCAAAGACGTGCTGCCGCGTAATAAGGCGAAATTTGTCGATCATACCTTGATTTAATTCGGTTATAAATCTCCTTTTCAGCCTCCTCTGTGATCTTTTCACCTTTCTTTTTTAAAGAAGCAACCTCTATGCTCAACAGTGTTTTTGCGGCGGAAGCGCCTGACATCACCGCTAGTTCAGCTGTAGGCCAGGCCACAATTAAACGCGGATCGTAAGCTTTACCACACATAGCATAATTACCTGCACCATAAGAGTTTCCAATAACCACTGTAAATTTTGGCACAACGGAATTTGACATAGCACTGACTAGCTTAGCGCCGTCCTTGATAATACCTGAATGTTCAGATTTTGAACCAACCATGAACCCTGTGACATCTTGCAAGAAAACAAGTGGAATATTTTTTTGGTTGCAAACCATAATGAATCGTGCAGCTTTATCGGCTGAGTCGTTGTAAATCACCCCTCCAAACTGCATTTCTCCTTTCGCATTTTTCACCAATTCACGCTGGTTAGCAACAATTCCCACGCTCCAACCATCCATACGTGCATAACCACAAACTATCGTCTTTCCGTAGTCTGCTTTATACTCCGTAAAATCAGAATCATCCACCAAATTGGCTATTATGTCTTTTATATTGTAGGGCTTTGCTCTATCTCGCGGAAAAGTACCGTAAATTGATTTAAGTGGCATTTTTGGCGCCTTAGGTTTTTTATAATCGAACCCAGCTTTTTCCTTCTCTCCCAATTTATCCATCAACGATTTGATGGTTTTTAAGCAATCTTCATCATCTTTAGATTTATAATCACATACACCGCTGATGTTAGTTTGAGTAGTGGCTCCTCCAAGTGTTTCATTATCTATTGTTTCACCAATAGCAGCTTTAACAAGGTATGATCCTGCCAAAAATATGGTTCCCGTTTTATCAACAATCAAAGATTCGTCAGACATAATAGGTAGATAAGCACCTCCTGCCACACAACTTCCCATCACCGCTGAAATCTGTGTAATTCCCATTGCCGACATTCTAGCATTGTTTCTAAAGATACGACCAAAATGTTCTTTATCGGGGAAAATTTCATCTTGTAGAGGTAAATACACCCCCGCACTATCCACCAAGTATATAATTGGCAAATGATTTTCCATAGCAATTTCTTGTGCTCTTAAATTCTTTTTTGCCGTAATTGGAAACCATGCTCCCGCTTTCACGGTAGCATCATTGGCAACAATAATACATTGTTTTCCGCTCACGTATCCTATCTTAATTACCACGCCACCACTGGGACAACCGCCATGTTCGGGATACATTTCATCACCGACAAATGCCCCAATTTCAATGGTTTTATCAGCATCATCTACCAAGAAATCAATCCGCTCACGCGCCGTCATTTTCCCTTTAGCTTTGTGTTTTTCGATACGAGATTTACCACCCCCTAGATATATTTTATCCAACCTTTGCTCCATATCGGATATTAAGAGTCGTAAACTATCATCATTTTTGTTTGTTTCTATCGTTTTCTTGTCTACTGCCATTTTTGAATCTTTATGGTAAATTTGTGATGTTTTACTGCCCAAATATACATATTCTTTGGGTAAAAAAATACAGGATAACAACGAAAGTATGACTGATATTAAGAATTTTAACATTCGAGTTTACGGGCTCATTATCAATAATAAAGGTGAAATTTTAATTTCTACTGAAAAATACAAAAACCACACATTACGAAAATTTATTGGTGGTGGTTTAGAGAAGGGCGAAGGTTTAAAAGCAGGTTTAAAAAGAGAATTTCAAGAGGAGACTGGTTGCGACATAAAGATGGGAGACCTATTTTACATCAACGACTTTTTCCAAAGCTCACTGTTTGTCGCTACCGACCAAATTATAAGTATATACTATATGGTTCAACCAAAAGTTTGGGATATTTTCCTGAAAGCACTGAGTAAACCAGCCAACAACCAGTTTTTCTCATGGGAAAACATAGCTGACTTTGACATAGAATCATTGAGTTTACCGATCGATAAAGTTGTGTTGATGCGATTAAAAAACAACCCATAAAAAAACCCCGA
>JAWWDX010000277.1:0-3432 GCA_033719695.1 Putridiphycobacter sp.
GTTCTGGTATATTTAATGTGTATACGGTTCCCGTTGAAGGAGGAGAATTGACTGCCATTACACGGTCGGACAGTAATTCCATTATGGCTGAATCATTCTTCCCATCAGACAATAGAATGCTGTTAAATGCAGATGGCAATGGAGATGAAATAGATCACTTATATGTCCGTGAATTAGATGGGTCTATAAAGGATATCACACCAGAAAAAGGAGCTAAAACAGACTTTTATGGTTGGTCTAAGGATAAAAACCACCTATACTTTGCTTCTAATAAAAGAAATCCTCAATTTTTTGATGTTTATAAAATGTCATTAGATGACTACTCATCAGAACTGCTATATCAAAACAATGATGGCATGAATTTTAGTGGCATGTCTGATGACGAAAACTATATTGCCCTATCGCAAAGTATTACAACAAACGACAACGATTTATTCATTTACAATGTGGCAACAAAAGAAATCACAAAAATAAACGATCGTCCGAGTGCGAATAATGCACAGGATTTTTCAGTTGATAATACAACATTCTATTACACGACAGATGATGGTGCTGAATTTGCTTATTTAATGGCATATGATCTTGCCAAAGGAAATAAAGAGAAAATCTTAGAAAAATCATGGGATATTTCTGGCTGTGCGATTACATCAAATGGCACTTATATGATTGTATATAGCAATGAGGATGGAAAAGACGTTGTTGAAGTATTGGATACAGAAACACGCTCGCCAATTGACTTACCTGATTTTGAAGATAAAAGTATAACAGGGGTTCGCTTTAGTGATGATGAAAAGTGGATGCGGATGTATGTTGGAGGATCTAATGTACCCGCCAACTTATATACTTATCATATAGACAGTAAAACACTGCACAAACTGACAGATGTATTGAATGCTGACATTAACGAAACTGACCTAGTAACAGCGAAGGTAGTTCGTTTTGAATCATTTGATGGCACTGTAATTCCTGCTATTTATTACTTGCCTAAACAAGCGTCCGTCGTTCATAAAGTACCAGCTATGGTATGGGTGCATGGTGGACCGGGCGGGCAATCTCGTCAAGGCTTTAGCTCACTAATTCAATATTTGGTCAACCATGGCTATGCTATTCTTGCCGTTAACAACCGAGGCAGCAGCGGTTACGGAAAATCGTTTTACCAGATGGACGATTTGAACCATGGTGAAAAAGACTTACAAGATTGCGTTGCGGGTAAAGACTGGCTAGCTTTACAGAAAGAAATTGCAGGTGATCAAATTGGCATCATGGGTGGATCATACGGTGGTTATATGACCATGGCGGCGTTAACCTATACGCCAGAGGAATTTGAAGTTGGTGTGAATTTATTTGGCGTAACGAATTGGATAAGAACTTTGAAAAGCATTCTACCGTATTGGGAGTCATTCCGAAACTCTTTATATAAAGAAATTGGCGACCCATATTCTGGGGATTCTGTGAGGTTAAAACAAATTTCGCCTCTATTTCATACCGATAAAGTAACAAAACCACTGATGGTATTGCAAGGTGCGCAAGATCCGAGAGTCATTCAGGTAGAATCAGATGAAATTGTGGCAGGTGTTAAAAAGAATGGTGTTCCAGTGGAATACGTGTTGTTTGAAGACGAAGGACATGGCTTTGTAAAAAAAGAAAATCAAATTATAGCTTACAGCCGGATTTTAGAATTCTTAGACCAATACTTAAAAGTTGACAAAACGCCAATTGACAACACAATTAGTGGAGAAAAAATACAAACACATTAGTCGCTTTACAGATATCGGCCTACATAGAATTATCGCACCTTTAAGTTGAACAGATAACTCCAACAGACATACGAACTAGTTAGTGGAGTTCGGTAGATAATTTAAAAAAACATTGAAAATTAACATATTAATTTAATTGCATTTGCTAGAATGGAGACAGTATGTGTGTTGGCACCAAGAATTTCACCATCTCCTTCCATCCATTGCTTTTCTCCAATTATTTTAATAGTTGCACTTTCAGTTTCAAAATAATGAACTTTTGAGTGATTTATGTGCCCCCCTTTTTTCAAGCGACTCAGATTTAGGATATAAGCAAAAATACTCACATCTCCAATCACGGTCAAATTAAGTTTATTGCTATCAATTCTCGCATCAGGATTGATTACTAAACCATGTCCAAAAGTAGATCCATTACAAAAGGCAACCATTAAGAACTTTCCTTTAAATTCGAAATTATCTCCTTGTATTTCAATATGGGCTTTTTTATGCAAGAAAAAAGTTCTTAAAATTGCAATGACGTATGAAAGCTTACCTCCTAGCCCTTTCTTTCGTTGTTTATTCAAAAGTTCAACCACTTTTGCACCAAAACCAATATCGGCAACATTCAAAAAGTATGCATCTTTGTTCTTAAATCCAACTTTTCCAAGGTCAATAACTTGAAATGAATTGTTTAGTATTCTGGAAATAAATTCTTCTGGTGTTAGTGTCGGTAAAACACTAAAAAAATCATTGCCACTTCCTGTTGGAATGACCGCAAACTTTGGCATTGCACCCTTGTACTTACCTAGTCCATTAATAACTTCATTACAAGTGCCATCTCCGCCAACAGCAATAATTACATCTGCCTTAGAGGCTTCTTCGTAAGCTAAACTAATAGCATGTTTAGGACCATTTGTATACAAATAGTTGCCCTCTAAATCGCTTGAATCTTCAACCAAAGTCATCACATCTCTAGCCATTTTGGAAAGGCCTTTGGTGTTATTTATGATAAAAGAAAGTCGCATTATTCATAAATGTAATCAATTCAAGAGATAAAGTAGTTATAAAGGATTGATTAAACCCACTACGCTTTCTGAAAAAAGACAGTTCAAAAATGCCTGAACGTTGTTTACTTCCCAATACAGAAATTAGCAAAAATATTACCAAGTAGTTCATCATTACTGACGTTGCCAGTAATCTCCCCAAGGTGGTGGAGTGTTTGACGAATATCCATGGCCAATAGATCGCCAGGAATACTAGTACTTAAACCTTCCTCTACCCTAACTAATGCTTCTTTTGCCTTTGTTAAAGCTTCAAAATGACGCAAGTTAGTTACAATTGTTTGATTCTCTACTTTAATACTACCTACCGCTTTCTCGAGGGCGGTTTCTAAGTCTTGCTGATTGGTTTTAAACTTTGCAGATAAGAACACCCCTTTGCCTTCTAATTTAGAAAAGGCCTTAAGGTCTACTTGATCAATTTTATTAAAAATTGGAATTAAGGTTTGGTAGGCCTGAATGTTTTGGCCTCTGAAATTATCGATATTTTGAATAATTTGTTCTACAGAAGCGTCTACTAAATCTATCATTAACAAGATGATTTGCGCCTTTTTCACCTGTTCAAAAGATCGTTTGATTCCTAGGTTCTCTATGGTATCGGTAGTATGTCGGATCCCAGCTGTATCAATAAATCGGAA
>JAWWDX010000278.1:0-3404 GCA_033719695.1 Putridiphycobacter sp.
GATACTTGAAAAGCCAAACATAGACGAGCTACGGATGGTTTTTACTCCAGGAATACCCAACAATGATGTGGTTAATGGATAGGTAATTTGGTCTTCAATATCTTGTGGCGAACGACCATCCCATTTGGTAAATACAATTTGTTGGTTTTCGCCTATATCTGGAATAGCATCTACAGCTACAGGGTTGCTTGGTAAAAAACCTGTATCCCAATTAAAAGGTGCATTTACAGTTCCCCAACCTATGAAAAGGACGAGTAGTAAAACTGCTACGAGTTTATTTTCTATTAAGAATTTGATGCTTTTGTTTAGCATTGGTTTTGATAATTAAACAGTTAGACATTGGCGTTAGGACAACACCGAATACAGCAAATTATCCTTATGGCAAAAAGCCATAGGATAACACAGTCTAAAGTTTAAGAATCAAATTAAATAGGTCTCGTCAATCTTGTAGATACGCCTTATGACGAGTGGCGGTTTGTATTCTTCGTAAGCCGTTACGTTTTTTTCTAAACCTTCAAAAAGGTTGATGTAAGTATATACAAAGGATGCAATGAATACTTGTTGCTCAAAAGAAATTTTATCAATGGTAAGTTGTAACTCATCTTGACCTTCAATTGATAATTGCTTATTATCACAACAATTTTTCTTGGTGATTGAACAGCTTTCTGTTGAAGGGTTGCCCATTTCCATTCCGCAACCTTTTACATTTTTTAGAAATGCTGTTTCAACCAAAGTACCGCCACAATAATGCATATTGACCGTAAATGACAATGTAGAGAATAACACTACAAAAGCCATTGCGAAAGCCATTATTTTATGCAATACTTTTTTCATTGTAATTGCAAAGTTACGAAATTTTAACAAATACTTATTTAATTAACAGAAGTTTAATGCTCAACTCCATTTCATTTTCTGTAACCTTACCGCATTTAGAATTGCTAATAAAGCCACGCCTACGTCTGCAAATACAGCTTCCCACATTGTTGCCAAACCTCCTGCTCCCAAAATCAGTACAATTACTTTAATACCAAAAGCCAAAATGATATTCTGCCATACAATTTTTCGAGTGGAACTGCCTATTTTAATAGCTCTCACTACTTTTGAAGGTTGGTCGGTTTGAATGATAACATCGGCTGTTTCTATGGCTACATCGCTACCTAATCCGCCCATTGCTATACCTACATCACTTGCTGCTAAAACGGGTGCATCATTAATACCATCACCAATGAAGGCTACTTTATTTTCTGAATTTTTCTTTATTGCTTCAACTTCATTTAATTTATCCTCTGGCAATAAACCTCCCTTGGCATTTTCTATATTTAAATCCTTTGCCACTTGTTGAGTTATGGAATCTTTATCTCCTGAAAGCATCATTATTTTTTTAATCCCTACCCTATGTAAACTTGATATGGTTTCTTTAGCATCCTCCTTTAATTCGTCCGCAATTACCACATAACCTGCAAAAACATTATCAATAGCTACCAAGACAATAGATTCCACGATAGATTCAGTTTCATTAGGCACTTCTATATTATTGGATACCATTAAAGCCTTATTTCCAACCAAAACTTCTTTACCATTTACCACACCTTTTAACCCTTTACCTGCAACTTCAGAGACCTTATTTGCTTCAAAATTGTTGGTTCCTTTCTGGTATTCCATAATAGCTTTAGCAATGGGATGTGTGGATTGCTCTTCCATTGCCATTAAATAGTTCATAAATTCTTTTTCATTCCAATCAAACGTTTTTATGTTTTTGATTTTGAAAACTCCTTTGGTAACCGTGCCTGTTTTGTCCATTACCAAGGTGTTTATCTTGGTCATTGCATCAAGAAACGAAGCGCCTTTAAACAGAATACCATTTTTTGAAGCTGCGCCTAAACCACCAAAATAGCCCAACGGAATAGAAATTACCAACGCACAAGGGCAGGATATTACCAAGAAAATCAATGCTCTGTACAACCAATCCCTAAACACATAATCCTCTACAAAAAAGTACGGTAGAAACGTAACACCTATTGCTAAAAACACTACAATTGGTGTGTAAATACGTGCAAATTTCCTGATAAACAATTCGGTTTTGGACTTTCTTGCTGTGGCGTTTTGTACCAAATCCAATATCCTTGCAATGGAACTGTCTTCAAACTTGCTGGTAACTTCCACTTCAATCACACTTTCCAGATTGATGCTTCCTGCATATACTTTTGACTTTTTATTTATGGTGTCAGGTTTACTTTCGCCTGTTAACGCTGCGGTATTTAAAGATGCTTTTTCAGATAGCAGAATTCCATCCAATGGGATTTTTTCACCCACACGTACTTGGATTTTTTCGCCTATTTCGACACTTTCAGGATTGACACTTTTATAATCCCCATCTCGAAAAACATTGGCTTCCTTTGGTCTTACATCCAATAAGGCCTTAATGTTTCCTTTGGCTCTATTGACTGCTGCATTTTGAAAGAGTTCGCCCACTGCATAAAATAACATCACCGCAACGCCTTCGGGATATTCCCCTATTATAAATGCCCCAATAGTTGCTATAGACATTAAAAAGAACTCTGTAAACACATCGCCCTTTTTTATGCTTTCCCAACCTTCTTTAACTACCGGAAAACCAACAGGTAGATATGCTATGCCGTACCAAATTATACGAAGCCAATCCTTAAAAAAAGAAACATCAAAATAGTCTAATACTATTCCAATAATAAGCATTGTAAAACTTATAATGGCGGGAATGTATGCTTTAAATTGACTTGAACTTTTACCGTGATGATTGTGGCCATCATCGTGACTATGCCCGTTATCAGAATCAAGCTTTAAGTCTCTTAAATTAATTTTCTTTTTTTTCATTTTTAAGTTGTCTTAAATTCAAAGTTCCGTAAAATTAGGATGCAACAGAAGTGCATTTATTGTCCACTACACTTATCACATATACCTTTTACCACCAAGTTTACATTTTCTGCTACAAAACCTTCAGGAACTTTGATTTGTGGTATTTTATGTTCTGTTAAGCAAACAGTATTACCACAGATGCTACAATGAAAATGTAAGTGCAAATCTGTTTTAATATTGCAATTGCAACCTTGTTCACATAATGCGTATTTGGTAATACCTGTACCATCGTCTATTTGATGCACAATATCGTTTTCCTCAAAGGTCTTTATTGTTCTGTAAAGCGTTGTTCTATCTGCTTTTCCAAACGCATTTTCAATGTCGCTTAACGTTACAGCAATTTCTTTTTCTGCAAGAAATTTATAAATAAGCAACCGCATTGCCGTAACGCGAATACCTTTTGACTCTAATAATTGTTCTATTGTTTCCATAACTAATCGTCATCTTCGTTTCCAAATGGTTTGATAATCAGTCCTACACTAAATATAAAACCATCTGTAGGCGCATAAATC
>JAWWDX010000279.1:0-3380 GCA_033719695.1 Putridiphycobacter sp.
CATCCTATTGCGCGTTTAGCGCAGTTAGCAAGAGCTATTGGTATACACTTAATTGTTGCCACACAGCGACCATCTGTCAATGTGATTACAGGGATGATTAAAGCAAACTTCCCAGCACGTATTGCATTTAAAGTTTCGTCGGGAATTGACTCAAAAACCATTTTAGATTCCACTGGTGCCGATCAACTAATTGGTCGCGGTGACATGTTAATATCGTTTGGTAATGATTTAACAAGGGTGCAATGTGCATTTGTTGACACACCTGAAGTTGAGAAAATATGTGATTTTATCGGCGATCAGCGGGCGTATCCAAGTGCTTTAATTTTACCAGAATTTATCGGTGAAAATGAAGAATCATCTGGAAATGATATTGATTTAGATGAAAGAGATGATTTATTTCAATCTGCTGCAGAAGTGTTGGTTACGCACCAACAAGGATCTGCTTCACTACTTCAGCGAAAATTAAAAATAGGATATAACCGAGCTGGTAGAATCATTGACCAAATGGAAGCACATGGTATAATTGGACCATTTAAAGGTAGTAAAGCTAGAGAAGTTTTAGTGCCAGACTTGGTTGCGTTAGATCAAATCCTTAAAAATATGGAAGATTAGCAATGGATCGCCATATTTTATATAATTTTGGCACAATTATCGCATAAGCATATTTAAAATAAAAAAACATTATATGAAACGTATATTAGGATTATTATTATTCGTTGGATTAACATTACCGAGTTTTGGTCAAACTGATACAAAAGCAAAGGCAATTTTAGACAAAGTAAGTGCTGCTACAAAATCTTACAAAACAATTAAATTAACCTATAATTTAAGTATTATCTCCCCTGAAGGTAGTCCCATTACACAAAAAGGTGAAGCTTTTTTGAAAGGCGACAAGTACGTGGTTTCAACCGCAGACCAAACTATCATGTCGAATGGAATGAAAATTTGGACATTTATTAAGTCAGATAATGAATGTTATGTGAGAGATGCAGACGACGACGAGGAGGACTTTTTAAAACCGAGTAAACTCCTAACAATTTGGGAAAAGGGTTTTGATTTTAAGTATTCTAAGCAGACAGACTATAAAGGTAAAAAAGTAGAAGAGATATATTTATACCCAAAAGATAAACAGAACAGTAAGTATCACACCATTATTTTGAAAATTGATACTGAGAAAAACCAAGTGGTACATGTTCACATCAAAGGAAAAGACGGAACACATATGAAATATAGCATGGGTTCATTTCAAACCAATGTTGCCATATCAGATTCAGAATTTGTTTTTGAAAAAGCAAAACATCCAGGCGTAACAATTATAGAAGAATAAACCAATGCATAGCTAAATGATATTAGGGAGAATTTTAATTCTCCCTTTTTTTTATGCTCAATTAAATCGAATGCCCATCACACAAATATCATCTACTTGTTCATTCTCTGCTTTCCAATCTATGAACACAGTATTGATAAGTTCATTCTGTTTCGCTATTGACTTTTCCGAAACATCAACCAGTAATTTTTTGAAGTTTTTCTTCATATACTTTTTATTTCGTCTGCCACCAAATTGATCGGCAAAACCGTCGCTTGATAAATAGATAATATCATTGGCTTTTATTTCAATTTTATGCGTTTGAAATGCTTGTTGTATCACATGTTTACCCACTGGACGACGGGTTGCTTTTATTTCTATCACTTTCCCATCTCGCAATAACCACAACGGAATATTTGCGCCGGCATACTCTAGTATTCGACTTTCCTTATGATAGGAGCACAAGGCAATATCCATCCCATCTTTTACATCTTCTTCTGCTTTTGAAAATTGCTTCAATACTATTTCTGTGGTATGGTCCAAGATTTCTCCTGGCGTTGACAAACCTTCATTTTTAATGCTTGCGTTTAAGGCGCTATTGCAGATTACACTTACCATTGCGCCCGGAACTCCATGTCCTGTGCAGTCGGCTACTGCAAAAAGCACTTTATCGTTTACTTGCTCCGTCCAATAAAAATCTCCTGCTACAATATCTTTTGGCAAATACATCACAAAAGCATTTTCAAGGGTCGACTTTAACAGTTTCTGCGAAGGCAAAATGGCTGCTTGAATGCGTTTCGCATAGGTAATGCTATCAGTGATTTCATTATTTTTTTTCATCAAGACCATCTGCGCTTTACTCAGGTCGTTATTGACTGATCTGATTTGATTATTTTTCTTATGCAATGTTTGGACATACTGCTTTTTTTGATTGGCATTTCTCCAAAAAAGAATTAGCGCAAAAAGCAATGATATGATGATAACCAATAATATAATCATCATTTTGTTACGTTCTGCTTTTATTTCATCTTGTAAGGCTAGCTTTTTTTGCTGAGCGGCTAATGTGATAGCCTGTAACTCTTGCTCTGCTTTTAACTGTTTTAAAAGAGCCTCTTTTTTTTCGTTTTGAAATTTCGCCTCTAAAGAAGCTGTAAAATTTAACTTCTCTTCATTTTGATATTGCGCTTTAAAATCTTCTGCTTTTTGCAAGTTTTCATACGCTAACCGATAATTTCGTTTGAGATAAAAAATTTCCGCAATATTTTCGTAGGTGCTAATTTTACTGGCATGATCGCCTAATTCTTCTTTAATTAGAAGACTTTCTTGATAGTATTTAAGTGCCTTATTATACTGTTTCATGGCCAGATAGGTGACGCCAAGGTTATTGTAATTGTATGACAACCATGTTTTATTCCCTGTTTCTTTATTTAATTCCACTGCCTTTTTGTAGTAATTGATGGCGCTCTTGTAATTTCCTTGAATACGGTAAACATTTCCCATGTTATTGTAGTTACCTGCTTTATTGCGCACGGAACCTACTATTTCAGCCAAATCGAGGCTTTTCTGATAGTAAAACAAGGCAGAATCATAAACGCCCGAATTTTTATATGAATTACCATAAGACATGTAACTTCCCGATAATTTGACAGTATCACGCAATCTGGTATTTACATCAATAGCCGATTGTAAATATTTTTGCGCAATGGGAATATTGTCCGCTTTCATAAAACTAATACCAATTCGAAAAAAAATCTTAGCCCTTAAGGTATCGTTATTAAGATTTTCAGCAATGTCAAGCGCTTGGTAATGAAGGTTTGTACCAACATCAAAATTACCGAGTTTATTTTCATAATTCCCCGCCTTTAGTAGATAATCAAATTGTTTGGTTTTAGGGTGATAAGTTTCAAACTTCGTTAATTCCAAAGCAGCCGAGGCGCTGAGAGCCTGATTGCCAATCGAATCACCATAGGCTTCCTGATATTCTAGCGTTTCATATAGAAGTAACGGGGATTCTGCCTGTTCATTAAGTAGCCTAATTCTGTTTTCAAATGCTGATTGAAGGGAATCAACAGGG
>JAWWDX010000280.1:0-3377 GCA_033719695.1 Putridiphycobacter sp.
ATGAATACAGCTCGACAGCTTTAACCAAAAAGATATAGGGTTGCCTTTAAAATTATTGTTTTAAAAGTCGGCTCAACTACCGACTTTTTTCTATTTTTACAGAAACAAACCCGTCATCCAAAGCATGGATTTTACAGAAGAGAAATTTCAAGCACATCTTAAAGAAATAGTGGCCGCTGGTGAAGTGGATGGCGACCGACCCCTCACCCTTTCAGAACTCAAAGAGCTTGCTAGTTCAATGGGGTTGTCCGATTCCGATTGGGAAAGGTTATTGCGAGAGGCCGACCAAAATTTGGCATTGGCTAAAAATCATCTATCTGCTCGAAACTATGTAGATGCAGTTTTAGCAGCTGATAAGGCTACGGCTATAAATCCTTACATTAAAAATGGTAATTCGGTACTAGCCCAAGCCTATTTGATGCAGTGGCTCGACGATCGAGATGCAGTAAAAATGCAAAAAGCGGCGTTTTTTGCAAGGAAGGAGTTGAAGGTAGATGCTAATGATGAAGCTGCCCTTAATGTACTCAGTACTATTCAAAATAAAAAAAGACTAGTTAAAAATGATGGTAAACTGAAACAATATGTTTTGTACGGGATAGCGGCGATTATTCTCCTATTTTTTATCGGCTATTGCTCATTTGGGCCTTCAAAGGCAGAAAAAACAGAATCATTAAAGAAACAATTGATTGAACTAGAAGAAAATGTAAACGCAAAACTAGAAGCTGTTAACACAGCTATTGATAGACGCAATAATTTGGTGCCAGAACTATTAAAAGCTGTTGATGGCACTAGTAACGCTAAACTAATTAAAGAGATCAATGCCTTGCAAGCTGAGATTCAAAGTGCAAATGCAAATGATAAAATAAAACTAGAGTTCGAATTAGAAAAAAAAATTAATCAAGCAAAAGGCCTTACAGGCTCTGGATCAGACAAATCGAGCTTAATTATTAGTATTGAAGGCGCTGAAAATAGAATTAATTTTGCACGACAAGCATATAATGAAGCTGTTAGGCAGTATAATACTGTTGCAAAACAAAACGAAGGTTTATTACCGGGATTTGACATTAAACCATACTATCAATGAGAATTTTTAGTGTTTTAGTTTGGTGTGTTTTTTGGTTGACAACAGGCCGTGCAGAAGTATACATAGCTGAAACCCTACCAAGTCCAAACTTTAAAACAAATTCTTACATCATTGATCCTGATGATTTGATTAGTGAGACAAACGAAGCGCGCATGCTTCCGCTTAAAGAAACTTACTTTTTTAAACGACTAATTGAACCCGTAGTCATTGCGGTCAATTCTATTGATGGCGATATTTCAGCTGTTCTTTCAAAATATGCCGAAATACATGATTTTGAAAAGAAAACAAACGGCCGATATGTCATCCAATGTATTGTTGCTGATCAATCTACTGTTAATTTTTATGCAGGTAGTCAATTGAGAAAAATCTACAGTTCCGACTTTTTTAACAGCTTAAAAAAATCATATGAATCTGAATTAAAAAATGACCCAAAAGGAACGTACCAATATGTTTTATTTCAAAAATTAGGTGCTTATTTAATAGATAAAGTAGCTTTCTATTTCGACCTTGAAACCACCCCAAACCTCATTATTCCTGAATATCCTGATAAATTAATTCTAGCTAATAAAGCTTTTGAATCAGCTAAATTTCATACAAAAAGTATTTCAACCAAGAGCATGGAAGCAACCGCTTCTACTACACAAACATCAGAAAATCGGTCAAAAAATGATTTCGCTACTGTCGACTATTCTTCTGTAAAATACGAATATGCTGATAAATTAATCAGAGATATCACAGACGTCCCTAACCAGCGCAGTATAAACAATATATGGGTATCGAATCCAAATCGAATAATAACTGCTAACGAAGCTAATAGAATAGACCAAAAACTGAAAGAAATAGAGGCAAAAACAGGTTATGAAATTGCAGTGGTACTTTTGAATTCTATCAATGGCCAAGATGCTTACGATTTTGGATTAAGACTATTTAATACTTGGGGTATTGGCAAAAAGAACAAAAACAATGGTTTACTTATTTCTGTTGTGCTTAGTCCCAGAGCTCTCACTTTTGTAACCGGCACAGGCACAGAACTCGTGCTGTCAGACGCAGCAACTTATACAATTGGTGAAGTTCATATTAAACCTAGCTTTAAAAAGGGCGCCTACGCTGAAGGACTGCTAAATGGATTAGAAAAAATACAATCTATTTTTGAAGGTAGTGATGTGCCAACTATTACCAGTACAAATTTTACTACCCTTTCGGATAACCATCAAAACGCATGGTATGAGAGACATCCGGTTCTCGCAATTTATGTCCTTTTTGCCTTTGTATTTTTTGTTATTTATTTGGTAGTTTTGTTTGTTTCACTGGTTTTTATAAGAAATCTTCACCGCCGTTATCATGTTATTAAATTCTTTAACTTACTCATTTTTCCGATTGTCTTTCCGCTTCCTTTCTTGCCTTTATATTACTTTAATAAATTAGTAATGAACCGTTGGCGAAATACTGTTCGATTTGGAGAATTAAAAGGAGAAGTAATGCACAAATTAGCTGAAGATGAAGAAGACGAATACCTTTCGAAGGGTCAGGTTACAGAGGAACGAATTAAATCTATAGACTATGATGTATGGGTAACAAACTCTCGCAGTGAAATTCTGATATTAGGTTATAAGGATTGGATAAACAAATATAAAAAATGTCCAAAATGTCATCATAAAACATACTTTAAGGTATACGATAAAACAGTCAAAGCTGCAACTTACAGTAGTTCTGGTTCTGGTCAAAAAAAATTCGCTTGTGAAAATTGCAAGCATGAAAAAATTACAAATTACGTAATTCCTAGACTAAGAAAATCAAATTCAACGTATTCGCGAGGTGGTAGTTCATGGGGTGGAGGATCATCATGGAGTGGCGGTGGATCGTCGTTCGGAGGTGGTTTTTCTGGTGGTGGCGGATCATCTAGCAGCTGGTAAAACAAAAAAAATGAAAAAGAAACCATTAATTTTAGTTACAAACGACGACGGCATTACTGCTAAAGGCATACGGTCGCTCATTGAAGCAGTAGAACCCTTAGGCGAAATTCTAGTACTTGCACCCGACAAACCACAAAGTGGTATGGGACATGCGATTACAATTCACGATCCTTTGCGACTTAAAAAATCAACTGTATTTGAAAACATAGAAGCCTATACCTGTTCCGGAACTCCTGTGGACTGCGTAAAACTTGCCATATACGAGATATTAAAAGGGAGACCAACCTTATTGTTATCTGGCATCAATCACGGTTCTAATGCAGCGACTAACATATTGTATTCAGGCACTATGTCGGCAGCTGTTGAAGGTGCTATTGAAG
>JAWWDX010000281.1:0-3377 GCA_033719695.1 Putridiphycobacter sp.
ACTCAGGAATGCGAAAAATAAGCAGGCATTTTTAGACGTTGTTAAACAGCAAACTGGCATCAATATTCAAATCATATCTGGTGATGAAGAAGCTGCTCATATATACCATGGCGTAAAAATAAATCATCAATTTCACGCTCCGAGTGTTATTATGGATATTGGTGGTGGTAGCACGGAGTTTATCTTTGCCGATTGCAGCGGCATTACTGACAAAGCAAGTTTTGAAATAGGCGTTTCAAGAATATATCAACACCTCAACAAACCCAAACAGTTAAACGAGGAAATGGTTGCTAAAATTGAACGTCACCTAGAACGTGAAACGAAACATTTCTTTGATGAAAAAGAAGTGAATGTTTTAATTGGATCTTCAGGTTCTTTCAAAACTTTTTACGAACTCTATGAAAATCAGCAGTACCCAAGAGAAGCCTATGTACGAATTGAAATGCTTGATTTGTTGACAAATTTAAATGCCATTATCTATTCCACAAAGGAACAACGCGAGCAAAATCACTTCATTATTCCCATTCGTAAAAAAATGATCAATATTGCCGCAGTTAAAACGAGTTGGATTATAAAAAAACTAGGGATTCAGGAATTTATTGTTTCACCTTACTCATTAAAAGAAGGCGCTATTTTTTATGATACCAATCCCATTTTAGCTTTTAAATAGCATCTTTTGTTTTTTCCATCAAATCTGCTAGAAAGGCACGTGCTCTGAATAATTGCGCTTTCACAGTTCCTAAAGGCAAATCCATGTCATCTGCAATTTCTTCGTACGACAATTCTAAAAAATAGCGTTTCTCAATTAATTCCCGATAACGTGGTTTGAGCGTTTGTACAATGTTTCGCATGTGTTTTACTTTTTCGGAATGGATTGCTACTTCCTCAGGATCTCTTTCAGTACTTTCCACATCAATTGTAATGGCTTCGCCGTCGCTATTCGTATAGCCTGTATCCATTGAAGTTACC
Source organism: Putridiphycobacter sp. (assembly GCA_033719695.1). Classification (GTDB taxonomy): domain Bacteria; phylum Bacteroidota; class Bacteroidia; order Flavobacteriales_D; family Crocinitomicaceae; genus Putridiphycobacter. The sequence goes on from JAWWDX010000281.1 coordinate 970, forward strand.
TGAATTCTCTTTTTACGAATAAAATCGATTGCATTATTAGAGGCGATTTTGAATAACCAAGTACTAAACGCAAAGCTTGGGGAGTATTGATGTAATCGATTAAATGCTTTACCAAAGGCTTCAATCGTTAAATCTTCCGCATCTTCGTCTTTAGAAACCATTTTCAACATCATAAAATAAATTGATTCGCGGTATTTTTCCATGAGTTCAGCATAAGCGGGCTGACTCCCATTCAATGCTTTTTCTACCAATGCTAGGTCTCTCTGTCCTTTTTCTGAAAGATTATTTCCTTTTACCATGCCTTTTTATCGCTTTTTGAGTTTGCATAGTATATAAATGGCATCACTACAGCATGCAGTAATTCGTAAAAAGGAAAAAACAGAATCACATCTTTCATTTTTAACCTTCTATACAACAAGCCGTTTACTAGCCAATACAATGCGTATCGCAATAACAACAAGCTCCCAATAAATAGTCCCCAATTGCTATTAAACAGTAAAATAAAGAAAGAAAACCACATCAAATACAGGGTAAACGGGAATATTCCTAAAAACAACTTGTTAATAAGTTTGTATTCTGGTGCGGTTGTAAAATGACGTTGTTTTTGAGTTACCCATGTTTCCCAAGTTGGTTTAGCCTCAGAATATACAAATGTATTAGGGTTAATATTGATGGCAACATTTTTTCGAGTAGCCACATCCCTTATTAATAAATCATCATCTCCCGAAGGAATATGGTAGTGTTTTTTAAAGCCTTCATTATCGATAAATAATTCTTTTGAATAGCCCATGTTTCGGCCCACTCCCATATATGGCAAACCCGCCTTTGCCGCTGAAAGGTATGTAATGGCAATTGACACCATATCAAATCGTATGAATCTATTTAAAAACCCTTTTCGTTTGTAAAATGGACCGTACCCAATCACTACCTGCTTGTTTGATGTGTACGAAGAAGCCATTTCTTTTAACCAATTTTTTGAATTGGGTTTACAGTCTGCATCTGTTAGCAGTATTAAGCCATGTTTGGCTCCTTTAATGCCGACCGTTAGTGGAATTTTTTTTCCAAATTTCCGGTGTTTATTTTTCTCCAACTCAATTAAACGCAGATTAGGATAATCGTGTTGAAAAGCTTTAACAATATGATTAGAATCGTCTTGGCTCTGATCGTTTACTACAATCACCTCAAAGTCAGGGTAATTTTGTGACAAAAGAATTGGTAAGTGTTTAAATAAATTATCTTCTTCATTGCGCGCACAAACAATGATGCTAATAGGGGGTTGAAAATCTGTTGCATCAGGCTCATATTTATGCAATAGTAGTCTGAAATTGAATGCGAGTAAATACATTATTTGCAAGCCAACTGCAATACAGAACACCAAGAGTACAATGCCCAAAAAGTTTAATTCAAACGACGGAAAATATAGCATAAAAATAATTCAAACAAAAGTGTCTTTTTTTTTCTTCCCTTCTATAATGGCAGAAAATACTTTTTAACAACGATTGTTTGATCATTATCTGGCTTTGATAAGTATTACTTTACAAGTACTGCAGGGTTACTTGAATATGTCAGGTTTTTGTTCAGACTTTTTGTCTGCTCGGATACTAAAGTAAACACGGACAGCTATGTAGGCTACTACAATAATTGTAACTAAAACTATGTAGTTTGAAACCATTGGATCAACATTATGGGTGCTACTTTCTGGTGTACCACCAAATGGTCCCGGGTTATTAAACTTCCGGTATGTTTGTTCTAGTGTATTAGTGTAAGATACTATTTCCAATGTACTAAAATGCTTTGTGCTATTTTCAGGCCTTCGATTACGATATAACTTAATAAAAATTGACTGGATTGCCAGCAGCATGAATAAGATGTTTTATTCAAAAATAGGTTTACCGTCTTTACAACCAACCCCGGCAGGTGAACTCACAAACATACAGTCACTGCCAACGTTATACGTATCGTTGAAGGCTTTTTGCATTTCTGTGTATTCAGTCACTTTTTCAAGTATTTCCTGCTGAATTTCAATTGGATAAGCAATATAACCAACCGGTCCGCCACAAGCTTTGTTGCCATAAGCTATAAAATCCCATGCTTCTGCATTTTGACAAGTTTTACTATTGGCTAGCGTTTGAATCTCAATAAAAAGATTTTCTAGCGCTGCTTGGTCGGCTTGTTGCCTTGTTTTCTTACATCCAACAAGAGTGGCCATTGCAGCCAATAGAAAAATGTAGGTCAAAAATCTCATGTTCATTTATTGTTGTTAATTAGCAATATGATGCAAGCTTCTGAAAAAGGTTGCCGCTAACTATATAAACATTAATAAACACTAATCTTTTAAGCGTACAAAATGATTCTGAACCACCGAATTTAGATATATTTCTGTACTAACACACTGAAATCTGATAGGC
>JAWWDX010000282.1:0-3357 GCA_033719695.1 Putridiphycobacter sp.
TAATTATTTCTAATACAAAAAGTCGTTTAACTTGCTATTCATAATAGTAACGACCCTAAAATGAGACCGCCTTACAAATGGTAAAGTGGCTAAGTTACGGGTATAGTAGGGAAACGGCTTGGAAAGTTGCACCAGTTGTGGACTTTTGATGACTAAGGCACCAAAACTCATATTCGTGCCGCCCGCATATTGCTTATTTTGATATAGGGTGTTTGTAGAGTCTTTTTGATAGTCGATACTATATCCCGCAAAATTCTTAGCAGTGTCTTCTCTCACAATACTAAATTCCGCCACTAAAAACTGTTTAATAGGTTTGATATGAGGTGTATATTCTAAACTATCATTCAAAAATTTAATGCTGTCAATTTCTTCTGAAAGAATATATTTTGAATCATCACTATAAAAAAAGTAGACTTGACAAAAAGTGAAGGCAGAACGAAATGCTGCCACAATACTCAAATTTGTTTTAAATTGGTCGTTTTTTACTTTCTCGGCAGCTGCAATATTACCTGCATTTTTTAAAATAGCAATTTTTCTACTCTTAGTAAACAATCTAACATATAGTGCACCAGTTTTAAGATAATTGATATAATAGGTGGCTATTTCACTATTGGTTTTGCCCTTTAAATGGTCGGGCTGGGCAGAAACCTGCGTGCTAATAAGGATATAGAAAAATACAATCAATATTCGCATAGTTGTGTTTTGTTTACTCAAGATACATCTTTTTAGTCAATACTTAAACTAAGTTCCTGCCAATTGCTTTTCCAATAGGTGGTAACGTTCGCATTAATTCTTGAAATTCATCATGATTTAATTGTTGTGAAGCGTCTGATTTAGCCACTTTTGGGTTGGGGTGAACTTCAATTATTAAGCCATCAACTCCCATGGCCATGCACGCACGTGTCAAATCTGGAACACCGTAGGCATGCCCCATGGCATGACTTGGGTCTAAAATAACTGGCAAGTTTGTGTACTCCTTTAAATATGCCACACCACATAAGTCTAGGGTAAATCTTGTTTTGGTTTCAAACGTTCGAATGCCACGCTCACAAATGGCAACATTGTTGTTTCCGCCCGATAAAACGAATTCAGCACATTGTACCGTTTCTTGTAGTGTCGATCCGAAACCTCTTTTAATCATTACAGGCTTTGTTGTTTTGGCACAAGCCCTCAAAATACCTTGGTCGTACATGGCTTTTGCACCAATTTGAATTATGTCAGAATGTTCAATCACTTCGTGGACATGCGTAGCATCACGAACTTCTGTGATGACAGCTAAGCCATGTTGTTCACGCATTTTAGCTAACAATTGAAGGCCTGCAAAACCTAAGCCTTGAAAGCTATATGGCGAGGTTCTTGGTTTATAGCACCCACCTCTCAACATGGTTAAATTGTTGGCTTTTAATAAGGCGCTCGATTCTTGTATTTGTGTTTCAGATTCTACTGAACATGGTCCAGCTATCATAATGGTATTGTTCGTATTACCGCCTATTCTCACGTTTCCAAATTGAATTTCTCTGGTAGAATTCATGTATTGCTTGGCCGATAGTTGCATGTCATCAGGAAAAATAAAGTGTTCTAACACATTATCGCCTAATCCACTAGGTAATTCCTTTACTGAAGAGCTTGTAACCAGTACATAATGCGATTTACTATCTATCACAAAAGCGTCTATTTTTGCTGCAATTTCATTGGCTTTACTGTTACCAATTTCCTTTTTTAAATGAATAATCATATTTCTCCTTTAATTAAATTCATGAAGTTTAGCGTGCCTACTAATTTATTGTCAATATCGACAACTGGTAAGTACAATATTGTTTTACTGTTGTTTTTTACCAGTCTAATCATTTCTACTACCGTGGCGCTCTCGTTAATGGACAGTGGTGATGTATTGATCATTTCTGAAAGACTAACACTTTTGAGGTCGCCAATATGTGTTAGGAGTCCATTTCTTAAATCGGCATTGCCAATAATGCCAGCTAATTCAAAATTATCCTTTATAATGGCAGTGAAGCCAAGCTTACCTTTATTCATTGAACGAAGTACAGCTTCTAACGTCATGTCGCTTTGGTAAATATATGGCGACTCATCTAAGTCTAACATGAAGTCTTTTACTAAAAAATGAGATTCTATTTCATTCAATTTCAAGTTTAGCAAAGCTGAGCCTATAGTGCTGGCATTGAAAAGGTATGAGCCTGAAACAGAAGCGTAAACTCCCATGTTCCGGAGGATAAAAGATACCTCTCCATTCACACCACCATCTACGTGTATTTTCTTACCTGGAAATCTTTTCTTGAAGTCTCTAATCCTTCTAAAATTTCTTCTGTCAAAAACGCCGCCACTTTCACCTGGAATGGTAGCCATAAAAAGAATAAAATCGAACTGATCGGCATATGGTTCAAATACCTCAATTGGTGTTTCAGTTGTGATAGCCAATCCTAGTTTCCCACCAAAATCGCTTGGTACCGTAATAGTTTTGTCAATTAAATCCTCAAATTGGAAAGTTACCAAATCAACCTCGTGCGCTATGACCTTATCAATATACTTATCAGCATAATCTGTTATGATATGAAGGTCAATCGGTATTTTCGACTGTAATTTCATTACTTCAATATCGTCAAATACACAAATACTATCCTTACAATCCACATGAATCATATCAACATGATTAGCGTTGAGTAGCGCAAGGGTGGTCTCTAAATCGTTGGTTTTATCAGAGTAAATAGAAGCTGAAATTTTCAATTCTTTGGCTTTAGTATGGGATTAAAATAAGCGTCTGTTATCACAATAGCAAAATTAAGGTTTTTAAAAACTTTAGTCGCTATTGCGTCTTCTAAATATTCAATTTCTTTTAACAGGTCTTCAGGAACTTGTTCTAGACTGTCGTTAAGAATCATAAACAACACAAATTCATTTGAAGTAGAACCAAGTTTTATTGAATGTTTTTTCGTTGCATGAATTAAGTGATTCTTTTGAAAGAACTCACCTAGTCCTATAACATATTCAAATGGTACTTTATCAGAGTAGTATATCTCTAAATTGTCCACTTGGTAACGCTTCCCATTTGCGCTACCGCAACTCGCTAGTAAAACTACTAATAGCACTTTGGAAAACCATTTTATCATTTGATATTATTGAATTAATTGTAACTTAGATTCAATTGAGTGTCCTCAGCCGCTAAAGATAGTGTATATGATTGAATTGAAAAATAAAAAATACATAGGGAGTAATGATAGGGTTTCGTTGTATGATATCTATTTACCTGACGATCCTGTAGGTATTATTGTGTTTGCACATGGCTACAAAGGTTTTAAAGATTGGGGAGCTTGGAACCAAGTGGCCAAATTTTTTGTAAAA
>JAWWDX010000283.1:0-3316 GCA_033719695.1 Putridiphycobacter sp.
ACCTCTGATGGATACGCTTGCAAAAGAAGCTAGTAAATTACCTCACCATATTAAATTTAAATTAATGGGGAATAGGGCTAACCATGAAATATTAGATTTGTATAAATCTAAACCTGTGTCCTTATTTATTCATACAAGTGAAACTGAAGGGCTGGGCATGGCTATTGTTGAAGCGCAGAGCTTTGGAATACCTGCCGTCGTGATTGGTGTAGGAGGTGTTGTTGATATTGTGGACAATCGTACTGGCATTGTACTAAATGAAGATTGTAGTATTGAAGATATATCCTTGGCCATAAAAGATGCGATTGAGAAACTGTCTGTTGACCTTGTTAAGCGACAGAAAATAAAAGAAATTACTATGTCTAAATTCAGTGCAGATAATAATTATCAAGAATTGTTCAATAAAATTATTTCAGGCAATTAAGCGTACTTGATGATGCAATATGCCTGCCATTCAGAAAAAATTGCTAAATTTTGGCATGAAAACAATGACGTGTAAACAATTAGGAGGTGCCTGCGACCTTGAATTTACAGCAAATACTTTTGAAGAAGTAGCAGAGATGAGTAAAAAACATGGAGCAGAAATGTTTCAATTGCAAGATGGGCCACATTTAGATGCAATGAATGAGTTGAAAAAGCTGCTGAACACACCAGAAGCTATGGAACGTTGGTTTAATGAGCGACGTAGAGAGTTCGAGGCATTATCAGAAAATTAGTAATTAAAAATTTAATTTTTAGCAACCATTTTTGCTTTTTTCATCACATATCATTTTTTTGTCTAAAATTATTTTTTTAGGCAAGACTAAATTTATATTTTCGCAGTAGTAAAATTTTCTATGAAGGCTTATAAACTACTGTTAGTTCTGTTTCTTATAATATTAAACCATTATAGCGTTCACGCTCAAACGAATGCCATTGAAGGCTTGGTACTATCAAATAAAAAGGTCTTGCCTTTTGCAGATGTTATTATAAAAGAGCTAAACGTTGGTGTAAAAACAAATGTGGAAGGACGGTTTCTAATAACGGATTTACCCAACGGACAGTATCATGTTCAGGTCAGAAGTATTGGCTTTGACAACCAAGAGCAAGAAATATCTATCAGTAATAGCGATTCTACTTTATATTTAACCTTTGAATTGAGTTCGTCTGCTCACGTTTTTGAAGAAGTAGTGGTAACAGGTACAAAAACGGAGAAACGTCAAACTGAGTCGGCTGTAATTGTCAATGTATTATCAAGCACAACTCTTGATAATGTACAAGCTTGTAATTTGTCAGAGGGTTTGAAGTTCCAACCTGGCTTAAGAGTAGAAACTGATTGTCAAACATGTAATTACACTCAGCTTAGAATGAATGGTTTAGGGGGAGGCTATTCTCAAATACTAGTTAATGGTCGACCAATTTTTAGTCCATTAACAGGCTTGTATGGAATGGAGCAAATGCCTGTGAATATGATTGAACGCATTGAAGTTGTAAGGGGTGGAGGATCTTCTTTGTATGGTAGCAGCGCTATTGGCGGTACAGTGAATGTGATTACTAAAATACCTCGTAAAAATTCTTTTGCCCTGAACTACAATTATCATAGCATTGCTGGGCAAACAAACGACCATCAGTTATTAGGTAATGGCACACTTATTAACAAAAATAAGAAAACAGGTATTTCAGTTTTTTTGAATCACAGAAATCGCGGAATGTATGATCATAATACTGATAATTACTCTGAACTACCTCAGATTATTAACACATCATTTGGAACTAATTTCTTTATTCTTCCAACATTAAATCAAAAGATTGAAGTAAGCTTATCATACTTAAACGAATACCGCTATGGAGGCGAAATTACAGATAAACAAGCTTTTCTAGCTCAGCAAGCCGAAGAGCGGACGCATGATGTGTGGATGGGGAGTGTAGATTATCAAGTCAATTTTAATGAAAACAAATCTTCATTCATACTCTATTCAGCACTTCAAAATACAGATAGAAGCCATTACACCGGCATACTACCGTCTGATGCCACTCTATTTGTTAAGCATATAGCAAACCCTCCATATGGCATATCATCTGTGTCAACCTATAATGTAGGCTTTCAGCTTAATCACAAAATAAAGAATTTTAAATTCGGCTCAAATGTTTTTACCTTGGGTGGAGAGTATATCTATGATGATGTATATGATGGAATTCCTGCTTACAATTATTTAATAGATCAAATAACAGAAAACTTTGGAGTGTTTTTACAAAGCGACTGGGAATTGAGAGAAAATTTGAACCTTCTCACGGGCCTGCGGACAGATTTTCATAGTTTAGTGAATCAACCTATTCTAAATCCACGTGTATCGCTATTGTACAAGTATAAGAAGCATACCCAATTTAGGTTTAATTATGGCACTGGTTTTAGGGCACCTCAAGCTTTTGATGCTGATTTACATATTGCTTTTGCGGGGGGTGGGGTTTCTCGTGTCAGCTTATCTCCTGAACTTGGTCCAGAAAAATCAAACAGTTATGGGGCCTCCATTAACTATGATAGACCTGCAAATCGATTTATAGCGGGGTTCACATTAGAGGGTTTTTATACCCGTTTGCAGGAGGCATTTTTCCTAAAAAATATTGGTAAAGATGATTTTGGTGAGCGCTTTGAAAAGCAAAATGGACAAGGTGCAACTGTTAAGGGTATTACTGTAGAACTAAGAGCTAATTATAATAAAAAGGTACAGTTAGAGTCTGGCTATACAATACAAAATAGTTTGTTTGACAGTGCTGTGACTGTAATTGATGGCCTGCCCAATCAAAAAGTATTTATGAGAACGCCCAATCAGTATGGTTTTGCTGTACTGACGTACGCCCCTTTGCAAGTTGTAAACTTCACTGTGAATTATGTGTATACCGGAGCTATGATAATACCACATTTCGCAGGTGCACCAAATCAAACTGAGGACGAATTATTTGAATCTCCCAATTTTTCAGAACTGAATGCTAAGTTTAGTTATGTACACAACATAAAAAGATGTAAACTTAATTTGGAGTTTTATGGAGGCGTTAAAAATATCTTTAACGCCTATCAAAATAACTTTGATACTGGTAAAAACAGAGATAGTAACTTTATATACGGGCCAGCACAACCACGAACTTTTTATACTGGTATTAAAATTAGTGGTCAGTAAATAAGTCTCCTAAAGTGTTTTTTTATAAAAAGAAACATTTTTTTATGCTTTTATTGTAACCAAGTTTATTTTTATGGTGACTAATGTAGTGAATCAATTAAAAAACAAATTATGTATCAAGCAGTAGAAATTATTATCCCTTTAAGTGCATTTGCACTGAT
>JAWWDX010000284.1:0-3261 GCA_033719695.1 Putridiphycobacter sp.
AATGGGGAGTGCCATTCTTGCACCTTGTCCCCAAGGATAGGAGCGGAAGTGGACTTGTTTATCGTCGGCGCCCACCCATACCCCAGTAACTAAATCGGGTGTTAGTCCCATGAACCACCCGTCGGCGGCAGAGTTAGTTGTTCCAGTTTTACCAGCAGTAGGGTATTTTATACCACCCCAAGGCTGTCCACTTCTTAAAGAAGAACTGGTGGCGTATACTCGTCCATTTTGATGTACGTTTGATGCGCCATTCACTGCACCTTTCATCATGCCAAGCATTGAATAGGCTAACTCTTCAGGCATGGCTTCATGCATTTCAACTTCCATATCAATAATCACATTACCATTTTTATCTTCAACACGCATGATGTATATAGGTTTTATATAGATTCCTTTGTTGGCAAAGGTGCTCTGTGCTCCTACCATATCATAAAGCGATAAACTCATAGGGCCAAGGCACATAGCAGGTACCACATCTTCTGGCCTCAAGTCAATGCCTACTTGCTTGAGTAGTTTATTCATTGTTTGTGGTCCGGCGCTTGCTCCCATGTCGCGCATTATTGCCACTGTAATGTTGTTCAATGAACCTGCTAATCCTGCTTTGGCAGGAATTAAATCGCCAGTGTTTTTTGTACCAGTAGCCGGACACCAAGCTTTGTTTCTGGTTGGTGACACAGGGACATCAATACAATATGAAATATCAGCATATGATTTACAAGGGTCAATAACTCCAATGCCCATAGCGGCTGCATACACGAATGGTTTAATAGTTGAGCCCACCTGACGCTGTGTTTTTTTAACGTGGTCGAGCGCGAAATAATTGAAATTTGGGCCGCCTACCCAAGCTTTTACAAAACCAGTTTTTGGATCCATGGACATCAGGCCTGCTTGCAAAAATCCCTTATAGTATTTAAGTGAATCCATAGGGGTCATTGTTGTATCAATCGTCCCTCTGTAGGAAAACACAGTCATGTCGACAGGTGTGTTAAAAGATTTTTTAATTTTAGCGTCAGAGATTCCGTTTGCTTTCATCTTTCTGTACCTGTCGGAACGTTTCATAGCCGTAGTCATAATACGTTCAATAGCTTCGGGTGTGTTTTCAGAATCGTTAGCAAATGGTGGGCGTTTATTTTTCTTATTGTTTTTATCAAATTCATTTTGTAAAGTTGTGGCAAGGTGCTTTTCTACGGCGCCTTCGGCATAGGTTTGCATGCGAGAATTAATGGTAGTGTAAACCCTTAATCCATCTCTGTAGATATTGTAAGGTTCACCATTTTGTTTAGCGTAAACATATGAGCCATCTGGATTTTTTTCGGAAAATTTTTTCTGTAATTCGCTTCTTAACACTTCTTTGAAATACGGTGCCAATCCTTCACGGTGATCAACACGTTGATAATTGATGTTTAAAGGGAGTTCTTTTAACGAATCGTATGCTTCTTGTGTAATTTTTACAGGTAAATACTGATTGTCAATATCTTTTCGCCACTGGTTCAGTACGACATTTCTTCTGTGCTTGGTCGTGTCGGGAAATCGCAATGGGTTAAAAATTGATGGGTTTTTGCACATGCCTACCAGCATGGCAGACTCCTCTGCATTTAAGTCAATGGGTTTTTTGTTAAAATAAACTTGGGCAGCCGTTTCAATGCCAACTGCATTGTTTAAAAAGTCGAAATTGTTTAAATACATGGTAATAATTTCTTCCTTTGTATAGGCCTTTTCGAGTCTAACGGCCAATACATTTTCACCGAACTTTTGTTTGAGTCTTCCGAACTTTGATTTAGCAATACCACCATTCACTGTATCAGTCATAGTGTAGAGCAGTTTTGCGAGTTGTTGCGTGATAGTGGAGGCACCGCCTTTATTCATCCCCATTAGCTCTCCTGCAATGGCTCTCCCTAAACCTTCCCCATCTACACCAGCATGCTCATAATAACGCTTGTCCTCTGTTGCAATGAGGGCAGATATGACATTAGGTGAAATGGCCTTGTATGATATGCTTTTTCTGTTTACACTCCAAAATCGGCCCATTTCAACCATGTCCTCAGTGTAAATAATAGACGCTTGCTTGTCTGGTGGACTCGATAGTTCTTCATACGCTGGAATATTTGATTTCGACTTTTCTAGCATAAAAACAACCACAAATAGCGGTAAAAATGCTACCAACCATGTTGCAATAAGAATCGTTCTTTTAGTTTTTTTATTTGGCACTTCGACTTAATTTATCAAATTTGGTGTAAAATTGGGGTTAAAGTTACATATATTCGATAAAGATTGATTTATAAGCCATAGAAATTTATTAACCATAGATAGATTTGCTAAATTTGCCCTCTTAATTGTATTATTTGCTATGAGATTATATATCAGTGCTCTTTTTTTGTTAGCAGTTGTGCTACCAATTAGTTGCGGTAAACTAGGACCTGCAGATGGTAAGCTGGAAACTTATACTATTAGTTCAGATCTGGAAACTGTTGTACAGGAAGGGCAAAAGAATTTGTTTGCCTCTAATATCGAAGGTGTTTTTTTTCAAAATGGTGATTTCGCTTCAACCGACTTTGCGTTAAGTGGTAAACAATCAATTAAATTAGATGAAAACCAGGTTTATGGTTTAAACATTAATATTGATGATTTACAAGAAGGTCAATTTGTGAGGGCTTCTATTTGGCAAAAAGAAGGTGGTTCAGATGGTACGCTTATTGCCACAGTTAAGGGAGCCGATTATTCACATTCTTTTAGAACCTACTATGACGTAAAATCGCAAACCGAAAAGGGGTGGGTGCAACATTATTTAACTTTCGTGGTCACAAAAGGAGTTGAAAATGTTTCGTTTTATATTTTTTCAGGCAAGAAGTTAGCCTATTTTGATGATATAAAGGTGGAAGTTTTGGCAAAAGCACCTAAAAATAAGCTGAGTAAAAGACTAGAAGTTGTTTTCCCTGAAGCGTCGAAGCATAAACTCAATGGCTACATAAATGATGCGCTGAAAAGCGAAATAATTGCTAGTAAAAATAAGAAGTACGTTAAAGCAAAAATTTTAACAGACGGTGATAGTTCTTCGATTAAAATTAAACTCAAAGGCGATTGGACCGATCATTTAAAGTCGGGTAAAACGTCGTACCGTATTAAAATGAGAGGAGACGCCGCATTTGATGGTTTGGTATCGTTTTCTATTCAACACCCTAAAACAAGGAATTATTTACATGAATGGGTCATACACAAAATTGCAGATGGTATAGATTTATTGGCTACTGAATATGATTTTAT
>JAWWDX010000285.1:0-3245 GCA_033719695.1 Putridiphycobacter sp.
CCTCAGCTACTTGGAATTAGTCGAAAATCATTAATTTACAAAACATTAAATTCCACACCTGATCAAGCACTCAATGGCACCTCTGTCTTACATACTATAGGATTAGTAAATGGCGCGAAAATTTTAAGGGTTCATGATGTTCAAGCAGCTTCTGAAACCATAATGCTTTATCAGCAATTAGCCTAAAATTCAATCGAAACTTTAGCCCAATCAGAAAAAAACAGACAAGGCTCACATTATTATGTAGAAACTTATTTTATCAAACTATCGCCAGTATTAGTATCTAAAATAAATGAAGAATTGTCTCAAAACAAAAGTACCGTTCTATCTTATTAAGATGGAACGGTACTTACAACAATGAAAGTCGTCTAATATAATTACTTATTGCTTAACCATTTGACGGTCCACCTGCGTTTACAGGAGCAGAACCAGCTGGTTTTGGCTTAACCTCACCTTTAATTCTTACAACTTTTCTATCAGTATTCACTGCATTTGTAAAAATAGTTACTGTTTTATTTATTGGTCCAGTTCTTTTAGTGTCATACTTAACAGTAATCTCAGCAGAAGCGCCTGGTGCTATTGGCTCTTTCGGCCATGTTGGCACAGTACACCCACAAGACCCTTTGCAAGATGAAATAATTAGTGGTGCATTTCCTGTATTTGTAATTGTGAACACACAAGTTCCATCAGCCCCATTTTCGATTGTACCATAATCATGTACTTCTTTATCTACACTAATAGCAGCTCCATTAACAACTTGATCACTTGGTGTATCTTGAGCAAAAGATTGAGAATTAAAGCCTACAGTTGCCGCGGCTAATAATAAAAGAGATAAAAATACTTTTTTCATGTTTTTTTGTTTTATAATTGATATCAACAAATATACTTCACAATCTGCAGTCTTAAATAAGTTTAACAGTTCGTTAACATTTTTTTCTATCATCATAATTAATTGTTAAAATGATATCCTTATATTTAGACTAAAATTGGCCAAGGACTCATTTTTCTAAGTCGTTGGTTTTTTATTTTATCATAATTAAGTAAATAGATGGAAGAAGTTTCGACAGCAGAGCTAACCGAGTCGTTGAAAAAATATTTTGGGTTTGATGCATTTAAAGGATTTCAAGATAAGATTATACTGAACGTACTTTCTGGCAAAAATACATTTGTTATTATGCCAACTGGCGGTGGTAAATCCATGTGCTACCAATTACCGGCGTTAATGTCGGAAGGAACTGCAATTATTGTTTCACCATTAATTGCACTAATGAAAAACCAAGTTGACGCCATTAGAAATGTTAGCGAAACAGATGATGTTGCCCATTTTTTAAACTCGTCCTTAAATAAAACGGAAATAAAAAAGGTAAAAGAAGATGTGCGTTCTGGCAGAACAAAATTATTGTACGTTGCACCAGAATCATTAACAAAACAAGAAAACATTGACTTTCTAACTTCTGTAGAAATTTCTTTTTTTGCCATTGACGAAGCCCATTGTATTTCAGAGTGGGGACATGACTTCAGACCAGAATACCGGCGATTACGGGAAATTTTTTCGGCCATTAGTAATGTGCCAATCATTGCATTAACAGCTACTGCAACACCGAAGGTACAATACGACATTCAAAAGAATTTGAACATGCTTGATGCCACCATTTTTAAGGCTTCTTTTAATCGCGACAATTTATTTTATGAAGTGCTACCGAAGGTTGATGTTGAAAAACGGATTATTCAATTTATCAAATCGAAGCCAAAGCAATCGGGTATTATTTATTGCTTAAGTAGAAAAAAAGTAGAAGAAATTGCAGAAATTCTTCAAGTTAATGGAATTAACGCACTTCCATATCATGCAGGATTAGATGCAGGATCAAGGGTTAGACATCAGGACATGTTTTTGATGGAAGATGTAGATGTCATTGTGGCTACGATTGCCTTTGGAATGGGTATTGATAAACCAGATGTTAGATTTGTAATCCACCACGACATACCAAAAAGTTTGGAAAGTTACTACCAGGAAACTGGTCGCGCGGGGAGAGATGGCGGCGTAGGGCACTGTTTGACTTTTTATAGTTACAAGGATATAGAAAAGTTAGAAAAATTTCTACATGGAAAACCAATAGCTGAACAAGAAATTGGGAAACAGCTATTACATGAAATTGTTTCTTATGCAGAAACATCTGTTTGCAGACGTAAATATATTTTACATTATTTTGGTGAAGAATTTAACGAAGAAAAGTGCGATAAGCATTGCGATAATTGCAAGAATCCACGTGAACAATTTGAAGGGAAAGAATACGTTAAACTATTTTTAGAGGCAGTTAAATCATTGAAAGAAATACAAAAGGCCAAATACGTCTGTAATTTTTTATCTGGAATAGAAGCTTCAGATATCATTGCGTATAAACATAATTTATTACCATTGTTTGGGAAAGGAAAAGATCAAGATGTCGCTTTTTGGAACGCGGTCTCTCGTCAGTGCTTAGTTTCAAATTTGTTGAGCAAAGAAATTGAAAGCTATGGTACATTAAAACTGACGGACAAAGGAAAAGATTTTATAAAAAATCCTGTGTCATTTACATTGCTGAAAGAGCATAATTATACAGGCGAAGAAACAGATGATTATATAGCAACTACTAAGGCTGGGAGTCAAAATGTGACTGATGAGAATCTTTACAAAATGCTGTTAGATTTGAGAAAAAAAATATCGCAACAAAAAAACATCCCTCCTTTTGTTATTTTTCAGGAACCATCTTTACAAGACATGGCTACTCAATATCCCATCACTAAGGAAGAACTAGCTAACATAGTTGGTGTTGGACAGGGAAAGGCCGCAAGGTATGGGAAACCCTTTTTAGAGTTAATCAATGAATATGTTGAAGAGAATGATATAGATCGACCGCAGGATTTTGTAGTTAAATCACTTGTAAACAAATCCGGCCTAAAAGTTCATATCATTAAAAATGTGGATATTAAAATGCCTTTAGATGTTATTGCATCTTCTCATGGAAAAGATATTGAAGATATTATCAATGAAATTGAGGCTATTGTGGCTTCAGGTACCAAAATTAATATCGACTATTATATAAATGATATGATGGATGAAGAGGAACAAGAAGAAATATATGATTATTTCAAGGAGGCTGAAACAGATGATTTATCAGTAGCCTATGATGAATTTGACGGCGACTATGACGAAGAACACCTTCGACTCATGCGAATAAAATTTATGAGTGAGATGGCGAATTAAC
>JAWWDX010000286.1:0-3119 GCA_033719695.1 Putridiphycobacter sp.
ACCGTATGCTCCAATTGGCACTCTAATCACTGCGCTAACAGGCCACTTCCCATTTGATAAATAATAAGATCGGCTAACTTCTGTAAATAATTGGTTCAAACCTGGCCAAATATAATCAGCGAATTGCACCTCTACAATTGGTTTTAATCCCACGGCCGACATACCAACTGTACTTCCTATTATAAAGGCTTCTTGAATTGGTGTATTGTAAACACGATTATCTCCAAACTTTTGCGCCAATGTAGCTGCCTCTCTGAAAACACCACCAAGTCTTCCGCCTACATCTTGTCCGTAAAGTAAGGCCTCAGGATGCTTACTCAAAATTTCTGTCATAGCAAACAAAGCACTGTCTACCATCACTGTTGGCTTTTTACCTACGGGAGACCGTTCACCTTTTTCTTCGGTAATAGGACTTGGTGCAAAATAAAAATCTGTAATACTCTCTGGATCTGGATCTTCAGCATTTTGAGCTGCTACAAAATCAGCTTCAACTAATTTTCTAACATCAGACTCAGCATTAATTACCTCAGCAATACCACTCGCTTCTTCCAACAGTTGCCGCAGTTTTGGATATGGATCTCTTAAAGCAGCATCATCTAAATCATCTCGGTACCATTCTTTGCGAACACCAGACGTATGATGGCCCAATAATGGCACTTTGGCATGTATTAAAAACGGTCGCCTTTCGCGGCGTATGATTTCAAAAACTTCCTTAACTGTATGATAGCATGCCTCAAAGTCTGTCCCATCAATTGTACGCACTTCTAAGCCTGCAAAACCTTTTGCATAATGTGTAATATCTTGTGCACGAATTTCTTTTGCGTTGGCACTTATATCCCATTCATTGTCCTGCACTAAAAAAACCATTGGAAACTGTTTCAAAGCTGCCATCTGAAAGGCTTCTGAAACTTCTCCTTCGGTACACGAAGCATCTCCGAGTGAACAAACAACTACTGGATCTTCACCATTGTAGTCTTCTGCTAAACCAGCTTGCTCTTTGTATTGAACACCCATTGCTACACCAGCCGTAGGAATAGCTTGCATACCAGTTGCTGAAGACTGATGTATAATCTTAGGCTTATCTTCATCTCTTAAACTGGGGTGCGAATAATAGGTTCTACCACCCGAAAATGGATCATCTTTTTTAGCGAAAACCTGCAACATGACGTCATATGGTTTCATACCAATACTCAAAAGAATAGAGTCATCTCTGTAGTAAGGCGACACCCAATCTTGCGGTTTCAATTGCATACCAAGTGCAATTTGTATGGCTTCATGTCCTCTCGACGTGGCATGCACATATTTTGATGTGAGTTTTGCGTTCTCTTCATAAAGCTCTGCCATGGTTTTAGCAGTGCACATATGCATAAAAGCCTCTCTTAAAATTGATTTTGAAATTTCCGTTTTGTTAGGTTTGGTCTTTTTTGAAGTACTGGCCATTTTTTGGTCTAAATTTTGGTTGCTAATATAGTGAATAAGCAAAGGATTTGAAAATTAGAGAAGACAATTAAAACCATTCATATACTTTTTTAACATCAATACCTTTAATTGTTTTAAATTTACAGGCAATTCAACAAAAACATTTAAAAAATGACAAAATTATTATCAATTAGCATGCTGTTTTTTATAGGGCTTAGTTTACAAGCGCAAAAAACAGAACTTACCCTTGAAAATGCAGTAATGCAGCAGTACAGAGCTTACTACCCAAAACGTACGTTATTGTTTAATTGGATCCCAGGAACTAATGACTATAGTTATCTGTCTCCCGACTATCAAACATTAATGAGAAGTTCAGCAAAGAAAACAGAAGCTGGAGCAGTAATGACAACAGCGGAAGTTGAGAAAATTACAGGCGTGAAGCCACCTTATATGAACGTACTAGAGTGGATTAATACAAATGAGTTTTACATGAAAATAGGCAACAAATATTGGCGCCTAAATGCGGCGAATAAAACAGGCTCTGTCGTTTGCAAAGCACCAGCAGATATTGAAAATGAAAGCTTTAACACCCATACTGAGCAACTGGCTTATACCATTGATAATAACTTATATATGGTAGACAAAAAAAATTCACAGATGCAGATTACTAATTTTGACAAATCAATTGTAAGCGGACAAGCTATTGCCCGAAGTGAATTCGGTATTACAGGTGGCATTTTTTGGTCACCTAAAGGGGACAAACTTGCATTTTACCAGAAGGATGAATCCAATGTAGCTGACTATCCATTATTAGATATTGATGTCACGCCTGGTGTATTAAAGTCAATAAAATACCCAATGGCAGGTCAAAAAAGTGAACACGCTAAAGTTGGCATTACTAGTTTTGGTAAAACCATATATATTGAACCAACAGGCAACAAAGAAGATTACCTCACAAATTTTGGATGGAGTCCAGATGGCAGTTTCTGCTTTATTGCTGAAGTTAATCGCGATCAAAATCACGTTAAACTGAACCAATATGACGCTAGTAATGGAAAATTAGTAAAAACTATATTAGAAGAAAAAAATGATAAATGGACAGAACCTGAATTCCCCGTGTATTTCATCAATGATTCTGAGTTTATTTGGCTGAGTGAACGGGATGGTTTTATGAACATGTACTTATACAATGCAAATACAGGAGAACTCGTTAAGCAATTAACAAAAAACAAATGGGTTACAACAGAAATTTTAGGCCATGATGAATCAGGTAATGTTTTCTTTCAAGGCACGGGTGAAACGCCAACTGAAAGCCATGCGTTTTCGGTTAATATAAAATCTGGCAAACAAAAACAACTGACTAGTGACGGAACACACAGTGTCAATTTCAATAGTGACTTTTCATATTTTTTCGACAGCTATTCCTCTATTTCAGTGCCAAATATCGAAACCATTAATTCTATTAAAGGTAAACAAGTTAAATTATTAGTAACGGCTGATAATCCACTTGATAATGTGAAAATAGGATCGGCTGACTATGGCACGATTAAAGCTGCAGATGGAGAAACTGACTTGTACTACCGCTTAATAAAGCCAAGCAATTTTGACGCTTCAAAAAAATACCCTGTCCTCATTTATGTTTATGGAGGACCACACGCGCAATTAGTCACAAATTCTTGGTATGGAGGTGCTTCTTTATG
>JAWWDX010000287.1:0-3107 GCA_033719695.1 Putridiphycobacter sp.
AAATACCTTCAAAATTAGCCTACGGCAAATCTGGTTTGGCAGATCTCGTACCACCAAATACCGATATTGTGTTCGACATTCGCATAGAATCCATAAAATAATTAATCTTCAGGCAACCTTTTCAAAAAGGGATTGTATTTTAGAGAAAAGAAATCATTAAAGCATTTTTTTTAATTGAGATTGAAAGACGAGGCACTAAAAAAAAAATTTGTAGCCGGAAGTCGGAAGGCTTTTACAATTGTGTATGACAGGTACTGTGATGCTATGTATAATATTTGTCTGCGATACACCAGAAATACAGATGAAGCGGCAGACATGCTTCAAGATGCTTTCATTAAAATTCATGAAAAATGTAATAGTTTCAATCCCGAATATGAGTTGGGTGGATGGATAAAGCGAATCGTTATCAATACAGCCATTAATCATATTCGACAAAACAAAAGAATTGATTTGGTAGAAGATTTTAATACAATGGATGGAGGTGAAAATGAACTTGAAAATTTTGAAATTGTCAGTGATAAAAATTTAAAATCAGAGTTGATTGACATTTTAAATAGCCTACCAGAAGGCTATAGAACTGTATTCAACCTTTTTGTTTTTGATAATTTGACACATAAAGAAATTGCAGGTTATCTTGATGTAACAGAAAATACTTCAAAATCACAATTGTTTAAAGCCAAAAAAATGATTTCTAAATTATTGATCGAGAAAAACCTCATAAAAAGGTAAGATGGGCAAGGCATATAAAAATATCGACGATTTATTTCAATCTAACATTGGTACGGGCACGGCGAAAGCACCTGCTCATGTGAAAGCAACAGTAATGTCAAAATTAGGAGGCAACAATTGGTGGATACTTGGTGCAGCTATGCTTTTTATTACCGCACTGTCAGCTATTCTGATTAGCATAAATATGCCAACAAATAATATCAAGGCAGTTTATAATCCAAGATCAAATTCAGAAGACCAAACAACAGAAAAGTATGCCTTGGTAAAAGCTGAATCTAGCCAACATTTAACCACCAGTAAATCAGAAGGAATTGACCAAAGTACTAATTACCCAGAAACTGTTAAAACCGCAGCCAATATTGAAAGTGAGGCAGCTGCTGTAATTGATAACAAACCAATCAGTACACCACAATCAAAGCAATTAAAGACAAGGGTAACAAGTCTTTCTACAACTAATATTATAGCACCTAATGCAAAAGCACTCCTTCTTCCTAAAAATCATTCTGCAGCAAAAACTGATTCGAACAGTGCCGGATCACCAAAGCAACTATTGTCAGAAAAAAATGAATTAACTACAGATAAAACAGCTCGCTTAACAGCTAAAAATGAGACTAGCCAAACGATAGAAGAACCTGTTCAAGAAACACGATCGACTGTTAATGATACAACTGATGCCATTTCAAAGAGTCAGGAGAAAACCAATTCCCAAGCCCTTACAACTACTGCTAGCCATGCAAACTTGCCAGAAATCGAAGAACCGTTAGTGACTGATTCACACATCAGTTCATCTACTGACAGTAGTTTTGCTCAAATTAGTACCATTGAAGAAAGCAACAATACTACAACACAACAAAAAGATACTGATACATTAGTAAACAATCAGACCATTGAAATTGACTTAAAACCGAGTGAGAAAAAAGGCCAATGGGCATTAGGAGTATCAGTTGGACCATCTATAAACAATGTCAATTATGACAATTCAGAAACAGGACTTTCTTTTAGTAAGTTTCATAATGAAAAGCTAGGATATTCTGCTCAGCTTTTTGGTCAATACATGACACATAATAAAATTGTTTCAACAGTAGGTATTGGCTATGAAACCATGGCGTACAACACAACATTTTTAACAACTCAGACGGTTATTACTATCAATGAAACAAGTGTTTTTAGCCACTATGTATACGATAGTCTTAACACCATTATTGACACCATTTATACTAGTCAATTCGATACTACCGAAACAACAGATCTTGAAAATCATTATGGTGTTGCACAGCAACAATACCTGCAAATTCCGCTGCGTTTAGGTTACCAAATTGAAAAAAACAAATGGGTTTTTGGGGCAGACTTGGGCTTACAGATAAATTACCTTTTAAAAGCCAATGGTTCTTACTTTCAAAATAATTTGGTAAATGAACTTAGTACAAATTCAATTTTAAAAAGAACGGTTATCAATTATTCCATAGGTGGAAACCTTCAATACAACATCTACAATAATGTCTTTGTATTAGGTCAAGTAAGGTATTCACCAGCCCTGCAAAACTATTATAATAGCGCTTACGGCAACCGTTCGATAAATGCAGTAGCTCTCAAAATTGGATTGGCCGTGAAATTGTAAAATGACAGTTTTCTTATTAACTACAATTTATATCAACTTCATAATCTCACGCTCTGCAAATAACAATGCTTCCGGGATACCTTCAGAATTAGCACCTCCGGCTGTAGCAAAAAATGGTTGACCACCACCGCCTCCTTTAATTAGCGGTGCTGTTGCCTTTACTAATTGGCCTGCATTAATGTTATTCGTCTTTGCTAACTCTTCAGCAATAATAATAGTTATACTTGCTTTGTTATTCGCTGATCCGCCAAATATGCCAACAAAATTATCGTATTTAGATTTTAATTGAAATGCAATATCTTTAATGGCACCTGGCTCTAATGAAAGGGTTGTTGATAAAAAATGTATCCCATTTCTAGATTCTACTTTTGATGCCAATTCTTTTCGAATGACCGAAGCTTTTTCGCGCAATAAATCGTCTATTTGCTTTTGTAAACCGTTGTTTTTTTCTAGTACATCTCCAATTGCCTGTACCAAGTTTTTTGGTTTATTAAACATCAACGCAATCTCATCATACGCATTTGCCCGTGTAGTATAATACGCTTCTGCTGCACGATTTGTAATGGCCTCAATTCTTCTAATACCTGATGCGACGGATGCTTCTGACACAATTTTAAATTGACCAATTTGTCCAGTTTCGTTTACATGCGTACCGCCACATAATTCAACCGACTCTCCAAATCTAATCACCCTCACTAAGTCGCCATACTTTTCACCGAACAAGGCCATGGCACCCATTTCTTCAGCAATAGTCATAGGT
>JAWWDX010000288.1:0-3085 GCA_033719695.1 Putridiphycobacter sp.
ACCTGTTGCATCATATTTTGTATATATAATTTGATAATCATCAGCACATGAGTTAAGCGGAGCTCCAAGGTTCACCGGATCTTTCCATTTATTTTTATCACCTACTTTTTGAGCAACAAAAATATCTAAACCACCCATTCCCACTCTACCATTTGAAGAATAGAATAAAGTGCCATTATCTCCAAATTTCGGAAATACGTCATTTCCAGGAGTGTTAATTTCTGGACCTAAATTTACTGGCAACGACCATGAATCAGAACGTCTTTCGTATGTAGACATCCATAAATCAACACCACCATAACCACCGGCCATGTTAGAGGCGAAAATCAATGTATTACCATCTTCAGAAACAGCTGGATGACCAACATGTGTTGAGTCGTGATCTTTGATTTCTAATTTTACTGGCTCAGAGAAAGATTTTCCCTTTGCCTCAGTTACATAGATATCGCAACCTAAATTAGTTTCTTTGTCATTCACACATCTTGTAAAGAACATCTTCTTTCCTCTACCGTCAAACGCAATGGTTCCTTCACTGTGGATTGTATTAATTGGTGCAGGTAATGGCACTGGTTCGCTGTAGTTTCCTTTTCTATCTATTTCTGTAATAAAAATATCACTGAAATCTTGATTCGTAATCATATCCACATCATCTCCTGTTGCTGCAGGACGTGAAGATGTAAAATACATTGCATTACCTCTGCTATTCATAACTGTTGAATAATCAAATTGCGTTGTATTTAATTTGGTCATTGGTGTCATTTCATGTCTACCACCTTTTTTAACCATCTCGTCGTACTTTTCACATGACTCAATTCTAACTTTTGTTATTTCGTCTCCAGAATTAAGCTGTGCATACTTCTTATAATTTCTTAGTGCATCTTTGTGTTTACACTGTCCCATTTGCATTTCGGCTAAATAGAAATATACTTTTGGTTCAATATCGAAATACTTTAACAAAATTGCCTTCTCATATTGTTGCTCAGCAGCAGGAAAATTATGAATAAGTCGGTAGCAAGTTGCTGACTTATATGCAAACTCTGCTTTTAGTCTTCTTGAGTCTTCTGTTTTTACATTGGTTTTTTCAGATGCTTTTTTCAGAGCGTCTGCTGCTTCCACATATAAACCTGCGTTGTATAGCGCATTTGCTTCCTTAGCATAATTACGCATTTGCGCGAATGTCGCGTTTGTTGATCCTACGATCAAGACAAAAAGTAGAGTTTTCACAAATAATTTCATATAGGTAATAGTTTTGTTGTTCCTATGTTACAATTGACGAAAATAGTAAAATAAATTTAATTAGTAAATTATATTTTGCTTTAATTAAAATCCAATTACAAAATTGAAAACTAATCTGCTTGTTTAGCGTATTGTCTCCATTTCTCTAATAATTTCTCAAACCCCACTGGCAGTTGGGAATCAAAGGATACAAACTTATTTGTTTCGGGATGTGTAAACCCCAAAGTTTTCGCATGAAGTGCTTGACCATCAATTAACTTAAAACAATTCTCTATAAACTGTCGGTACTTTGTAAATGTCGTCCCTTTTAAGATTCTATCGCCACCATATTCTAAATCGTGAAACAAAGGGTGACCTATGTGTTTAAAATGAACACGTATTTGATGTGTTCGGCCTGTTTCCAATTTACACTCCACCAGTGTGACATATCTAAAACGTTCAATCACTTTGTAATGTGTAACGGCATGTTTGCCATATCCTTCATCTTCCTCGTACACCTGAAATACCTTACGGTCTTTTTGCGAACGACCAATTGCCCCTACAATAGTTCCTTCATCTTCTGCTAAATCGCCCCAAACCAAGGCTTGGTATGTCCGCTCAGATGTGCGATCGAAAAACTGCTGACTTAATTGCTGCAGTGCGTGTTCTGTCTTTGCTACTACTAAAATACCGGTAGTGTGTTTATCGATTCTATGCACTAATCCTGGTCGAGTTGTATAATCATCTCTATGTGGTAAATTATCGAAATGATATACCAAGGCATTCATTAGTGTGCCCGTGTAATTACCAAATCCGGGATGTACAACCATATTCGAGGGCTTATTAACAATTACAAAACTCTTATCTTCATACACAATATCCAGCGGAATATTTTCAGGAACTAGCTCTAATTCTCTAACAGGATGTGGCATATTAACCACCACATCATCTCCGGGATGAATTTTATAGTTTGTTTTAACTGGCTTACCGTTTACAAGAATATACTCCTCTTTAATCAGGTTTTGTAATTTACTACGAGATGTATTCGGTACACGTTCTAGCAAAAACTTATCGATTCGAACAATCTCTTGCTTTTTATCAGCTACTATACGGTGGTGTTCAAAAAAATCATCTTTGTCGTCGTCAATTTCGTCCATTACTGTTTTACAATTTTTTGAGTGTATACCGTTTTACCTAATTCATCTTGCACATTCACGATATAAATACCGTTGTTCAGATCTGAAAAATCTATGTCTCCTGAGCGATCAACTATTAATTGTCGTCCCGTCATATCGTATACCTTCGCAATGAATGAGTTGTTAAAATTAGAAATGGTAAGGTTATGTGTCACAGGGTTTGGATACATAACCATGTCAATTTTTTCAACTTTTAATGGTTGCACCTCTAGCGTATAATTTAATCCTGTTGAAAAGACTGGACGCATGATGAGAGAACCTTGAAAAGATGCATTAGCCCATGCACCGCCGTTATTATAAAATATTTTATCTTGATTGTTGTTGTTTAAGTCGAAGCCTAAAAATAAGTTTTGATCGTCAATTTGCTCAAAGCCAATAAAAAACTTTGCTGGTACCGGTACCGACTGATTCCCATTAAACTTATAGTATGAGTATTGGTTTTTATGACTTGCATAATTAGGGTAATGTGGTTGAAAGAAATCGTCTTTATAAATGACAGCCCCAGGGAAGCCACTGCTGTCTTCCCATATTGTCAATAAAAAAATATTTCCTGATACATCAGTGACATTAGGTATAAACTTCATCAATATGCCAGTTAAGGTATCAGCTTCGTAAGCCTCAAAACGGTATGCTAATTGAGCATTGTTATCGAGCAATCCATATCCACTTTCTGC
>JAWWDX010000289.1:0-3072 GCA_033719695.1 Putridiphycobacter sp.
CTCCATAACGCGCTATGGCATGAGGCACCACTCTAATGCCTTTTTCTTTATAACCTGTTTTCAAAGCCATTTTATCATGAAACTCGAATGGTCCTACTTCAATGGTTTCCATTTGTCGGATAGGAAAATACATCACCACAGCTTTTTTCACCCATTCGTTTACTTGCCACGTGCCATTTCCCAATGGTTCAGCAACACGTAATTCACCTGAATCAATAGCAGCAATGACATTGTTAATGGCGTTTCTTGTTTCTTCGTTTTGCAATAAATTACGGTCGTTCCAAGCGGCTTCAATAATTGATTTCATGTAGTAAAATAAGCTTTAAAAATGACTTTACTGTTTCTTTAGAAACTTGAGTCAATTTGGTAAATATTCGTTTTTTGTGGCACAAATATAAGTTATGTTATCTATTTTTGCTTCAAAATTAAGGTTTATGTTTGGAAAAGGAATGATGAAAAAGTTGGAGCAAATGCAACAACAAGTTGAAGAAACAAAAGGACGTTTAGATAACATTAAACTGGTTGGTGAAGCCATGGAAGGCAAAGTTCGGGTTGAAGTAAACGGAAATGGAGTGATTACTGATATTAGTGTTAAATCAGAAATGTCCCAAGTGGAATTAACTGATTTAATTATGGTAGCTGCCAATCGCGCTTTGGAACAAGCTAACCGTACTAAGGAAATGGAAATGGCACAATCGGCTAAAGGCATCATACCAGGCATGTAATGGAATGGTCCAATGCCATTCTTTTAATAGTAGTCTCGTTTGGCGCAAGTTGGTTAACCTTTTTTAGTGGTTTTGGGTTGGGTACTTTATTGACGCCCGTTTTCTACCTCATTCTTAAAGACCTAACCTTGGCAATAGCTGCTACAGCTGTTGTTCACTTATTAAATAACCTATTTAAATTTGCTTTAATGCAAAGAAACGTCAATTGGAAAATTGTTATTCCATTTGGAATTGCAGCCGTTCCAGCTGCTGCGCTAGGTGCTTACCTCATCAGTCATTTTACAGACCTAACACTTTTTCAGTATCTCATTTTTGGCAGCACTAAATCCGTGAAATTAATCAATTTAGTTTTTGGAATTGTATTAATTGGTTTTGCTTTAATTGAACTCGTTAAAAAATGGTCAATTGCATTTTCGCAACAAAGTTTGTGGCTGGGCGGCCTAATCAGTGGTTTTTTTGGTGGCTTATCGGGTCACCAAGGCGCACTCAGAACAGCTTTTTTGGTAAAATACAAATTAAAAAAACAAGCATTTATCGCAACTGGAATTGTCATTGCACTCGTGATCGATTTCACAAGAATCCCTATGTATTTCAAAGAAACTCCTATTAGTTCCCTACAAGCAGAATGGCCTATCATTATTACCTCAGTGAGTGCCGCTATTCTGGGAGCTATTCTGGGAAAGTTATTTCTTAAAAAAATTCAATTTAATGTCCTAACTATTTTTATTTCCATTGGAATGATTATTTTTGGTTTAGCCCTTGTATTAGGCTTTTTAGAAAAATGACCAAAACTGAATTACGTAAATTTTACAAAGAAAAACGGAAGGCGCTATCAACTGATGATATAGCAAAGTTTTCTGCACAAATATTTGAAAAGTTTAAAACTAACTTCAATTATGAAAATAAGGCGCTTAGTATCTTTTTACCCATTGAACGTTTTAGAGAGGTAAATACTTGGAAATTCATTAACGAATACAAAGCACAGTATTATCTACCAGTTGTTAAGCCTTCAGGTTTAGTACATATCAAATTTGAATCTTTAGCACAATTGAAAAGAACGGATTGGGGAATTCTTGAACCACAGTTTGGGCATGAAGTTCCCCCATCTTTGTTTGATGCTGTGATAGTACCCCTATTGGCATTCGACCAAAATGGAAACCGAGTTGGGTACGGCAAAGGATTTTACGACAGCTTTTTAAAGCACTGCAAACCACACTGTAAATTTATTGGCGTTTCTTTTTTCGAACCCGAAAAAAACAATATTACAACCATTCCTACAGATATTCGGCTTCATTATTGCATCACACCAAACAAAGTTTTTCAATTCATATAAATCCAAACTGCTGTAAGGAACGTATGTATAGAAAGACCAATGATAGAAATATAAAAATTACGCCACAACAATGAGTAAAATATTAACATTAGACAAATGGACTCCCACCAAACAAATAGATACATTAACACAATCAATTCCATTTGAGAAAGGATTTATCAAGACTATGTCTGATAATCACTCATTCCCTTTAAAACCCAAAACATTAGAGATTCTACAAATCAACTTAGGGTATTTGTGTAATTTAGAATGTACGCATTGTCATGTTGACGCTTCTCCAAGACGAAAAGAAATTACCCCAACTGAAATTTTAGACAAATGCTTGCAGGTAATTGACGAAACACCTAGTATTCATACGGTTGATTTAACTGGTGGTGCTCCTGAAATGAATCCGCATTTTAAATGGTTAATTGAAGAACTCACAAAACGCAATGTTGAAGTTTTGGTGCGCAGTAACTTGACAATTTTAGTGGAAGGAAAATTTAAAACTTATCCTGAATTTTTAGCCAAGCATAAAGTAACCATTGTATCTTCATTGCCCTGCTATACCGAACAAAATACAGATGCACAGAGAGGTGACGGTGTTTTCAATAAATCGATAAAAGCACTACAGATTTTAAATGGATATGGATACGGCACTGATCCCGCCTTAAAACTGCACCTAGTATATAACCCCGGTGGCGCGTCTATAGCACCTAGTCAGGAAAAATTAAAACTTGACTACCAACGTGAATTAAAGGATAATTATAGCATTGTTTTCAACGACCTCTATACCATTACCAATTTACCTATTAGTCGCTTTTTAGAGTATTTGAGTAACGAAGGGAAACTAGATGACTACATGGTTTTATTAGCCAATAGTTTTAATCCCTTAGCGGCCGATAAGGTAATGTGCACCAACACGCTATCGGTTGACTATAACGGTAATTTATACGACTGTGATTTTAACCAAATATTAAAATTACCAGTAGCGGTAAAAAATGCAAAAAACATCATGGACTTTGATATTGATGA
>JAWWDX010000290.1:0-3028 GCA_033719695.1 Putridiphycobacter sp.
AACTTGTAGGTACTGTTACCTACCTGTTTTGCCGACTTTTTACATATCTTCAAGGTCCAAAATTATAGTTCAACAAAAACTCGCCCAATTTACTTAAACTTCAATAGTAGTTGCTATTTTTATTAAAACGGGGTTGCTGCACACACTGCTGTTGTACCCAATAAATATATCCCGCCTAATATTTTCGTATCTTGTAGTATGAAACCTTCTATAAATTGTTTACTATCTCTATCCTCACTTCTAATAATTTTTATATTCTCTTGTAAAAATCACAAACCTACTCCAGACTTAAGCTCTCTTGATCTATTGAGAGGTGAACTACTTTTATGTGGAGATGGACAATTTGGTGATGTGAGTTTTTCTGAATCCTGTAGTTATGAAACAAGAGAAACCTTTAACCTTGCAATTTCCCTTCTTCATTCTTTCGAATATATTGAGGCAGAAAAAGCATTTGTCCAGGTTATTGATAAAGATCCGGAATGTGCTATGGGATATTGGGGTGTAGCAATGAGTATTTATCACGGATTATGGGCCCCACCAGAGCAATCGGTTTTGGAGAAAGGAGTAAAACTCTTGGCCGTTGCAGAAAAACTGCCAAAATCGGAAAAAGCAGAACAATATTTAGAGGCCATCGGGGCTTTTTACAGGGATTGGGAAACGGTAGACAACCAAACCAGGAAGGAACGCTACGCTCAGAAAATGGAAGAATTATACAAGGAGAACGAAGGTGATACCGAAATTGCCGTTTTTTATGCTTTAGCTCTTAGGGCTTCAGCACTACCAACAGATAAAACCTATAGCGTTCAAAAGGAAGCAGGCAAGATATTGGAGAGACTGTTTGTTAAAGAACCCAACCATCCGGGAATAGCTCATTATATCATTCATTCATACGATTATCCCGAATTAGCAGAATTAGGACTGAGCACTGCCCGACGCTACGCAGAAATTGCTCCAAACTCGGCACATGCACAACATATGCCATCGCACATTTTTACTCGCTTAGGCCTGTGGGAGGAGTCAATCAAAACCAATATTAATTCCGCTTCCTCTGCCGTTTGTTATGCCGAAAGCATTGAACCAGGAGCTCATTGGGATGAAGAAGTACATGCTATGGGATATTTAGTCTATGCTTATTTGCAAACTGGCAACAACACAATGGCAAAAGAACAATACAATTATCTTAAATCATTTAAAAAAGTATTTCCGCTAAATTTTAAAATTGCCTATACCGCAGCTGCCATTCCAGCCCGCATAGCCGTAGAAAACAAAAAGTGGGATGAAGCAGCAGTGATTGAGTTGCCACAACTTATGGATTTAGATTGGAAAAAATACCCTTGGCAGCGTTCCTTACTCAATTTTGCAAAAGCTTTGGGAAGCGTTCATATTAATAATTTAAACGCTGCCGAAGAAAATCTAAAACTACTTCGTAATTCTGAAAAAGAACTTCTTACTATTAATGACGTTTATAAAGCGAACCAGGTAGCAATTCAGATTAAGTCAATTGAAGCCTGGATGCTTCTAAAAAAAGGGAAAAGCGAAGAAGCTATAGCACTAATGACAATTGCTTGTGAAATGGAAAGTATGACCTCCAAACATCCCGTAACGCCAGGTGAAATAGTACCGGCAGACGAACTTTTGGCTGATATGCTGTTAGAAATGGACCGTCCCGGTGAAGCACTCAATTATTATGAATTAAATTTAGAGAGACGTCCCAACCGTTTTAATGGAATTTATGGCGCCGCAGTAGCCGCAAAACAATCTGGCGAAAAAGAAAAGGCTAAATTTTACTTTGAAACTCTTTTAAATCAAACAAAATTTTCTAATAGCGACAGGCCAGAGCTAGCCGAAGCAAAATCCTTTCTGCTTCAAAATATCTGACTATGAATAAAGCTACTTTTAAAAATGGTCCAATCGTCCTGTTTTTTATATTGATCAACTCTTGTATAACCAAAGGAAAGCAAGAGTTGCCTGTTTACAATCCATCCGATTTCAATCCTGAATTGGTTGATTTGAATTTACAACAACAAAGCAAAAATCATAAAGTAGCCGACTTTACCCTTATAAACCAAAATGGAGATACAATTACACAGGAGAATTATAATCATAAAAATTACGTTGTAGATTTCATCTTTACACGTTGCCCAAGCATTTGTCCGATCATGACCAATAATATGGCTGTACTTCAAAAAGAATTTCTAAAAAATGATCAAATAATGTTTTTGTCATTGTCTGTCACCCCGCAAATTGATAGCATTCCAGTATTACGCCAATATGCCACAGATAATGGGGTAATAGACTCTAAATGGAATATTACAACTGGTAATAAAAAGCATATTTATGAGTTAGCCCGAAAAAGTTATTTTGCGGTTGTAGAACATGGTGATGGGGGTTTGCAAGATTTTATTCATACACCAAATTTTGTTTTAGTTGATCAAAAAAAACAGATTCGTGGTGTTTACGACGGAACTGATTCCCTTGAAATAACGCGACTGATAAAAGACTTAAAGATATTGACAAAGCAGAATTAGTTTAATTTGTTAATACTGGGTACAACTACCAAGTCTTCATGTAGTTGGTACAACCAAACATGAAGACCGTTTTGATTGAACCGGAACCGATTTCCCCTTACTAAGGGCTTGCCCTGAGGTTTATTACCTTTTTATTAATTTAATTGAATTTTCATTTGCTGCATACCATAACCTAGACTATAACCAATTGCATTTCCATGGGGTGTTGCATATCATTCGCCAAGTGCCATTTACCAATAACAGCGTTCGTATAATTCCCGTCTGAATTAAGCTCAATGAATGTCTGCAGTGAAGTTTCAGTTGTTGACAACTCATCGCCCACTCTGGTCATATTGGTTCTAAAACCAAATTTACCCGTAATCATTGCAGCCCTAGAAGGCGTACATGTTGGGTTAGACCAAACATTATTAAAGGTAAGACCCTAATTCATTAATTTATAAAGGTTGGGCATCGTAGGTTTTATACCGCCGATACTAAAATTTGGCGTGGCGTCCAAACCC
>JAWWDX010000291.1:0-3010 GCA_033719695.1 Putridiphycobacter sp.
ACCTGTGCATTATGGTAGATTGCTTGCGAGTATGAAAAACACCAGTGTTGTGTATACTGAGGAGGTAGTGATTTAAATCGAGTATTTGTTTATGTCAATCAGGGCACACCTCTAGCCCCTCTCTAGAGGGAAACTGTTGGTTAGAAATATGGTGTTTGTGCGAGTTACCTGTGCATTATGGTAAGTTGCTGCAAAAGTTATGCTTTACTTAAAGCGGTCAACCTATATCTGTTCTCAGTTCAATTTTGGGTTTTTGTATTTATTGAGGTGAGTATGCTAACAGGATTTTTGTGACAAAACTTTTCTAATTAGTTAGATTGATTAATCGTCATCTTCAATGTCTTCAAATATATCTATGAGTTCTTGAATTTTTTTATATGAATTGTTCTTGTAATAGTCCTTGTTGGCGATAATATATGCTTGTTTTCTCTGTAAAGATTTAGAATTGGGATTCAACCGAACGGCTTTATTAATCCATTTAATGGCTAGCTCTGTTCTCTGATCTCTAAAATAAAACGCAGCCATTTCGCCGTATGCGTATGAAAGGGCTGATGCTGTTAAATTATCGTCAATAAATTCAGAGTTTTCAGAATAATCTTCTATCTTTTCGAAATATTTTAGACCTTGCTCCTCCTCATCATCATAAAATAATTCTCCAATAGCATAACTATAAAGCCAAACTTGCAAACTTTGAAAACGGTAGGAGTCCTCTAAAAATGGAAATTGCTTTAGTTTTGCTCCTAGAATTGAATCGAAATCATCAATTTCAAAATTGTCGTAAAACAGCTCGTTTGTAATCAAGTAGGCAATTAATTTTTCGTATCGTTTGTTACTGTTGTCTAAGTCGTAACCAATCATAGCATGTTCGTATGCACTTTTTGTTTTACCTTGATCAGTCAACCATTCCGCTCTTTCTAGTTCAATATAACTCAAGAATTTGTTCTTTTTTTTATTATCAAATATATTGCACTTTACATAAAGAATAGATTTATTGATATACAATGTGTCATCTCGCTTTTGCAAAGCATTATTAATGCAGAATTCAAAATGACTTTCTATATCTTCCTGTCTTGATTTTGTATTCTCGAGCTCATAATAATAGGTTAAGTGATCAATTATCTCAACTGCGTCGTCAGTTAATTCAGCAATTAAATCTGTTAGTATTCCAGCGGTAATGTAATATGTTTGCTCTGACTCGTCGAGTTCATAAGCCAATTTTGCATACTTTAAGGCATCAGAATTACTATTAATTCTGCTTTTGAACAATGCATAATTAAAGTAGTGAATACCGATTAAATTTTCAAAGGTTAAATTTTTCTTAACGTAGAAGTATTTTTTAAGAATATAGTCGACCCCTTGCAATTGAATTTCGTTTTCTGATGTTTTTCCTATGAGTAATAAATAGCCTACTGCTAGTTTCTTGCTGTAATCATTCCATTGGTATATTCCTCCCTTTGATTTGGTAGATTCTACCCCAATTTTTAGGGATTTTGGGTAGGCAATTAAGTAAACATGATTTGGTACTTTAACAATTGAGATAGGAATATCTAGCTCTTCAAAAATAATGGCAATCAAAGCAGTTCCTGTAACACAATTGTAAGTTTTCTGTTGGAATAAATCAGGAAAAAAGGAATGTAAATAGTAGGTGCGTAAATATTTCTTTTTAATATCAGAGAATACTTTCTTAACTCTTACTTTAGGTGATAGGTTATCATATTTCCGAAGGTATTCGCAGTATTTCTCAATGTTTTTTAGTGCTTCAATTTCAGCACTTTTATTAGGTTTGATATCAAACAGAAAGGCAATTTTATCTTCTAAAGGAATGGTTTCTTTTGCATCACTTAAAAAAGAAAATAAAAGCAAGTATGGTAATATAATAAAACGCATTAATTAGTTTTTTCTTTTCGTCTTCGCACTCCTTGTTTTAGGTTTACTGTACTTAGCCTTAATCTTGTTTTTGTAAGACCCACCTTGGTTGGTTTTTTTGTTTTTATCTTTCTTTTCGTGAAAGGCACCTTGCGAATGCGATATTTTAGCTTCTTTTAGGTAGTGTTTATCTGCCAGGTTTGGAATTTCATCATCTGCAAAAACGGCTGAAATCGGAACTGCTTTTGGAATATCAACTTTTGGAATCTCTTGTCCCATTAACGCTTCTATTAACGCCAATGCAGGTACTTCAACTTCATTTACAAAAGTAATGGCTCCACCTTTTTTATCGGCTCTACCAGTTCTACCAATCCTATGTATATAGTTTTCTGGAATGTCAGGTGTATCGAAGTTGATAACATGACTGACATCTAAAATATCCAACCCACGTGCAATGATGTCGGTTGCAATCAAAATTCTATGCTCACCATTTTCAAATTTCTTAATGGCATTTAATCGATAATTTTGCGATTTATTGGAATGCATAACACCAATTTGGTCATTGAATTTTCCGTCAATATGATCGGCCATTCTGTCGGCTAGTTTTTTGCTGTCTACAAAAATCAATACTTTTTCAAGTGTCTCATCCTCTAAAATATAATTCAGTAAATTTATTTTTGTATAGAAATTTGGAACTAAATAAGCCGATTGTTCAATTAATTCTAGGGGTGTACCCACAGGAACAATTTCAATTTTTTCTGGCTGGTAGAAAAAGTCCTTAATAAGGTTTTCAACATCTTCTGTTAAAGTTGCTGAAAACATTAAGTTTTGTCGTTTTTGAGGTAGAATATCTAAAATATTGGTCAATTGCGTTCTAAATCCTAAGTTTAACATCTCATCAACTTCATCAATCACCAATTTTTGAATTTGTTTGAGTCTCAAATTACCGGTGAGTGCCAAATCTAAAAGTCTACCTGGAGTTGCCACCAGAATGTCAACGCCGTCATAAACGGCTTGTTTTTGTGTGTTTATATTGGTGCCGCCATATACGCCTACAATTCTAGTATTGATATATGTGGTTAATTTTTCAACTTCGTTAACCACTTGTACAACTAATTCTCGGGTAGGTACCATTATTAATACC
>JAWWDX010000292.1:0-2993 GCA_033719695.1 Putridiphycobacter sp.
ATGAGTTTTCATGGACTTGGTGTGACAGAGCAATATCAAGGCACTTTTACCGTGATGCAAATTGCTGATTTAGCGCTATTAACAGGTAATATTGGTCGGCAAGGTGTAGGGGTAAATCCTTTACGTGGACAGAACAATGTTCAAGGTTCTGCCGATATGGGGGTTCAACCTCACCAAGGTGCAGGATATCATGATGTTAGAGATATTGAGCTTAACAAACGCTACAATGAATTTTATGGAAGCGTAGTGCCTACTGAAATTGGCTATAAAATTCCTGAAATGTTTGATGCAGCGTTAAAAGGTGATTTAAAAGCTATTTGGATCATGGGTGAAGATGTAGTGCAAACTGACCCTAATACGCAGAAGGTTATTCGGGCATTAGAAAGTACAGATTTAGTGATTGTTCAGGAACTATTCATGACCGAAACAGCTAAATATGCAGATGTTCTTTTACCAGGCGCTTCCTTTCTTGAAAAATCAGGAACTTTTACAAACGGAGAACGGCGAATTCAAGCTGTTCGACAGGTAGTGGACCCACAAGGTAATTCGAAAGTCGACGGTCAAATTGTCATTGATTTAATGAACAGAATGGGTTACGATCAAGCAGATTATGATGCTAAAACCATGTTAGAAGAAATTTCGAAAATTGTACCATTTTTTGCAGGTGTAAAGTGGGATGAATTAGGTGAGAATGGAAAACAGTGGCCAGTTAAAACAGACGGTACAGATACAAAAATATTGCATACTGACACCTTTAAAATAGGCAAGGGAAAGTTTGTATATAATGATTTTGAAGAAAGTCGAGAAATAGCTAAGCACGGCGAAGAATATCCTTATATTTTAACAACTAATAGAGATTTAGAGCACTATAATTGCGGGGCTATGACGCGTAGAACTGGCAATATTTTAATTCATACTGAAGATGTTTTGTGGATTCATCCATCTGATGCTGCCACTAAAAATATTAAAGATGGGGATATGGTATGTTTGGAGTCACCAAGAGGAAAAGTAGACATAAAAGCGTTTATAACAGATGGTGTTAATCCTGGCGTATTAAGTACGACCTTCCATTTTCCTGAAATAATGGTTAATAATATAACTTCAGATGAACATGACACAGAAGCTTATTGTCCAGAATACAAAGTAGTATCCGTTAAAATGAGAAAAAGTAAAGGTGCTTTTGCTAAGGCAAACTAGGTTTTATTCTGGAGGAGGTCCTCCTTCAGGTTTGCGACCATGTATCAACTGTGTTGCGTTTAAAATGAACGCTTTAAACTTGTTTTTTTGTGCATCATTTAAAAGGGCTTTTACTGTTTCAAAATGGTGGTAAGTTGCCTCAATTTTCTGCCGTTCAAAGTCTACGATAGCATTTAAAGTTTCAGTATTATTTGCAGCTTCTGTTTTGTATAACGACTGGAAATAGGTTTCAAATAAACCTTTTTGTTGGTCCTGAATTTTTTTAATAGATTGTTGGTGATTTTTAACCAATTCCATGAATTTTTTCTCTTGGTCGTCATTTAAGTTTAACTCTTTTGAGGCTTTTAGAGGCATATGATGATGTTTGCCCTTGGGTCTGAAAAATAGGAAAGCTAAAATGGCAATGTTAACAACCAATAATACAATTGCGCTGTATTTATAGAATTGACTAGTCTTCATAATTATAAATTTGATAGTCGGTTAGTAATTCAGATGAATAAGAGCTACTGGTAAAATTAGCATTGTATGTTTTTATTGCTACAATGTTGGTCGCAATTAATAACAAAACTGAAGCTGCTACAATAATAATTTGTTTTAAGGGTATCATTTTGCTCAAAAACAATTCTTCTTTAATTGTAAAGAACAATTTATTCGAGGGTTGGACCCTTTCCATATTCTCAATGACTTTCAGCCAATTTTTGTCTATGTTATTTTCCTTTTCCATCACTTATTTCTTTGACAATTATTGTCGTTGTTTTCCTTCGGTGGTTGGGTGAAAATTTATATTTTTTCTTAATTTAGCCTTTGCTCTCTGCAACAATGACTCAACAGCTTTTACACTCGTTTCCATAATAGTAGCTACTTCTTGCTGAGGTAATTGTTCGATATAAACCAAAATAAATGCCGTTTTTTGATTTTCTGCTAACGCATCTATTTGACGGAAGAGTGCTTTTCCTTCTTCTTTATGCTCCAATTGCACACCAGGATGATTAAAATCAGTAGGTTCTTTTGTCATTAAACCAAGACTTAGCAGGTGATTTCTTTTCCTTTTTTGTATAAAGTTAAGTGCGGTATTTACTGTAATTCTATATATCCAGGTACTCAGTTTTGAGTCTTTTTTAAAGTTGCCAATTTTTCTAAAAACAGTAATAAATACATCTTGCACTACTTCTTCCGCATCTTGCGTATTTTGTAAATAGGAGAGTGCTGTATTATAAATAAAGGGACTAAATTGGTCATAAAAATACTTAAAGACTTTCTCGTCCTTATGTATGATGGCCTGTATCAGTTCTTCGTCAGAAATATTTTTTATGCTAATTTACTGAATAATTAGTTTTTTAGTGGCTAAGTCAATAGCAATGAAATAGATTCCTTTTGACAGTGTACTAACCTCAAACTGGTAGGAGTCTACCATGTAGAAATTCGCAACTTGTTTACCAATAGCATTATATATTTTTACCTCCTGAGCAGAACCATTAACATTCGTTAAAGTGATATTTACAAAGTCATTTGCTGGGTTGGGGTAAACCGTCAGTTGGATGCTGCCAGTATCTAATTCATTTAGTCCCGTTACATCAATATTAACGCTGTTGAAAGTTGGAAACATTTCTTGAAAATTCCCAGTTCCGTTTGGAAAACGTGCATACGACATATCTGTTGTTTGCGTCCCAAAGCTAATTTGATCTATAAGTATTCCGGAATCGTCACTTAAAAAAATGGTTTCGCCATCAGCTGATAATTTGAAGTCGGCGTGTGGTGAACTGGCTCATCAAGCCCTTCACCATGGCAGCGCTCGG
>JAWWDX010000293.1:0-2987 GCA_033719695.1 Putridiphycobacter sp.
CAGTGGAAACTATTATCAAATACTGCTGGTACAATACTGCCTTCAGTTGGACTAACTTTTGAATTCTAAGACCATGACTTTTATAAAAGAAAACTTTTCCATCAAAGATCTTGAAAATTTATCAGGGATTAAAGCACATACTATTAGGATTTGGGAACAGCGATATAGTTTACTGCAGCCAAATCGATCAGATAGTAATATCCGTACTTATTCGGTAACTGAGCTTCTCAAATTGCTTAGTATTAAAATCCTTCGAGATAACAATGTAAAGATTTCGAAGATTGCAAATCTGTCAGAAGAAGAAATCAGTGAAAAACTTCTCAAACTAACAACCTTTAAAGACAATTATTTTGGCAATCAAACCAATGAATTGCTTGTAGCCATGCTTAGTTTTGATGTGCTCAAATTTCACAGTATTTTTAACCATTGCCGCACAAAATACAGCTTCGAAGACATCTTTTTAAATGTCTTCATTCCGTTGTTTGAGCGTATTGGAATGCTATGGCAAACAAATTCAATTCAACCGGCCCACGAATATTTTATTTCAAATCTTGTCAGACAAAAACTATATGTCGAAATAGAAAATGTAAAAATTATTAAGCCCGAAGATGAAGCGCATTTGCATGTGGTGCTATTGCCTTTAAATGAAATTCATGATCTTGGCTCCTTATTTTTACATTATCAACTGTCATCTTGGGGCAAAAATGTGGTCTATCTAGGACCTAATGTCAGTGAAAAATCACTAAGTGCATTATCAGAATTACAAAAGGGAAAAACATCATACTTTATTTATGGCACCATTTATCCACTAACTGATGATATACCTGAATTTGTACAGAAAATCAAATCACTACTACAAAAAGACGATACTATGATTTTAGCCGGAAGAAAGGCAATAGAAATAAGAGAGTTATGCAAATTAGACCCTAAAATTAAAGTGCTAGACAGCTTATTAGATTTAAAACAAGCTATTTCTTGACGCCTTTTTGTATTTTAGCATACAGATAAGGATGCTATGGCAAAAATACATTTAAGCGATTTTCCAACTAAAATAATTGATAAATCTCAGAAAGAGCCTATTAAAAAAGAAAACGAAGCGCTCGTCAAAGAAATAATAGATTTTCAAAGAAGAATGTACGCCGATAGTCGGCACAGTTTACTAGTCATTTTTCAAGGTATGGATGCCGCTGGAAAAGACGGTGCCACTCGCAAAGTATTCAGTGGTGTGAATCCACTGGGCATAAAAGTACATTCATTTAAAAAACCAAATGCTAAAGAGTTATCATATGACTTTTTATGGCGGATTCATAAATATGTGCCAGCTAAAGGCATGATACAAGTATTTAACCGATCACATTATGAAGATATTCTAGTGCCATCTGTTGAAGGGTATTTATCGCCAGATTTTATTGAGCCGCGGTATGACCAAATTAACCATTTCGAACAGCTGCTCATATCTGGGAATAATACAACTATTCTAAAATTCTATTTACACACTTCAAAAGAAGAACAATTAAAGCGCTTAACAGAGCGGCTAGAGGTGCCAGAAAAACATTGGAAACACAATGACGGAGATTGGGTCACGCGGGAGAAATGGGATGAATACTTAGCCGTTTATGAACGTCTTTTTGAGCGGTGTAATAGCCCCGAATGGCATGTTATTCCATCAGACCGAAACTGGGAAAAAGAAAATCATATCTGTAAAATTATCTTAGACGCCTTTAAAAAAATGGACTTACAATATCCCTCCCTGCAGTCTCAATTGTTTGCAGATAAAGGTTAATCAACTTTATTTAACAAAATCAATATTTCTTTTTAAGCCTTTAAATTTTGCTCGCTTCACGGCAGAATGACGAAATATCTCATTGAAAATATCTTCGGTCAATTCAGTCCAGTCTGTATTTGATAGTCCGGGGTGCGGTTGAAAAGCTAATTCCTCAGTTGGTGTTGAAAATCGATTCCAAGGACAAACATCTTGGCAAATGTCGCAGCCAAAAAACCAACCCGCCATTTTATCTTTAAATTCGTTTGGAATAATAGTGTCTTTCAATTCAATGGTTAAGTATGAAATGCACTTCGATCCATCAATTACGTTTGAACTCAAAATAGCATCAGTAGGGCAAGCTTCTATGCATTTAGTGCAGGTGCCGCAGTGATTGGTAACCATTGGTTGATCGTATGATAATTCAAGGTCTATTATAATTTCTCCTACAAAAAAGAAACTGCCATTTTGTTTTGATATGAGCATGCCATTC
Source organism: Putridiphycobacter sp. (assembly GCA_033719695.1). Lineage (GTDB taxonomy): Bacteria > Bacteroidota > Bacteroidia > Flavobacteriales_D > Crocinitomicaceae > Putridiphycobacter. Next base: position 2,256 of record JAWWDX010000293.1, read on the forward strand.
TTGCCTTGCCATCCCAAACCACTCCGTTCTGCCCAAGCTTTATCTAGCACCGGTGCTGAGTCGGTAAACACACGAGCGTTTAAATCATAATCGATATGCTCTAAAATAAATTCAAGTAAGTCTGATAACTTTTGCTTGATTACAGAATGATAATCGTGACCGTAGGCATACTTGGATATTTTTAAATCAGAATCACCGAATAGATCTTTTTCGGGATAATAATTTAAAACGACAGATATAACAGATTTAGCACCTTCCACCAGCAAACGAGGGTCTAATCGCTTATCAAAATGATTGGCCATATAGGCCATTTTGCCGTTATAATTATGATTGAGCCAATTTTCCAAAATAGGTGCTTCCTTTTCCAAAAATTCCGCCTTTGAAATCCCACAGGAAGTAAATCCTAATTGTCTTGCTTGCGCTTTTATGCTTTTTGATAAATCAGCTTTATTCATAGCAATACGCTATTCTTCACCAAATAGGCCTGCTTGGAAATTACCTAACTGTTTCCCTAAATGCCGATATGCCAATTCAGTCACTTTTCTACCTCTTGGTGTCCGCATAATATAGCCTTGTTGAATCAGAAATGGTTCATATACTTCTTCAATGGTTCCCGCATTTTCACCGACAGCCGTAGCAATAGTGGTTAATCCCACAGGACCTCCAGAAAATTTATCGATTATAGTGGTCAATATTTTGTTGTCCATTTCATCAAGGCCATTTTGGTCGACG
>JAWWDX010000294.1:0-2969 GCA_033719695.1 Putridiphycobacter sp.
CCTGCCATTGAAAATTATGAAGCCAAAAATGATTATAGAATGCCCGCTTATCACAGATTAGATATAGGTGTAAACAAGCACAAAAAAAAGAATTGGGGTGACGTCACATGGAGCTACGGACTATACAATGCTTACAGCCGTCAGAATCCTTTCTATATTGAATATGGATATCTTCCTAACGACTTTTCACCAAACCCATCCAAAGTATTGAAGCAAATTAGTTTATTCCCTGTTATTCCTTCTATTAGCTATGCTATAAAATTTTAATATGAAAATAATTATCTATTTTATCTTATTCACCTCGTTATTGCTTAGCTGCCAAAAGGCCATTGAGATTGACCGTGAAAAAATTAAACCGAAATTAGTTATCAATTGCATTTTATCACCAAATCAAGATACTATCAAATTATCACTGTCTGAGAGCAGAGACCTGTTGTATGATAAATCTGATTTTCCATTGGTTGAAAATGCAACAGTTAGTTTATTTGAAAATGGGACTAAAATTGGTGATTTGCTGTTAGAAGGTGCCTACTATATATTGCCGTACCAAGTTAAGGCGGGTGCAACCTATAGGGTTGAAGTGACCAAAGCTGGATTTGATGCCGTTTCGGCAGAGACAACAGTAAACACAGCACCTGCTGATATTGCTTTCAGTGCAGAAAAAATTGAAAGTGGAATCGTCATTGCCAACATGACCATTACTGATATTAAAAATGAATCTTCTTACTATATGGCTACCATGCAATGGGGTGATATCACAACAGACAGCACTATTCTCAACGACCCCTATTATCAACCATACTTTCAAAGCTATAATTGTACGGATGATGTGATTATTGAATATCCTCAAAATGACTTATTATCGGGTTCTATATGTGCCAGTCAATTTTTATTTTCAGATGCCAGCTTTCAAAATAGCGCGCATACTTTTACCGTGTACAGCCCTCAAAACAATTACTACTTTCCACAAGACGGTTATAAAACAATTGTTGTCATTGAATGCCATACTGTGAATTACGACTACTACACTTATTATTTGACCAGATCAATCTTTCAAGATAATTTGGGAAATCCATTCGCAGAACCCGTGCCTGTTTATAATAATATTGAAAATGGTTTTGGCATTTTTGGCGCTTCTACTACGCGTACAGACACCTTAGTATTTGAATAAAAAATATTTATCCTTTCCATATAAATTATAAATAAAAATATATGTAATAATATGTCTATTTTTGTCATAAAAATTTGAATTGATTAACCTTATTATATATTTAGAACAGGCAACGGATGCCCATTCACTCGTTAATGAATTACTATCAAAAAAAATGGTTGCAAGCGCTTCCATTGATTCCGATAATGCCTATTTTACTGTGATTAACGGAAAGGTAACAAAAACCATACACACGGTTATTACTGCACAAACAAAGGCGAGCCTATTTTCGAGTATTTCAGATTATATCTTAGAAAGACACGATAAAGACACGCCGATATTTTCAATGCCAATTACACAATCAAATGATAACTTTGCGGAAGATATTCGCGCGAAAACAAAGACAATAGCATAAAAAAAGCCAGTCAATTGCTTGACTGGCTTGCGTATTATTTTTGGATTATCAAATGACTTATTCTACAATCGTCATCTCATCAATTAAATTGGTAGCACCAGCATATTTATCGATTACAAATAATACATACCGAATGTCAACACTGATGGTTTTTTGAAAATTAGGTTCAAAAGCAATATCACCACTCATAGCCTCCCAATTACCATCAAATGCACAACCGATTAATTCTCCTTTAGCATTCATGACAGGGCTTCCAGAATTCCCCCCTGTGATATCGTTATCCGAAATAAAGTTAACACGTAAAGTACCATCTTGTCCGTAGCGTCCATAATCTTTCTTTTCATATAGTTCTTTCAATCTTGCTGGTACAATAAACTCATCATCTTCAGGATTTTCTTTTTCCATTAGGCCGTCAATGGTAGTATAATAATCATACAATACACCATCTCCTTTTTTATACCTACCTACATTTCCATAGGTTAGTCTTAGGGTTGAATTAGCATTAGGATAATAGGTCTTATCTGGATTCATTTGGCGCAATGCATCTACAAATAATCTATTTGCTTTGTCGAGTTTCTGTTTAGCTTCTTTAACCTCAGCCAAACTGGTTATTTTTCGGTAATTTTCAAGCATATCTTTCATCAAGATGAACATTTTATCCTCCTTCATTTTTTCAGCTGATGGATTTTCTAAAAATGTTAAGTATTTTTCTTTAGAACCAAAAATCGAATTGTCCATTTGTAATGCTACAAATTCGTCTACATTAGTTTTTGATTTTTGGTAAACCTTCATCAATTCCTGAGAATACTGTCCTTTTGGTACTTGTTCGAGGTACATCCTCAACAAACTAGACACAAGTTTTTGCTCAGTCGGCAAATTAAATCCAGCATAAGTCTCTTCTGCTTTTTGTTTGTAAAAAGCTACCGTTTTGTCTAACTTTTCATCACTATCAGATTCCTCTAAAGCTTTATACAGCCCTGTATTTTGAATTAAAAATTGGTTAAATGGAATAGAATAAATTGCCTCATAAAAATAGACGGTTGTCGGGTTGTATTCGCTAATTACTTTATAGGCCTCATCTATTTCTGCTAATACCTTACCATACTTCTTTTCTCGAACTGGATCAGCTTTCGCCCACGCTGCAAAATCAGCTTCAATGGCTTTCTTTTTATCGTACACTTTATTCCGTTTCAACTGCTCTGTTTGGCCAATAAAATACTTCCAATAATTACTAACTTGAGCATAGTTAGAAGCATATTGTAAACGCACAGCATCATTAGCTTTCATATCTGCTTTCATGATGTTTAGCTTTTCAGCCCTAGCCTTAACCCTTGAAGGTTGATCTAATTCAATTGCCATTTTTACACCTCTTGCTGTCAAATAACGGTCGGTGCTACCAGGATA
>JAWWDX010000295.1:0-2947 GCA_033719695.1 Putridiphycobacter sp.
AATACCTGTCATGGGTCATTTAGGACTAACACCTCAGTCTATTTATAAGTTTGGCACCTACACTGTAAGGGCGAAAGAAATGGAAGAAGCTGAAAGATTAATAGCTGATGCAAAACTATTGGAGGAGACAGGGTGTTTTGCTATTGTTTTAGAAAAAATACCTGCTAAATTAGCGACCAAAGTTGCGCAAAATGTTTCTATTCCAATTATTGGAATTGGTGCTGGAAATGGTGTAGATGGCCAAGTATTGGTTAGTCATGATATGCTTGGTATAAACAATGAGTTTAACCCAAGATTTTTGAGAAAGTATAAAAACTTACACCAAGAAATGCTTGAAGCTTTTCAATCGTATATCAAAGATGTGAGAGATAAAGATTTCCCAAACGATAAAGAACAGTACTAAGCATTTAAAAGGCCGCTAATAATAACTCAATATCTTTATAAGGTAAGTCGAATACTTTTCCTAAAATTTGTGACGTTAACTTTCCTTTGTAAACATAAACGCCACTTCTAAATCCAGCGTCTTTTCGTATCATATTTTTACAACCACCCGACTCTCCTATTTCAAGTACTATTGGGGTAAAAATATTACTAAGGGCAATAGAAGCAGTTCTCGACACTCTTGAAGCAATATTAGGCACACAATAATGAATCACGTCGTGCTTTATAAAGGTGGGATTATTGTGGTTTGTAATTCTAGACGTTTCAAAGCAACCTCCCTGATCAATACTAATGTCTACTATTACAGAATGAGGTTTCATTTGCTTAATCATCTCTTCCGTTATGATACAAGGCGTTCGGCCAAATGGGGCACGGATGGCTCCTATTACAGCATCAGCTCTTTTGATGGCTTTCTCTAACAATTTCGGCTGAATAACTGAGGTATATACACGGTGTCCAATATCATTTTGTAGACGACGCAATTTAGATATAGAATTATCGAATACCTTTATGGATGCCCCCAAACCGAGTGCCGCTCTACTAGCATTTTCACCAACAGTTCCAGCCCCTAAAATCACAACTTCTGTTGGTTGCACGCCTGCCACGCCTCCCATCATTATACCTTTGCCGTCGTTGTAATTTGACAGTAATTCAGCTGCAATTAAAATGGCCGTTGTTCCTGCTATTTCTCCCATTGCACGGACCACTGGGAAAATACCATGATCGTCACGAATATAGTCCCATGCAATTGCAGTAATCTGTTTTTTCATGAGAGAAACCAAGGTTTCTTTTGGTTGCAAGGTCAATTGAAGCGCAGAGATGAGTGTTTGATCGCCAGGCATCATATCGATTTCTGCTTGAGTTGGCGGGGCCACTTTTAAAATCATGTTTGCCTGGAAAACAGTTTTTGCATCTGGCGCAATTTCCGCACCAGCTTCTGAGTAATCATTATCTGTGTACTGTGATTTTAAGCCAGCATTTGTTTCTACAACTACATGATGTCCATTGCTAACTAGTAATTGAACAGTTTCAGGAATAAACGCAACTCGATTTTCTTGATAAGATGTCTCACGTGGTATGCCAATTGACAATTTACCTCTCTTTTGCGCTACTGCTAGCATTTCTTCTTGCGGCAGCAAACTACCTTCTTTCATCAAAGACTTTAGTGTTTCCGGGTCTGTAATCATATCTCCACGTTTATCAATCTGCAATTATCATTCACAGTAATAGTCACTTTTACGGTGTCTTCAGGTAAAAGGTTTTGAATTCTTTCTGGCCACTCCATAAAGCAATAATTGTTGCTATAAATTATATCCTCAACACCAATGTCGAGCGCTTCCTCTTCACTGTCTAATCGGTAAAAGTCAAAATGAAATATCGAGCCGTAGGTAGGTGATAAATACTCATTTACAATAGAAAAAGTTGGAGAAGAACTATGATCTTCTATTCCCATTTCACGCATTATTGCATTAATAAATGTGGTTTTACCTGCTCCCATCTCACCATAAAAAGCGAAAGTTTTACGATCTGAAATACCACTTAAAAATAATTTAACGCCTGACTCCAATCCATTTAAACTGTCAACTTTTATTTGCATTTTACTACTGCTTTATACAAATATAGGGAAAGTTTACGGCTTTCTTATTACGTAATTATTTTGCTTTTAAGGTTACAATTGGAATAATAACTTCTTCCAAAGAAATCCCCCCATGTTGAAAAGTATTTTTGTAATAATTTGCGTAATGGTTATAATTATTGGGGTAAGCAAAAAAATCATTTTCTCTCGCAAAAACAAACGAAGAAGTCATATTTTCTTGTGGCAATTTAATTGCTGCTGGATTGTCGAAAGCGGCGACCTCCTTCGCATTGAAACTTAAATTACGGCCGACTTTGTAGCGTAAATTGGTATTGGTTTGTTTGTCGCCAACTATTTTAACAGGATTATCCACTTTGATGGTACCGTGGTCAGTAGTTAAGATTGTTTTCACCCCTTTTTCTGCAATTTTAATCAACATATCCTTTAAAGGAGAGTGTTCGAACCATGTTTTCGTTAAAGCTCTGTATGCAGACTCATCATCTGCGAGTTCTTTAATAACTTCCATTTCTGTTCTCGCATGAGAAAGCATGTCTACAAAATTATACACTAATACGTTTACATCATTCAATAAAAGGTCGTTAAACTTTTCGACCATTTTACGAGCAAAATCAAGTTTAATCACTTTGTGATAAGACATTTTAACTTGCTTACCGTTTCGCTTTAAATTGTGTTCGAACAATTCCTTTTCATGCATGTTCTTCCCTCCTTCATCATTTTCATCAAGCCATAGTTCTGGATGTTTTTTGGCAATGTCTATTGGCATTAAACCTGCAAACAAGGCATTGCGCGCATAATGAGTTGCAGTAGGTAAAATTGAATAAAACACCGCTTCAGATTCGATTGTAAAATACTCGCTAATAAGCGGTTGTAAAACCTTCCACTGATCATACCTTAAATTGTCGATCACGA
>JAWWDX010000296.1:0-2891 GCA_033719695.1 Putridiphycobacter sp.
AATTGAACCAAGTCACCGTCTATCAATCCTTCATATCCTTTTCTAAAACCACTAACTTTTATACCAGTTGCTTCAGCCGTTTTTGCAATGGCGTACAAGGCTGAATTCATCCCTGGACTATCACCTCCAGAGGTAAATACACCTATATGTTTAATTTTATTAGTATTCATTTAAAATTGTTTTTTGTGATTTTTTATCTGAAACAGAAAAATCTTGGATGGTCTTCCATACAAATTCTGCTTCTTTTAGAAAGAACTGATGGTCTCCCCCTGTAGAGGTAACAGTTTTTACGTTTGTAAATTCTCTTGATAAGTCTATAGCATTTTTGAGCGGTGCAGTAGTGTCCTTTGCTCCGTGAATGAAAAGCACTTTTGTGTTTCTAATCTTTCTTGCAATCCCGTATAAATCTGTTTTTAGGATTATCCTCGTAAGCGAATAATAGTAGCTCTGCCAATGGTGTTTTTTTGCATCTTCATAAACATCATCCGTGAGGTTGTCTGGTTTAAATGCACGCGACATAAAAATGGGATGAATCATACAGATGTATTTAGAGAATCTGCTTGTTGATATTCTGTCCACAAAGGAATGTGAGGACATAATTTTTTTAAATTCATCTGCATCCTGATAAACAGGTATTCCAATAAAAATGCCTGCTTTGAGCCAATTTGAGTGTTTTTCCAATAGGGCCATTGAAATTATAGCGCCCATAGAATGACCGGCAACTATGGTTTTTCCATCATTGAATCCTTCTTTTTGCAAAACCAATTCTAAAGCTTTAAGTTGAACTGAAAGCGAATAATCACTTTGTGGTTTTGCCGAATCACCAAAACCCAAAAGGTCTATTAATAGCAAAGTGTGTGTTTTTGAAATGCTTTCTAAATTGCGTTTCCAATAATTCAATGACCCTGTCAAACCGTGCAGCAAAACGAGTTTGTTTTCACCCGCACCTATAATTTCATAATTTAAGAGTGTTTTGTCAGCATCATAAGCTGGGTGCTTAACAATCTTATAATGTTGATATCCTGCTATAGCGACCACAGGAAAAATGAAAAATATGGATATGAGTAGTAATGTCATATTTTTAAAGTTTTATCATTAACCAATATTGGGGTTTTACCATAAAACCTATTAAAAACCATACAAGCTGTGAGGTCACCCGTTACGTTTACAGCAGTCCTGAACATTCCCAACAATCTTTCTACACCAATAATAATGATGATGCCTTCGGCTGGAATACCGACACTTCCCAAAACAGAAGCGAGTATCACCACACCACCTCCGGGAATGGCAGGTGTGCCGATTGAAGCAGCAACGATGGTTACGATGACCACAATAATATTGAGCAAACTCATTTCCAAGCCATAGGCTTGGGCTATGAATAGCGTAGTTATGGTTTGATAGAGTGCAGTGCCATCCATATTGACGGTTGCACCTATGGGAATAATAAAATTGCTAATGGTCTTGTCCACCTTCAATTCTTCTTCGGCTGTTTGAAGGGAAAGTGGCATCACGGCCGCAGAGCTTGTGGTTGAAAAGGCCAATAATTGAACGTCCCTTATTTTTTTTAGGAAATGCATAGGGTTTGCTTTTCCAAGAAGCACAATTAGCCCTAAATAGAAAATTACCAAAAGTAATAGACCGAGCAGGACGACGCCAACATAATAGGTGAGACCGGAAAGAGAACTTAAACCAACACTAGAGGTAAGCTGCGCCATAAGTCCGAAAACAGCAATAGGCACTAGAAGCATTGACCATTTTACTACTGTCATACAGACTTCCTGAATGGCAGTTAGAAGCAGCTTCACTGGGCGCAGTAAGGCATTTTCAAGTGATAGCACAGCTACACCAATAATGATTGTGAAAATTACAATGCTTAACATTTCACCACTTACCATAGATGCCAACGGGTTTTCGGGAAGTAAGTTTGAGATGGCATCAGGAATCGTTTCAATTCCGAAGGAAAGCTCTGGATTTTCCGTTGGAACAGCTGTAATTTCATTATGTTCAGCTAGAGCCTGTTGATGTAAAAAGCGACCAGGTCTAAAAAGTTGAGATAGTATGACACCCAAACTTACCGAAACTATCGTAGTACCTAGAAAATATAACAAAACCCCACCACCTAATTTTTTTAGACTGTCCTTATCATTACTTGCTATTCCAGTAATGATGGAAGCCACAATCAACGGAATCATAATCATTTGAACCAGTTTCAGAAATAGTACACCAGGCAATGCCAGCCAATTCCCCGCGATATCTGCTGTTTCTTTAGAAATCCATCCATTTTGTGGGCTCAATAGCAGACCAAATCCAACACCTAAAAACAAGGCAATGATTACTTTAAGCCATAGACGGCTTTCTACCAGTTTAAGGAGGTAGTGGTTAAGTGATTTTAATGATTTTATCTCTGTGTCAAACATTCTGTTGATTATGCTATATTAATTTTATTATCCAGATACACTTCCTGAACGGATTGTAATACTCTCACGCCTTCGCTAAAGGGTTTTTGAAATGCTTTTCTTCCCATTATCAGCCCAGAACCACCAGCCCTTTTATTGATAACGGCAGTTGTTACAGCTTCGGACAAATCTGATTTGCCTTTGGAACCACCACCTGAATTAATCAGCCCTATTTTACCCATATAGCAATTGGCTACTTGCAACCTGCAAAGGTCAATAGGGTGGTCTGTGGTAAGGGTTTTATACATTTCATCATCATATTTTCCAAATCCTATCTCTTTGAAACCAAAATTATTGGTTGGTAATTTTTGTTTGATGATATCTGCCTGTATCGTTACTCCAATATGATTGGCTTGTCCGGTTACATCGGCCGATGCGTGATAATCTTCTTTATCGGTTTTAAAAGCTTCATTTCGTGTATAGCACCATAAAATG
>JAWWDX010000297.1:0-2863 GCA_033719695.1 Putridiphycobacter sp.
CCCGTTTGCAAGGTCGCCACTTAATTTATTTGCAGCTCCACCAGCAAGTACCTTTGCCCCTTCTTCAACGCCAATTTTTAGATACGATTGAATTTTTTCATACTGATCGTTTGAAGCTTGAGCGCCAACCTGAGTATTTACATCATAAGGGTTGGCTTGGACAATAGCCTTTGTACGGGCAATTACACGTGCCATGAAAGCATCATAAATATCTTCTTGTACAAGTAGTCTACTCGGACAGGTACAAACTTCTCCTTGATTGAATGCAAACAAAACTGCTCCTTCAATAGCCTTGTCTAAATACGCATCATCAGCATCCATCACACTATTGAAGAAAATGTTAGGCGATTTGCCACCTAACTCCATAGTAACTGGATTCAGGTTTTTTGAGGCATATTGCATAATCAACTGTCCTGTAGTAGTTTCACCAGTAAAAGCTACCTTATCTACTTTTGGACTAGATGCTAAGGGTTTTCCAGCTTCTGGACCAAAACCATGTACTACATTGACCACGCCAGGAGGGAAAACTTCGGCAATTTTTTCCATTAGTAAAGTAGCACTGGACGGTGTTTGTTCTGCTGGTTTTAATACAACACAATTACCGGTAGCTAAGGCTGGAGGTAATTTCCACGATAACATGAGCAATGGAAAATTCCATGGGATAATTTGTCCCACAACGCCTAAAGGTTCCTTTATATTCATGGATAGTGTATTGGCATCTAACTCACTTGCAGAGCCCTCTTCGGCGCGAATACATGCAGCAAAATACCGCCAATGATCAGCACTTAAGGGTACATCCGCATTTAATGTTTCTCTTATTGGCTTACCATTATCACAAGTTTCCACTAGGGCAAACTCTTCTAGATTTTCCTCTATAATATCAGCTACTTTCAGCAGCAAAGCCGATCGTTCAGTGGCCGACGTATTGCCCCATGCTTCTTTTGCAGCATTAGCGGCGTCTAAGGCTAAATCTACATCTTCTTTTTGCGACCGTGGATATTTAGCAATAAAGCTGTTATCGATAGGTGATGTATTGTCAAAATACTGTCCACCAAGTGGCGCAACAAACTTTCCATTGATAAAATTGTCGTACTTTTCTTTAAATTTAGGTTTTGAATAACTCATAATGATTCTTAATTTTAAAATAATCTGTCGTGCAGGCCGACTGATTATTGGATGAATATTAAATCGGAAAGTTATTTCCAAAAAGTTCAAAAAAATTGAACAATTGAATCATTGTCTTGCACATATCTGCTTTCGTCCATTTTTCAATCATTTTTTTTTTGTAATATTGACTATGCAGCCGTTATTAAGCAACCATATAAATAATAGAAAATTAACCACCTTGGTTGAAAATAAAACGACCTATGATGCTGAATATGCTCAACTCAATATATATGAAACCCATGCTTTCGCAGAGCAAGTAGCCCTGACGTTTGATTTTCCTATAATTGCGAGTATGCTAACAGGAAAGAAGGTGATGCACCTCGAAAATTTTGAACCTTTTGATTTTTATCCAGGAGAATCCGTTGTGATGCCTGCACGCAAAGAGATGGTCATTGATTTTCCCTTGGCCACTCAAAATGACCCAACACAATGTATGGCGCTTGGTATTGACGAAAACAAAATTAGTGAAGTAGTTGAAAAATTTAACCATGCTGTAGCTATTGAAAACGAAAATAATGATTGGAACCTTGATCATACCAGTTCACATCTAATTAGTAATACTGCTGTTAATCACTTAGTTGAACGACTAACCTACACGTTTACCAATAATAATAAATCAAAAGATGTTTTGCTAGACTTAATGATACAAGAGCTAATTGTGAGGCTTTTACAAACTAAAGCAAAATCAATTATTATTAATGATACTAATAAGACGTTTAGCGACACGCGCATAGGTACTGTTATAAAGTATATTAAAGAAAACTTAACAAATAAAGATATTGATGTAGAAACCTTGGCTAAAAAAGCCTATATGAGTACCTCTCATTTCCATAGGAAATTTAAAAACACACTAGGAATTTCGCCTATTGATTATATAAATTCTGAAAAAATTAAGTTTGCAAAAAAGCTAATTAAAGAAACCAAAGACCCAAGAATGAATGACATTGCTTTTAAAGCAGGGTTCAATAACATCAGCTATTTTAATCGCCAATTTAAAAAAATGGAAATGATGACTCCTCAACAGTTTAAGAAGTCTATTATTGGTTAAGTCTTAAAGCAATATCGCTTTAATGAGCGCTGTTTACAGATTATAAAATGTTCTTACCCAAGCCTTCAATTGGTTGTCGGTCATATTATCTGCTTTTTCAACCGCTTTGACTTTGGCCTTAATTTTCGGGTATTTTTTCGCAAATTCATCATTTAATTTTGAGCCAGCTTGCGCGGGTCCAAAAATCACAATTTCATCCGCAAAAATAATTTCATCAGCAATTTTAGCAAAATAATTTGCCATTTGATGATGTTCCCGCTCAAAATACTTACTGTCTTGCACCACATCTTGCGGTCCACCTTTAAATTTTGTGCCACTGCCTCCCTTTGGATTATAATCTTCAATATTCGACTCTACAACAGTCAACCATTCATTTTTACCTTCTAATGTTATTATTTTCGCTTCTCTTTTGTCTATCCAAATCCCTATCTGTTTCATAACTCTAAACTTTATTGACAAGCTTTAATGCTGGTCATCCTTTTTTGAAAGGTAAGGAATGTTTTGCGTTTTTACCCCATGAAAAAAGCAGGTTTGGATATGACTTTGCGCATGTTTAAAACATGTAGTGGATAGGTAAAGCAAAATAATTAAACAGTTCTAAGCTTGAAATATGGTATTGGCATCAAAAAAGCACTTAAACTCAATAGG
>JAWWDX010000298.1:0-2860 GCA_033719695.1 Putridiphycobacter sp.
AAAAAAATCAAAAATTCGGGTCATTCTGTCAATATTTCTAATGTCACCAATGACCGTCTCTGTTAAGTGAATTTTGTTTTTTTCTTTTAATTCAACTTCTAAATTATACAGTGCCGATTCAGCTTGGTCAACCAAAACAATTTTTTTTGGTACATAATCGGTTAACTGGCGAACAATTTCGCTACCAATACTGCCTGCCGCACCTGTTACCAGCACAACTTTATTGCTAAATTGATCATACAATTTATCACTGTTTAATAAAATAGGTTCTCGCCCTAATAAGTCATCAATATTGATAGGCTTAATTTGACCGGAACTAAATTCACCATTTATCCATTTTTTAGGGTCAGGTACATTTAATACTTCAACATCAGAATCTATACATACCTTTATGATGTCACGTTTATGAGCTGGTGATACATTTTTAATTGCAATAATTAGTTTTTCAACCTCTAAGTCAGTAATCAATTCTTGAAGTTTGCTGGTATGGTATATTTTGGTTCCTTCTAGTGTTTTACCAACTAGTTTTGGGTTATCATCAATAAATGCCACTACTTTTCCGTCTAAACGGGCTTCTTTCTCGAGGGTATGTTTAGTAATGATGCCATAAACACCTGCACCAAATATGATTGTTGGCGTGCTATTTTTTTGTTTTTTAAGGTTTTCTAGGTAGATTAATTTGATACTAATTCGAAAAACCATCATCATAAAAATACAGATGAAAAACTCCATGATAATAATGGAAATTGGAAAAAGGAAAGTGGTGTTGTACGTGTAATATTTAATGAGTGACAATAATATCATCACTGCTGTTCCACTTGAAACTGCGAAAACAGCCCTTTTCACATCCTCTGTGCTTGTATGTCTAATAATGCCGTCGAAAGTCCTGAAGTAGTAAAAACCGATTGACCTTACAATGATATAAAATGGCAATCCTGAAATAAATATTTCATACTCTTCGTTAAATTGAAAGCTTTTTGAATCAAAACGGATGGCATAGGCCAGTAAAAGCGAAGAAAGCGCTATAAAAATATCGAATAAAAAGACAGCCCATCTAGGCGTATTCTGACGAGGTAACTTAATCACATCACAAATTTAATCCAATTATACCTCAATACGTTAAAATTGGCTAAAAAGATACTTTTGAGGCTGCTTTTTGTACAGAAGCGCCGATTATTTGGCAGCAGGTATCATGATGTATAAGTAAGAAGCATTTAAGGAAAATTGTTGTCAATTATTTTTTTTGAAGATAGATGAAGTTGAAATTCTATCAATAGAGCAATCTAGGTTCGTGTGGATGTATATAAGTAAAGAAGTGGTCGGAAAGGCAGTAGAATGGTTAGAAAATACGACAACTTAAAATTGCAGTATCATCAACATAGTTTTTTGTACCCCGCCATTCATCTAATTTTCCAAAAATAATTTCATTCAAATCTTCCATTGAAAGTGGATAGAAGCTCCTTGCAATTTTAATCAACCTATCGGTTTCAAATTGTTCTTTTTGGTCATTTTCTAATTCCACCACACCGTCGGTAAAAAGCAGTAATGTTGTATTTGGTAGGATGTCAATTTCTTCCGATTCTAAAAAGGGTAGTTCTTCCAACATCCCTAAACCAATACTTCCTTTGTTCAGGTACTGCTGGTTTTTCTTATTTAGTAGGATAGGCCAGTTGTGTCCTGCATTGACATATTTTAGTCTTCGTGTTTTGCTATTGTACTGACTGATAAAAAAAGTTATGAATTTTTCACCATTAGCAGTTTTAAAAACTTTTTTATTTAGCTCGTTTATAAGGAATTCTAAATCGAAACGCTGATAGTTAAAAACGGTGCGTAACGTGGCTTGGAAATTAGCCATTAGCATAGCGGCTGAAATACCTTTACCAGAGACATCCGCAATGCAAATGATGAATTCATCTTCGTTGATTTGAATATAATCATAATAATCTCCAGATACTTTGTTGTGAGGTAAATATTTCGCCGAAATGTCTAATTTAGAATTGTTTGGTAAGTTACTTGGGAACAATAGTTTTTGCATTTCAGAAGCAACTTCAAGTTCCTTTTTAATTACCTCTTGTTTTAAACTTTCTTTAAACAGCCGTTTATTTTCAATGGCAACAACAATTAAGTTGGTTAGGGTTTGAATAAAGTTTAAGTTGGCTAGGGGAGAGCCTTCACCGGCCTTCATTTCTTGAAGATTCCCTAAAATTAAATAAGCTAAAACACTTCCCTTATGCAACACAGGGACAATTACGTCAAATTCATTTAAGTAGGCTTTATAGGACGATTCAATGACTGTAATCTCTTTAAATTTAAGAATATCTTCTTCTATATTTAAATCTTTTATACTGCCTTTTATGCCAACTTTAAGCAGCATTTTCCAAGTTTCTTCTTTGTTAAACAAAATAAAACGCTTGATGCCTATTTGTTCCTTTAAAATGAAATTGTAGATGGTTAATACTTCCGAAAACGACTTATTAGAATTAATAGAATTGGTAATTTCCAATAAAGAATTTAACTTAAAGTCTTTATCAATGATCTTTCGTTCTAAATCCTCTAGTACTTTTTCAGAGATATAAGTCATAACCGTTCGATTATTGAAGGTAGTTTTTTAAAGGCAGCCAACTCTTTAAATTTTGTTCTTGCTTCGCCACAAGGCGATCCAAAATAGGATTTATTGGCTGGTAGATCGCTACCAACACCTGATTGACCGAGCACTGTAACATGTTCGTGAATAGTAACGTCGCTAACAACACCGACTTGACCCCATAATGTAACATAGTCTTTAATTGTTACACAACCAGCAATACCAACATTTGCTGCAAATAGACAATGTTGACCAATCACGGTATCGTGTCCGACA
>JAWWDX010000299.1:0-2818 GCA_033719695.1 Putridiphycobacter sp.
CTGCTCCGCCGAGACCTCCACAACCAACTGAATAAGCATTTAACTTAAAAACACTGTCAAAACTGACAGTGTTTTTTTCTTTGCACAACACTTTTTATTGCGATTGTTTGCGTTAATTTGCACCATCAAAACTAAATCCGCATACACGCTCTCTTTCTGGCTATTATGCCTCAACATGCTAGTATTTATGACTAGCTTTAACCTCTTAATTCCAGAATTAAATGACTACTTAACCCAATTAGGTGGCGCTGATTTTAAATGGATGATATTAGGCTTATGGACAATAGCTGCAGGCATAGCACGTCCTTTTAGCGGAAAAATGGCAGATAATTTTGGTCGCAAAAAAACACTCTATATTGGGATTATTGTTTCTATTATTGTGTCCCTAGCCTATCCACTATTTACCACTGTAGCTGGTTTTCTATGCTTGCGTTTTTTACACGGTTTTAGTACTGGTTTTCAACCCACAGGCGCAACAGCTCTAGTCGCAGATGTGGTGCCAATTCAAAAAAGAGGCGAAGCCATGGGTATTTTTAGTTTAACGATAAGCATTGGTTTTGGTTTGGGGAATTTTTTAAGCTCATACACTCTACTGCTGGTGGGCATGAACGGTTTATTTTTAAGCGCAGCATTGTTGGGAACAGTCGCTTTACTAACTGTCCCTTTTATTGACGAAAATCCAAGAGAAGGAATGCCTGTGAATTGGCGCAACCTCGTTCCAAAAATTAATGAAATTATTGCCCCCGAAGTATTTCACCCTATGGTTATTATGTTTTTAACTGCCATGGTTGCTGGTATTTTCTATCTGGTAGTTCCTGACTTTAGTAAACATTTAGGGCTGGTTAACAAAGGTTTGTTCTACGGTTTTACCACTGGTACAACAATTTTTGTCCGCTTTTTTGCTGGACGTGCAGCCGATAAATATGGTCGCGTGCTAAACTTGTATGTAGGCCTAAGTTTAATGTTAGTAGCATTAACCATTTCGTTTTTCGCTACCAGTCCAACACTGTTTATGACTGCAGGTGCAATATATGGCATTTCAACAGGTATTGTTACACCATCCTTATTCGCTTGGACAACAGATTTAGCTAACCCAAAATACAAAGGTAGAGGCATGGGCACGCTATTTATTGCTTTAGAATTCGGAATTTTTGCTGGAACGTACGCTGCGCAGTGGGCATATCAAAACAATTCCGCGTATTTTAGTAGAGCATTTTTAATAGGTATAATCTTGTTGGTAGTAGCTATTCTCTACTTATCTATGCGAACTTATTTAACTGGTGGCAGGCTAAAAAAACTATAACTTCATTTGCACATAGTTCAGGAATTCTTTACGAATATCTGCCTCTGCAAATTTTCCGCCAAATTCAGCTGTTACAGTGCTGCTTTGAATATCTTTAATTCCCCGAGAATTAACACATAAATGCTTCGCATCAATAACGCAAGCAACGTCTTCTGTGCCTAAAAAGGATTGTAAATGACTCACAATCTGTTTAGTTAATCGTTCTTGAACTGAGGGGCGTTTAGCGTAATGATCAACTATTCGATTCATTTTTGATAAACCAATAACCTTTCCATTTGAAAAATAAGCAACATGGGCTTTACCTACAATTGGTAAAAAATGATGCTCACATGTTGAATACACTGTGATATCCTTTTCTACCAACATCTCAGTATAATTATACTTGTTTTCGAAGGTAGAATTCTTTGGTGCTGTGTCAGGATTTAGTCCTCCGAAAAGCTCTTTCACATACATTTTTGCAACTCGTTTTGGTGTAGATTTCAGACTATCGTCTGTTAAATCTAATCCTAACGTTTCCATAATTTCTGTGAATTTTTCTTGAATGATTTCAATCTTTTTATCGTCTGATAATACAAATGCGTCTGGTCGTACTGGCGTATCACCTGCTGTTCCGAAATGGTGATCCATTTCTTCAATTTCAGTGTTTTCTTTCATGTCTGTTTTGTTTGAAGGACAAATTTACATCATTACTTTCAAAAAAGTCTAATTAATTTAGATTAGTTAACCTATCTTCATAACTTCTATTTTAAAATGGTATGTATGATTAAAGAAGAATTATTGGAATATTGCTTTCAATATGTGCAACATAAACAAAATGCGCTGCATGGCGCAATTAGTGATACCGAACTATCTTTAAGTTCTGAATCTCAAAGTACTGCAGGCGATAAGCACGATACAAGCAGAGCCATGATGCACCTGGAAATAGAAAAAAAAAGCTTACAACTTAGCGAACTTGAAAAATTAAAAAGGGTTTTGAATCAGATTCAAACGAAGTCAAATTCGAATGGAGTCAGTTTAGGGACAATCATAGAGACAGACCAAGGTCATTTTTTTATTGCCATTAATGCTGGGAAAGTGGCTATTAACAACAAAAGCTATACAATTATATCGCTTGCTTCTCCACTGGCACAACGTTTTTTAACCTCTAAAATAAACGACACCTTTACTCTTAGGGGAAACACTTTCAAGATATTAGCCATCTATTAGGCTTTCTTTTTGTCACGGATGAAATTACTAATTGACATTAAAAATATGCCAATTACCAAAAATTCAGCAATTCTTCCAATTAAATCGCCGTACTTCACATAAAAAGTGATAGCCTTATTCTTATTAATTGTTCCGGCTATAGCGCCCTCAACGTCCCACCCTAAAGACTGTTCAATTTCACCTTTTTGATTAATAAAACATGAAATTCCAGTATTTGCAGACCGTGCAACTGCTCTTCGATTTTCAATGGCTCTTATTTGCGAGAAACTAAGATGCTGTTTGTACCCAGGTGTATCTCCCCACCAACCA
>JAWWDX010000300.1:0-2804 GCA_033719695.1 Putridiphycobacter sp.
TGTACCAAAAAAGGTAGTTGCCAACTTCTGACCCAAACACCATTTTGCAAGTCCATTCCCCAAAGCCCCTTTTCCCAATAGCTAGCTAGTGCGGTGATGTTGGTCGTTAACGAGGTAATTGACTGCTGCTGGGTGATAGCCGCAAGCAGAAATGTGAAGACAGTTAGCAATAGCGCAATACCTAGCGGTGACGGCAGTGCTGATTTAAAAAACTTTGAGAGTGCATGGCTAATATTTGGCATATTTAGTTTTTTTCAGCTTTACTCGACTAACAGCCTTAGTAAAGTATGTACTTTTGACGTTAATTTATATAATTATCACCTAAACCAATGATTTCTGTCAGAATTTATCCTTTTGTAAATATATAACTTTAGTCCATTAAAATGCAATGAATGGGATATACAATAGAGGATTTAGAAAGCGCGAAAACAAGAAAAGATTTAATCAGGATTGCCAAAGAAAAAGACTTTAGCATTCAAAAGGTCACTAAAAATTTAAAGTATCTTTTAGAAATAGAATATTTGCAATCAGAAATGGTAGCCTTGCAACAATGGATTACAGAGCAGAAGCTCAGAGTAGCTGTTATTTTTGAAGGTAGAGATGCCGCTGGAAAAGGTGGATCGATTAAACGTTTTAAAGAACATTTAAATCCTCGTACATCAAGAGTCGTGGCTTTATCCCGTCCAACAGAAGTAGAGCAGGGGCAATGGTATTTTAGACGATATATAAAAGAATTGCCCAATCCAGGAGAGATTGTTTTTTTTGATCGTAGCTGGTACAACAGGGCAGTGGTGGAACCTGTGATGGGGTTTTGTACAGACGATCAATACGAAAAATTTATGGTGCAAGTGCCTGAATTTGAGCATATGTTACATGAAGATGGTGTGATGGTGATTAAATTTTGGTTTTCAATTTCTAAGGAGGAACAAAAAAAACGATTTGACGACAGACTTGGAAATCCGCTCAAACAATGGAAATTCAGTCCTGTAGATATGGAGGGACAAAAATTATGGGACCGGTATACCTTTTATAAGGAAGAAATGTTTGGCAAAACACACACCAATTTTTGTCCATGGATAATTGTAAAAACCAACGATAAAAAAACGGCACGTCTTGAAAGTATGCGCTATGTTTTATCACGTTTCAATTACAAGGATAAAATGAAAGAAGGTGCAGGTTCCATTACACCAGACCCAAATGTGATTATCAGATATTATAGAAACGCAAAACAAATTGATATTTAAGATTTATGGAAACTAAAACGGCACTAGAATTAACCGCGAAAGAGATTGAATTACTGAATTCAAAATTAGGGTTGCGCAATTTGTTTTCGTCCAAAAAAGTAGATGTTCAAAAGGCGCTTCGATACACAAAATATGAATACGATTTAATTGATCTACAAGCCGAAATGGTGAAATTACAAAGCTGGGTTATTAATGAACGGAAAAAAGTGGTTGTCATTTTTGAAGGTAGGGATGCTGCTGGAAAGGGGGGAGCGATTCGAAGAATTACCGCGCATATCAATCCGCGGCATTTCAGAATTGTAGCTTTAAATAAACCAACTGAAGACGAGAAAGGACAATGGTATTTTCAACGTTATGTCAATAAATTACCGAAACCAGGTGAAATTGTTTTTTTTGATAGAAGTTGGTATAATAGAGCCATAGTTGAGCCCGTCAATGGGTTTTGTACCCAGAAAGATTACGATATATTTATGTCGCAAATAAACGAATTTGAAAAAATGGTGATAGATTCTGATACCTATTTAATAAAAATTTATTTTTCAATTACCAAAGAAGAGCAAATTAGACGATTTGACGACATTAAGAAAAGTGATTTAAAGCGTTGGAAAATCTCACCAGTAGATGAGCGGGCTATTGAACTGTGGGATGATTACACTAAATACAAGAACTTAATGTTTAAACATACTGACACAAAACGGGCCCCGTGGAAACGTATTGATGCCAATAAAAAAACACATGCCAGAATAGAAGCGCTGAACTATATTTTAGCAAAAATACCCTATGAAGGAAAATCCTAAAAATAGAAAACCCCGCCGGTAATGGTCGGGGTTTTTTATATTATGAAAGTCTGTTTTTACATTAGCATACCACCGCAAACATTGAGTGTTTGCCCAGAAATATAAGCCGACATATCTGAAGCTAAAAAGACAGTTGCGTTGGCAACATCTAATGGTGTACCGCCTCTTTTCAAAGGAATACCATCTCTCCATCCTTGTACTACTTTTTCATCTAGGGCAGCAGTCATTTCAGTTTCAATAAACCCAGGTGCAATGGCATTACATCTAATATTTCTCGACCCTAATTCTTGTGCAATAGATTTGGTAAATCCAATCATACCAGCTTTTGAAGCTGCATAGTTCGATTGGCCTGCATTTCCCGAAACCCCCACCACTGAGCTCATATTGATGATTGATCCTTGGCGTGCTTTCAACATAGGTCTTAAAACCGCTTTGGTTAAGTTAAAAGCCGACTTTAGATTAGTGTTCATCACTTCATCCCAATGCTCTTCAGTCATTCTCATTAATAAATTATCACGTGTAATCCCGGCATTATTCACTAATATGTCAATCTGTCCAAATTCAGCTACCACGTCATCTGCTAATTTTTGTGCCGACTCAAATTCTGATGCATTCGATTTAAATCCTTTTATGGTTCCTCCGTCTGGTGTAAACTTGATTGCATTCGAAATCAAATTAAACATGATTTTCTCAAACATATTAGGGTCTAGCCAGTCCTTTAATTCTTGAGCTGTAGTTTCCAAGGATATGTCAATTTTTCTAA
>JAWWDX010000301.1:0-2738 GCA_033719695.1 Putridiphycobacter sp.
AAAGGTTTATTTTTACGATTGAATGAAAATTTTTAAAGTGTTGTTATTATTAATTGTTTTCTTGCACAGGTTTTAGATTGATTTTTTAGTTCCGCAGAATTTAAGAACCCATAAAAAGAATAACTTTTAATTGGTTAAATTGCATAATAAAATAAAACCGAATATGTCCATAAAGAAAGCTACACTATCAATTTTAGTAATCTTAAGTTTCACCTATCAATCGTATGCCCAAGTATATTCTGAATTAAATACCAAGGACAGAGATTCTATAGAATACAATTATTTGCTGCCCATCTTTGGAAAAAAGACGGCAGCTTTGGGTTTTGATTTGCCCTATTCTGCGGGTTTGGGTGTTAATTACCTGACGCAAAAGTCCAACATTACTATTTCAAATGTGAGTATAGGTTTTAATAACAGTGATCTTTATAATGTTGATGAACTTATACGGTTCAATAAAACAACGGCAACATCCAATGGTATTAACGTGCGACCGGACTTGTGGATTTTTCCATTTTTGAATGTCTATGGCATTATTGCCAGGGCTAATACGTCAACCCAAGTAGATGTGAGTGTGGTTATCCCAAGAATTAATAACTCCGAAGAACTGTTCAGAATCCAAACCAACCCCGATTTTAGTACCACCACGCTAGGTTTTGGTCTCACACCAACGGCTGGTTTTTTTGGTGGTTGGATAGCTTTTGATATGAACTTTACTTGGACCGATGTTGATGCCCAGGAAAACCCGGTTTATGCCTTTGTTTTTGATCCTAGAATAGGGAAGACCTTTAAATTCAAAAAACCAGAAAGGAATATCTCGGTGTGGGTAGGTGGCTTTCGGGTAAAGGTTAGTCGGGATACACGTGGCAGTTTGGCTTTAGGTGATGTTCTGCCCATAGACCAATGGGAAAGTAAAGTTGCAGCAGGTCAGGTTAAAATAGGGGAAGCCCAAATAGAATTGGACGACTGGTGGAATGGCTTAAGCCCGGTGCAACAGTCAAACCCGGTAAATATTGCCAAACGTGAAGGCAATCAATTAAAGCTTAACGCTGCTTCGCAATTGTTGAATGGTGCCGAAAATGCTCTGGGAACAGCCGAAAGTTCTACCATAGACTATACTCTGGACAAAGAACAAGAAACCATGTGGAACTTTATTGTAGGTTCACAATTTCAATTAAATAAACATTGGATGATACGTGCCGAATATGGCTACTCATCTGGCAGGGAACAATTTTTTTGCGGCCTGCAATACCGCTTTGGACTTTAAAAACTACATTATGAAAAAACCTATTTTACTATTGGCATTTACTGTCTTTTCTGTAACTGCTTTGCAGGCTCAAGCAGCTCTTTTTGCGTTATTGTTTGGTGACAAGGTAGCTTCCGAAAAATTCAATATCAGTTTGGAGTTTGGTGTTACACAACCATTCTATTCCAATTTGGACAATAATGATAGATCCAAACTGGGCGTCAATTTCGGAATTGGTGGTAATCTCAAACTATCCGAAAACTGGTTTTTTAATCCCAATATTTACTTTTTGGCCAGAAGAAATCTGCAATTGGATAGCTTCTCCTTATCCACAGGTAACCCAAATCTAGATTCGCAATTTGCCAATGCCGAAACCAATGTGACCTTAAACTACATTGATGTGCCTTTGTTGGTTACTTACCAAACCAACAATAAAAAATACCGCTTTGCATTAGGGCCACAAATATCGTTTTTGCAAAAGTCCAGAGCCGAGTTTATGAGACCCGAAGGCAGTTTTACCCAAAACTTTGATGGGTATACCGAAGACGTTGACTACGGTCTTATGGCAGACTTTGCCTATGTTTTAGGGAAAGCCCATAAAGGCAAGGGCATTATTGTGCACTTGCGCTATTATCACGGTTTTACCGATATTTTAAAAGACCAAATTAGTACGCAAAACAATAACTCCGGTTACCTGTCATTACATCTTACCTTACCATTTATCACTGATGAGCTGGCAGAAAAAAATTTAGAAGAATATGATAAAAACTTAAAGGAATAAATAAGGTTTAATATCAAATTAAGGTAATTTGTCTTATTTTAGGTTTTCTAGTGTGTATTATTAATTCAGCTTCATACTGAATACGTTTTGCATACAAAAGTGCATACGATTTTAAATAATAAGCGGAACTAAAACACTGAAAAGCAGTGTTTTATTATTTCAGGATTCAAGCATTATTACTGAAAGAATTTAAAGATTATTTAATGGAACCATCAAAAACATTGTCATTAAATTCTAGGTGTTAAGATACTGTGTTAAAGACATTTTAAAAATATAAAAGAACCGGAATAGGACCTGTCTTGCGATTAATACTTTATAGATGTTACGTAAAAACCTTTCCGTTTCGTTGTGATTACATTTGAAATCACTAATGAAGAACTGTTAGAAACAAATTTATTGACAACATTCTGCAACACTTTTTTATTTAATTGTAATTTTACGCATATATAAGTTGGTGACATACAAAATACAAAATGACAATATACAGTTTAAAAAAATTAAGGTAGTCCCACTATGTTGTACACTCCTAAAACCAAAAAAGCCCTAAATCATTTGTTGTCAAATGTTTAAGGCTTCTTTATGGTGGTGCCTCCAGGAATCGAACCAGGGACACAAGGATTTTCAGTCCTTTGCTCTACCAACTGAGCTAAGGCACCAGTCGCTTATTTGCGGACTTGGACAATTAAAATCAAATGTTTTCAATCATTCAAGCGG
>JAWWDX010000302.1:0-2698 GCA_033719695.1 Putridiphycobacter sp.
ATATTTGACAACAGCCAGATTATTCATTCTTATCGCTTTAACTATAGTGACATAAAGAATTTTCAACGGACGGTTTCAAATTACCCTGTTGAATTTATTATAGTCTCTTCTGTTGTAGATACGCCAATTGATTTCTCTTTTTTAAATAAGGAAGTCATAGTTTTTAGTCATTACTCAAAATTACCAATTCAAAACTTATATAAAACACCAAACACCTTAGGTTTAGACAGGTTGGCAAACGCAACAGGAGCTTGGACAATGAATAAAAACAAGGCGAGTTTGGTGATTGATTGTGGCACATGTATTAAATATGATATCGTATCCGAACATGGTGTTTATTTGGGTGGTAATATTGCGCCGGGATTACAGATGCGCTTTAAATCATTAAATGCCTTCACCGACAAATTACCATTATTAACGCCTAACGCTAGTCTTTCTGAAACCTATGGCACTGACACTGAATCGAGTTTGCAGTGTGGCGTAATACTCGGTATTGAGCATGAAATAAATGGTTTTATTTCGCGTTATAAGAAGGAATTCAATGGATTAACAATTTTTATGACAGGCGGAGATTTAAAATACTTTGATAAAACAGATAAAAGAGGCATCTTTGCAAATCAAAATCTGACCCTTATTGGGCTAAATGAAATTTTAAAACACAATGCATCATTGCAATAAATTTATTTTATTTCTTTCAGCTATTCTATTGTTTGGGACGGCTGTAGCTCAAAAAGGAACTCAGTCGCCATATAGTGTTTATGGTTTAGGCGAACTTAGAAGTGGCAAATATGCTTACTTTAACGCTTTAGGTGGTACACAAATTGCCAATACTGATTCTACTATTATCACACAATCGAATCCGGCTTCTTATGCAGGTATAGAAAGAAATAGACCAATTTTTCAAGTTGGATTAAATGGTACCTTTAGTAATTTGGTGACCGATAATTCTAGTGCGCAAACACGTCAATTTGGACTTGATCAATTTCAGCTTGGTCTTCCTATTGGAAAACGTTTCGGTGCAGCCCTTGGCTTAACGCCTTTTAGCTCTACAGGTTACTTAATTTCCAACCCTATTTTTGAAGGCACAGATACCGTGGCACAAAAAATAAACGAAGGAAAAGGTACTTTGAGTAATTTCCATGTAGGTATTGGCTACAAACAGAAATTTGGCAAAAGCAGTAGCTTTTCAATTGGCGCCAATTTAAATTATGTTTTTGGAGAAAGTGAACGAATTGAATCATATGAGTACACTTCCTATCCTGATGACGCTTTGCACTCTCGTGTAAAAACAAGTACTTATTTAAGTGATTTTAAGTTTGATTTTGGTGCGATATATGAACAAAAACTTTACAGAAGTAGTTTCTCGCTGGCAGCCACTGTTTCGCCGGCAGCTAACATGAGTGGATCAAGTCAACTTGTCGCTTTTGCTTATTCACAAAGTTTTTACCAAAATTACAGTTATTCAGGAGCAATTTCTGATACCGCTAAATTTTTAACTGATATTACAGGAGAAGCAAAAATCCCACTTGCCTTTAAAATAGGCGGAGAATACCGCATTATGCCATGTCCCGGCTCTAACTTAAGTTACCTATTGATTTTAAAAGGAGAATATAATCAACAGAATTGGAAAGATTATCAAACAAGTTTTGGTAATTCTGCCAATGACACCAGTATGCTCAACAGAACCCATTATAAATTTGGTTTAGAATATACGCCACGAGCTGGTGCAAAGGCAAATGACAACCTAGCTCCCTACTTATCAAAACTTCATTATCGAATGGGTATTAACTATATGTTAAGTGAACTTAATATTCAAAACACACAAATTCAAAATTATGGCATAAGTTTTGGTTTAGGTATACCAGTATTAAATGGAAACTCCAATACAAATTTGAACCTCGGAGTAACATACAATGCTTTTGGAACCACTGAAAACAACTTAATTCTCGAACAAAACTTAGGATTAAGCTTCGGAATTTCAATTAGCCCTGGTGTATACGACAGATGGTTTATGAAACGAAAATATGATTAAAACTAAACAAACAAGGATGAAAAATTTATTTTTAGCAAGTTTATTAACTTTAATGAGCGGAATTGGCTTCGCACAAGAAAGGGAACTATCAGAAGACTGTAAAAAGAACATAGGATATATAGCTGTTTATGCGGAACAAAACATGTACCGTGATGCTGCTGATTTTTGGAGCAAAGCAATTAAGGCTTGTGGTACAGAAGTATTTCTGCCACAAGAATGGTCGAATGCTAGAACCATATATATTAAACTAATGGAAACGGATACAGCAGCTGCAAGGCAAAAAGAGCTGCAAGATTCAATTTATTGGTGTTACGATATGGAGATGAAATACCATCCAACAGCTGACCTTGCTGCAGACTATGCTGCAAAACTTGTGAAAGGGCAAAGTAAAGACAGAGCAAAAATTGATGATTTATTTAATCAAAGCGTACACCAGTTAAAGGAAAAATTATCAATCAATGAAATGATCTTATACTTCTATCACGTCGTTAGCAAATATAACTTAGCAGATGGTGAAGAAGCTAAAGAAGAAGCGCGAAACTATGCTATTGAAGAATATCTAAAATTATCTGATTACATTTCAGTTGCCAAAAAAGCATATACAGAAAGAGGGAATGCTAAAGCGGTAGATGGCTATGAAAGAGCACAAGGTTATTTAGATAACTA
>JAWWDX010000303.1:0-2683 GCA_033719695.1 Putridiphycobacter sp.
AAGAAAACTTCTTGTACACACACTTCGAAGAGATTTGTGAAATTATGAAAGCCTATGATGTTGCTTTTTCATTAGGAGACGGTTTGCGTCCAGGTTGTATCGCTGATGCTAATGACGAAGCACAATTCGCTGAATTAGAAACATTAGGCGAATTAACAAAAATTGCATGGAAGCACGAAGTACAAACTTTTATTGAAGGACCAGGTCACGTACCAATGCACATGATTAAAGCAAATATGGATAAACAATTAGAAGCTTGCGGGGAAGCACCTTTTTACACATTAGGACCACTTACAACTGATATTGCTCCTGGTTACGATCACATTACTTCAGGTATTGGCGCAGCAATGATTGGCTGGTATGGTACAGCCATGTTATGCTACGTTACCCCTAAAGAACACTTGGGTCTGCCAAATAAAGAAGACGTAAGAACAGGTGTAATCACTTATAAATTAGCTGCACATGCTGCCGATTTAGCGAAAGGACACCCAGGTGCGCAACACCGTGATGATGCCTTGAGTAAAGCCCGATTTGAATTCCGTTGGGAAGACCAATTCAACCTTTCTCTAGACCCTGAATTAGCTAGAGAGTATCATGATGAGACATTACCTGCTGAAGGAGCTAAAATTGCGCATTTCTGTTCTATGTGTGGACCACACTTCTGTTCTATGAAAATTACCCAAGAAGTAAGAGACTATGCAGCACAAAAAGAAATTGACGACCAAAAAGCTTTAGAAGAAGGAATGAAAGAAAAAGCAGCAGAATTTAAAGATAAAGGAAGCGAAGTATATTTGTAATTTTTGGGGCTTCCCCCAACAATAGTATGTTGGGGGCGGGCTTTCCATTAAATCTTTTTGGCAGATACAATGCCAAAAAGGATACCATTCCAATCCCTAAGCTATATAAATCATACCACCATGTTAAAAATAGTGATATCCTATCCTACTGCAGTACCAAATGAAATGGATCTGGTGAACGAACTTTTGGATTCCGATATCGACTATTTTCATATTCGCAAATTAGGTTTTACGAATATAGACTTAACAAAGTATATTGAAGCTATTAATGAAGATAACCATCATAAAATAATGATTAATAGTAATTATACGGTTTTAAATAAATTCACTTTAGCTGGCATACATTTAAACCAAAAAAACTTAGGACAAATTACACAAAAAGAAGAATCGCACCAATGTCATATTGAACCAATGCTGCAGAACGGCAACAAAATATTAGTAAGTAATCAAATACCAAATACAATAAGTTATTCAGCCCATAGCTTCTCAGAAATTGCACAACTAACTTTTAAAACAGACTATATTTTTTTAGCGCCCATTTTTGATAGTATATCAAAAACAGAACATTTATCAAATTTTACAAATCAAGAGAAACTAAAAGAAAACTTAACCAACACAAATCAAAAAATAATAGCCCTTGGAGGTGTTAAACCTGAATACGAAAGTCAATTAAAAGACTTAGGCTTTGCTGGCTACGCCGTTTTAGGAGATTATTGGACCAAATTTTTTAACTAAACATCACTCGATTCATCATTCTAAATTCTTCGTACTATCAAAAAAAGACCTAACATATTAACCATTGCAGGCTTTGACCCAACAGGGGGAGCAGGTATTTTGGCAGACATTAAAACGTTTGAGCAGAATGGTTGTATTGGTATGGCCGTGCAAACCGCCAATACAATCCAATCGGATAAAGAATTCATTAGTGCCAATTGGATTGAAGAATCCACGATTTTAAGTCAACTCAACATTTTACTCAGTCGGTTCAAATTTGATTATATTAAAATTGGACTGACACCAAACTTAAATCTACTTAACCTATTGATTAAATCGTGTATTACATCAAACACCCTAGTAAAAATAATTTGGGACCCAGTATTGTCTACCTCGTCGGGATTCGATTTTAAAATTGATTTGAAAAACCTCGACTCCATATTGGAAAATATCTACCTAATAACTCCAAATTTAGAGGAAATCAAAATACTAAGTAAGCTGGAGGACCCCATAGAGGGTGCAAAGAGACTGTCAAAAAAATGTAAAGTATTATTAAAAGGTGGGCACACTGAAGTAGAACAAGGAAAAGACTATCTTTTTGATCATGAAAACAAAACCAGTTTCAAACCAAAAACCATTAAATTTAGCGAAAAGCACGGCACAGGATGCGTCTTGTCTTCAGCCATAACCGCTAATTTGGCAAAGGGCTATCCCATTAAAAAAAGCATCCTACGCAGTAAACGATACATAGAACACTTTATTGAAAGTAACCATACGCTAATAGGCAGCCATAAACCATGAAAAATCCAAAGCTAATATTGCAAATTTTAAACCTATTTAACGGCATACTTCTATGTATATTCCTCATTAAAATTATGGGTTGGTCAACTTTTTTCAACCCAATTAAACTGATACATTTAATTCTTGCCGCTTTTATACTTTATGGGGCTAAAAGTTATGTTGAGGTTAAGACAAATACACCTGACCCAATTAAAACAAACAAATACGTATACCGTGTGTTTTATACTGGTGCTGGTGTTTTTTTTATTGGCCTAGCGCTAAGAATGCTACATTGGCCACTTGCTCACTTTTTTCTTTTTGGAGGCATACTAATCACCTTTAGCTCCTATGTTTTTTCCTTTTTTGCCCCTGAAACTACTAAAAAATATGAT
>JAWWDX010000304.1:0-2660 GCA_033719695.1 Putridiphycobacter sp.
ATTTTTACTATTGTGTTTGGTGGTTTAGCAGCGCTATTTAGCACTACCTCTATCAATGAGGTAATTGTTTATTTAATTGGTTTTACATTGTCGTTATTCACTTTGGCATACATGTATCACACAAAGAAATCGAAAGTTGTCTATATAATTGCAGCCCTTTCGGGTACAATTATACTTTTTTTTACCATAAACATTTTGCCTCGTTCAAATCATGCAGCCGACTATACTTGGTTGACTTTGATTATTTTATGGGCATTTTTTGGATTAGGACTTAAAGCGGGTTTGATTATTCTTATACTCAATTGTTTTACTATTTTTTATTCGGCAATTGTTGACCCAATAAACTCTTTAAACGCTATGGAAGTCAGTGCTACAGAAGAATCTATTGTAATTGGGATTGAAGTTATTACTTCATTGTTATTGTCGAGTTTTGTTATTTATGAATTCATTGTAACAAACAACCACTTCCATAAAAAATTGGAACTTGCAAACACTGAATTACAATTGCAAAATCAAACCATAAACAATCAGAATGATGAGAAAACCTTGTTGATAAAGGAAGTTCATCATAGAGTAAAAAACAATTTGCAGATTGTGATAAGTCTTTTGCGCCTTCAGCAAAACGAAATTCAGTTACAAGAAACTCAGGAACAACTTGGTGAAGCAATAAACCGAATTACGGCCATGAGCTTAATACATGAGAAATTATATTCTGGTGAATCATTATCAAAAATTAATTTAAAAGACTATATCAAAGACCTCTGTCAGGATATAATGGGTAGTTTCAATTTGAGAAAGCAATTGCAATTTGACATTGAAGTTAATATTGAAAAGCTAGATCTAAAAGTAATAGTACCCTTGGGTTTAATAATCAATGAACTAGTAACCAATTCAAATAAGCACGCCTTTGAAAAGGTCGCTGAAGCAAGAATAAAAATTGATTTATCTCAAGAAGGTGAATATGAGTTTAAAATGGTATATTTTGACAATGGAAATTGGCACGAAGAGAAAAGAGTAACGAAAAGTTTTGGACTAGATTTAATAGAAACATTGACAGGACAATTAAATGGCAAATGCAAGCGGGAAATTAATGATTCCGGAACAACATTTACATTTCAATTCAAAAGATAAGACACGATATGAGAGCATTTATTAATGATACCGCACATGAGTTTTTTGAAGGAGAAACAATTTTAAACTTTGTAAAAAGAATTGAAGGAGAAACAATAATTCCTACACTATGTGATGCGCCGAACCTAGAAGCATTTGGTTCATGTCGGGTTTGCAGTGTGGATGTTGCTTTAAATAAAGGAGGAAAAACGAAAGCTGTTGCCTCTTGTCACACACCGGTTACTGCAGATTCATATATCTATCCAAGTTCGGAGAATATTCAAGAATTGCGGAAGAATATCATTGAATTGGTTTTAACAGACCATCC
Source organism: Putridiphycobacter sp. (assembly GCA_033719695.1). Lineage (GTDB taxonomy): Bacteria > Bacteroidota > Bacteroidia > Flavobacteriales_D > Crocinitomicaceae > Putridiphycobacter. The sequence goes on from JAWWDX010000304.1 coordinate 1,439, forward strand.
TTTAGATTGTTTAACTTGTGAAGTAAATGGAAATTGCGAATTGCAAGATGTTGCGGCTGAAGTTGGAATACGTGATGTTCGCTATCCAAAAGACTTTGCAAACCATTTGGATAGAACCAAAGATTTAAGCCATCCCTATATGACTTCCGATTTTTCGAAGTGCATTAATTGCTACCGGTGCGTAAGAGCATGTGACGAGGTACAAGGACAGTTTGTTTTGAGTATGGCTGGGCGTGGTTTTGATGCACATATCATAAAAGGAGCAAATGAAACCTTTAATGAATCTGATTGCGTCAGTTGTGGTGCTTGTGCACAAGCTTGTCCTACAAGTGCTATTTCTGATGTATTCGAATCAAAAGCTGTAAAAGCCGAAGAGAAAACAAGAACAATTTGCACTTATTGTGGAGTAGGTTGTAACTTGGAAGTGTCTACAAAGAACGGTGATATTTTATCAATTCAGGCACCTTATTCGGCAGAAGTCAATGGCGGTCATACTTGTTTAAAAGGACGATACGCGTTTAAGTTTTATAACCATCCTGAACGGCTAAGGCAACCACAAATAAAGAAGAATGGTGTGTTCGAAGAAGTTTCTTGGGATGAAGCGTACGATTATATTACATCTCGTTTTAAAAGCTATAAACGAGAATTTGGACCTCATTCAATGGCTGGTATTTCTAGCTCTCGTTGTACTAACGAGGAAAACTATTTAATGCAAAAGTTCTTTAGAGCGGTTATCCAAACCAATAATATAGATGGTTGCGCAAGGGTTTGTCACTCACCTACAGCTCTAGGCATGCAAAGAACCTTTGGAACGGGTGCTGCAACAAATTCAGTAGAGGACTTAAAACATACCAATTGCATTCTGGTGATTGGGGCTAACCCAACTGCTGGTCACCCTGTCACTGGGGCGAAAATGAAACAGTTCGCCATGAAGTCAGATAATGTAACCATTGTAATTGATCCACGAAAAACGGAATTGGCTAAATATGCTAACTACCATCTTGCTTTACGTCCTGGGACCAATATAGCTGTTTTAAACATGATGGTGTATTACATTATAACTGAAGGCTTAGCTGATGAAGGTTTTATTAAAGATAAAACGGAGGGATTTGATGCCTATAAAGCATCAATTTTAGCGATTGATATTGATGAAATGGAAAAAGTGTCAGGCGTTGACAGAAATTTAGTACGAGAAGCTGCAATAGCTTATGCGAAAGCGCCA
>JAWWDX010000305.1:0-2596 GCA_033719695.1 Putridiphycobacter sp.
CACCCATTAATAATTTATTTGGAATATAATGGCTGTTTAATTCATTGACTTTTTCTCGCCAATGTTCACCAGTGATGGCAATTTCATAGTATGGGAAGCTCATGTCCATCATCAAAATAGCCCAGTTAGAATAACCTGATGGGTAGGAAGCAAAATCATCTTGAATATTAACTAGCATTTGCTCGGCAGTTTGCTTGTAAGCAGTGCTATCGTATAAAGTTCCTAACTGGAACAATGCTCTTGCCATTTCAGAATTTGACGCCGGTACAACATTATCGTTCACTTCCATTTTACGAGCAATTAATTGTTCACCACTATTCGAAGTGAAAAAGAACATCCCAGACTTAGGATCCTTGAAATGTGCTATAGCGTAAGTTACTATTGAATTTGACAGCCTTAACCACCTTTCGTCAAAAGTCATTTCATACATTCTTATAAAAGCTGTTGTTGTGAATGCATAGTCGTCGAGAAAACCATCAATTTTACTGACACCATTTTTGTGTGTATGCCATAAACTACCATCCTTGCGTAGCTGATTTTTTACGATCCAATTAGCATTTTTTTCCGCTAAAGATGCAAATTTAGGTTCATTAAACACCATAGCGGCATCAACCAGCCCTTTCAACATCATGGCATTCCAAGATGTTAATACTTTGTCATCAAACCCTGGTCGGACTCTTTGGTTTCGTTTGGACAGTAGTTTCTTATTTATCTCCGCTATTTTTTCTTGTAGCGTATGTCTATCCATATCAAATTTGCTAGCAGCAGTATCTGAAATAGCTCTCAATAAAATATATTTACCTTCCCACTGCCCTTTTTGGTTGACATTGTAGTAACGGGTAGCCAATTCATACTCATCTGCTGATAACGTATTTTTTAGCTCCTCTTTTGTCCATACATAAAACTTACCCTCTTCACCTTCAGAATCAGCATCAAGCGCCGACATAAATGCCCCTTCACCAGTTGTCATTTCTCGCTCTAACCACTCTATTGTTTGATAGACAACTTGTTTATAAATTGGATTCTTTGTTCGTTGATAAGCCTGACTGTAAAGTGAAACTAATTGCCCATTATCATACAGCATTTTCTCAAAATGCGGAACCTTCCATTTTTCATCAGTCGAATACCTTGAAAACCCTCCACCTATTTGATCGTAAATCCCTCCTAAAGCCATTTTTACAAGCGTTAAATCCACATAATTCATTAACGCTTGGTCATTAAAATGGTTGGCAAAACGCATTAAAAAATCATAATTATTTGGAATTGGGAATTTAGGTGATCGATTTGGTCCGCCATTCTTCAAGTCAAAATCTAATCGCCAGCTTGCAACCATTTCAGCCAAGCTATCGGTATGTAAACCATTATTTTCTGTGGGTGTTTCAATCAGTTCTGACTGTTGAATTCCTGCTGTCAAATTATCTGCATAGGACTCAAAACTTGCTTTATCTTTTTCATAAGTCAAAGCTAAATTCTGCAGCATTTCCATCCAACTATTTTTAGTATAGTAAGTACCACCGTACACTGGTCGCCCATCAGGCAATGTAAAACAATTTAGAGGCCACCCGCCACTTCCTGTCATTAATTGAACTGCATTCATGTATATCTGATCAACATCAGGTCTTTCTTCCCGATCGACTTTGATACACACAAAATTCTCGTTCATAAAAGCAGCTACCACCGAATCTTCAAAACTTTCATGCTCCATAACGTGACACCAGTGACACGACGAATAACCAATACTTACCAAAACTAATTTATCTTCTTTCTTAGCCTTTTCAAACGCAGCATCTCCCCACGGATACCAATTGACCGGATTGTGCGCATGTTGCAGAAGATATGGACTCGTTTCCTCTATTAAAAAATTTGTGTGTTCGTATGTTTCACTCTGAGCATCAATTTGCTGTTGACTACTACTGCATCCTATTATTAATGTGCTCATTAGCATCACAAATACTGATTTTATGCAATTTGGCTTGTTTATACCTTTCATATTTATTGTACTCAAAAAAGCTAAATATACTTAACTTCGTTTTGTCAAAGTAAAATATATGAAAAAATTCGCCCTTTTTGTTTGCATTTTTGTTGCCTACACAAGCTACTCGCAAACCTATTTTCAGCAAGAAGTTAATTATACAATTAAGGTTTCCTTAAATGATAAAACACACACCCTAAGTGGTTACGAAGAATTTACCTATACAAACAACTCATCTACCACCCTTGATTTTTTATACATTCACGTATGGCCCAATGCCTATAAGAATAATGAAACCGCATTAGCCAAACAGCTATATGACATGAAGAATATGGCATTGCAAGATGCTAGTACTGAAAACAGAGGCTATATTGATTCTTTAGATTTTAAAGTAAACGGCGAACAAGCCGATTGGCAGTTTGACGAGGCGCATATTGACATTGTAAAATTGAGATTAAGTACCCCTTTAGCGCCGGGAGAAACAATAACGGTATCAACACCCTTTAAAGTAAAAATACCAGATGGCAGTATATCAAGACTTGGGCACGTTGGAGAATCTTATCAAATTACGCAGTGGTATCCAAAACCAGCAGTATTTGATAATGATGGTTGGCATCAAATGCC
>JAWWDX010000306.1:0-2586 GCA_033719695.1 Putridiphycobacter sp.
AAAGGCCTTTAATTAATACGGGATATGCCTTTTGATTCCCAATATATCCAACAATTCCACACATAGTTAATATTCTGTATAGGTAATCACTAATTTTGTTTTGTCTTTTGCAATGCTATTTGGTCCACTAAAAATGGTTCGCTCAATAGTAGAACCAAAAAAGTTTGTAGGATAAATGCGATATGGAACGTTCTCTATTTCGCCCGATATTACCCTTTGCAAATCTCGAGTTAAATTAAACCTGAAAACGTTTTCATCTGCATCAAGTCCAACAGTAGTAAAGTTTGAATAGTCGTATGTTAAATCGGTTTGTAAACTGGTTTTAACGCGCCCTAAAAACAAGCTATTTGAAGGTTTAAATGGGCTTGACGTGAAGTTTTGCACAGGTACAATTAGTTCAGCGCGGTTAATAACTCGATTGCCATCCATTAAACTAGTTATATGAGGAAATGAAAATTCCGGTCGAAGGTGTGAGCCTTGTAAATAAATTTTCTCTTGGGCAGTTTCGGGATTGTTAATACTAGCTTCTAAAGGGGTCCCATTGTAATTGAAGTCAATTTTATTGAAGCGCGCACAATTATTGTTAATATTGAAAGTGAACCGTTTATTTTCACCTCCTATTGTGTAATACAAAACCATATTTGAAAGGGCGCTTTCTAGCGCAAAATACAATATAGTGCCTTTGTTAGGTCCAAAAGAGTTTGTGTTTGCAACTTTTATATACAGCCCTTTAAAAAAGGAAACAAAGTTGTCATTAGTATTCATTTCACTTGCATTTTGGATCAAATAGTCACCAAAAGCGGTTGTTAGATTAAGGCGCAACATAGGTGCAACAGTGTCTGACCCAACAACAACATCTGCATAGGGCGAAGGTTCTTGTGTTTCTGTACCTGGAATTACCAGATTGCTGCCCTTAGTAGTGACAGCCGTATGGGCAAAATAGTCAGTTTCCTTGTCGAGTTGGTCATCAATTTCATAAACCTCAAAAGTCAGGTTGGTAAGGTTACCATAAAAAAGTTTACTTGAATACAAAAAAGACAGCACAACAGAATCAACCGTAATATCTGCTATGGTACCAAAGTTTGGAGATTCTGAAGACAGTCTCACTTGTGTTACAATACCACAATCTACAGTACCTACTTCAGGATCATTTAAACCACCAAGAAGGCTTACCGAGGTATTATTAGTTGGTAAACTATCGGCAACTACAGTACTCGTTACAACTGTAAATGTGTCCTGTTGTACAATATTTAAACCATTTGGGTTAATATCAGCCCCTATGGTTGTAACCTCTTTTTTGCAGCTAGCGAAAACGATAAGGGCTATTAAAAAACTGGCGGAAAGTTTAATAACTTCCCGCCGTTTTTTGTTTGTATTTTTGTTTGTCATTTTATTCAACTAGTTCGCCTACTAATAGGTCGTAAAACTCATCAACTGGCTTTACACTATTTTCTTCAGGGTAGTATTCAAGTTTAGGAACATCAATTGTTTCCATAAATGCACTCAACTCATCATGAATGGTTTCGCTGCCTTGAATGACACCATCTGCAATAGACATGGCCATTTTATTCAAGTCTAAGAAGCTTCCGTTTCCAATCTGATCGTAGTCTTCTGGCTTGAATCCGTCAAAATTAAGTTTTTCTTTTAGTTTAGAATTCAAATTTTTGTTAAAATCTTTATCATAAACCGAGTACACAACTTTTACATCAGCAAAATGCGGATCGTTAGCGTAAAGCTTTTTAATGTACAACACTGCAAAAGCGGTCATCCAGCCATGGCAGTGAATAATATCTGGCTTCCAGCCCAGTTTTTTAACCGTTTCTAATACGCCTCTACTAAAAAACATGGCACGTTCGTCATTGTCATCAAATTCCTCGCCATCACTATTTTTTAATGTTGCTTTTCTTTTAAAAAAGTCTTCATTGTCAATAAAGTAAACTTGAATTTTTGCTTGTGGTACTGAAGCCACTTTAATAATTAATGGATGATCAACGTCATCAATAATTAAGTTCATTCCCGACAATCTTATTACTTCATGTAATTGATGTCTTCGCTCATTTATACATCCAAATCTCGGCATAAAAGCTCTGATTTCTTTCCCGCTCTCCTGTATTCCCTGAGGTAATTTTCTTGCTATACTTGAAATGGTAGAGGATGGTAAAAAAGGTTGAATTTCTTGAGAAATAAAAAGTACTTTTTTCTTATCCATAATCGATTTAATGATTTCTATCTTACAAAAATACGAAAAAAAAGCCATAATTCCATTGTAAAATATAGATTTGTGAGTTTAAACTGTCCTAAAGTGAAAATAGTTAAAACGTCAAATGAGTTAAAAGCAGTCCTTGGTAATTGGAAATCAGATAACCCTACCGGAGTTGTTGGACTGATTCCTACCATGGGAGCTTTGCATGAAGGACACATGACTTTGTTAGCGGCTGCAAGAGAAACCTGCGATTTGGTGGTTGTTAGCGTATTTGTAAATCCAACTCAATTTAACGACGCCAAAGATTTGGAGCGTTACCCTAGAACTGAAGAGGCAGATGCAGCAATGCTAGCCAGCCATCAGTGCGATATTATGTTCTTACC
>JAWWDX010000307.1:0-2583 GCA_033719695.1 Putridiphycobacter sp.
AAATGGCCATGGTGGCTGTTGGCACCCCTATAAATGAAGTATTTTGATTGGTATCTACATTGAATTTAGCCAACCTAAACAAGGCAAATATGGGCAATAAAAAAGCAAAATACTCCACATAATTCACCCAAGGGAAATCTCCATTAAACTGTTCAAAATGAACTTCTTTTATAAACTGAAACAAGGCAAAAACAATATAACCCGGCGCCACACCAAAAGTAACAATATCTGCTAAAGAGTCCATTTGCTTACCTTTATCGCTTTTCACTTTTAAAATACCGGCCATAAAACCATCAAAAAAGTCGAATATTATGGCTGCAAAAATACAGTACGGAGCCCAGTTGAGATGGTCGGTTAGCGCAAATTGAATAGCCAACATGCCACTGAGTAAATTTGCAATTGTGAAAAAATTCGGAACAGAGCGTCTTTTCTTAGCCATATTACAAATGTGCAAATTTTTTAAATACCATAAGAATAGTGCTTTTCAAAACAGCCAAAGTTATTAACAAAACAATAAAATCAATTTTTAAAAGTTTGTAGATATAGAAGCAAAATAATCTTTAATTTTACAGTGCATATGGCGTTTAAACAGATTTTAACGACTACTCTATTGCTAAGCTTTGGACAATTATTTGCCCAGGGCGATTTAGCACCTAAATATTCTAACGAATTTTTAAGTATTGGCATTGGCGCCAATGCTCTTGGTAAATCGAATGCTGTGGTTGCAGGTGTAGATGATGTCACCGCAGGTTATTGGAATCCGGCTGGTTTAACAGGGGTTAATGACTTCTTGCAAGTAGGTGCCATGCACGCCGAATATTTTGCAGGCATTTCAAAATTCGATTATGTAGGCATTGCTAAGCCAATGAGCAGTGGCGTGGGTGGATTCTCTTTCATACGGTTTGCTGTTGACGACATTCCCAACACAACGCAATTAATTGACAATAATGGTATTGTTGACTATGATAGAATTACCACATTTACTGCTGGAGATTACGCATTTTTATTCTCTTATGCTCAACCCTTAAAGGCCATTCCTAATTTAAATGTTGGCGGAAGCTTTAAAGTCATTTATAGGCATGTTGGAAACTTTGCAAATGCCATTGGCTTTGGAATAGATGCCGGTGCCAACTATAAATTAGGCGAAAAATGGCAATTTGGTGCCGTTGTGAGAGATGTTACGAGTACGTTCAATGCATGGCAATATAATTTAGATAGTGCCACTACAGAAACATTTTTGCTAACTGGCAATGAAATTCCTGAAAATGGATTGGAGCTAACACTGCCTAAGGTGATCTTAGGAGCAGCCTTCAAAACACCTATCAAAAACGATTTTTACTTTAGTTCTGAAATTAATTTTGACCTGAATACAGATGGGCGAAGAAATGTATTGATTCGAACTAGTCCTGTGAGTATAGATCCACATATTGGTATTGAATTTGGCTATGGTAGCTTTGCTGCTGTTAGAATGGGGGCAGGTAATATGCAATGGATAAAAAATGCTGATTTAACAGAATCACTTAGTTTTCAACCAAACATTGGATTGGGTGTTGGCTTTAAAAATATTGCGATAGACTATGCATTTACCGATATCGGTGATGCCTCCGTGGCACTCTACTCTCATGTTTTTTCACTTAAAATAGGATTGAAAGATCCACCTATTAAGGCACCCAAATAGTTACTGTATGAAACGCTTTTTCGGCTTTGTATTTATTGCTTGTTTATTTGCAGCAAATGCTCAATACGGAAATGAGTGGATTAATTATAATCAGTCCTACTACTGTTTTAAAGTTGCCAAAGACGGTATTTATAAAATTGACTACAATACATTAAACGCTGCTGGGTTTCCAGTGGCCTCTACTCCTAGTAACCATTTTCAACTGTGGGGATTTGAAAAAGAACAAGCCTTGTATATTGAAGATGGCGGTGATAATTCATTCGACCCAGGCGATTATTTACTTTTCTATGCGCAGAAAAACACAACTTGGTTAGATTCCCTACTCTATGAAAATCCAAATGATGTCCCCAATAAATACTATCCGCACTATAACGATACCATCACTTACTTTTTAACCATACATAATGCACCAAATAATAAACGCATTATTTCAGAAACAGACGTTAACTATAATAGCTTAACCCCTAATCCGTATGTTCTTCAAACCACCTACAAGGTATTTAACGACACATATGTGGAAGGCTATAAAAACTATGGATTGTCATACTCACAATATGTCAATGGTGAAGGCTGGTCTAGTGGCAGGGTGAACGCCTTAAGCACAAACAATTTTGTCAACAGCATTATCAGTACAAACCTAGCCTATACAGGAGTAAATGCTCCCAATGTTACAGGTGTAGCCGTTTCTGCGGGTGCTTCCAATGCCGCTGTTTCCAGTTCAGGTAATCACCATGTACAATTAAAAAACATGACCTCCAATGCAATTTTGGCCGATTTGGTATTTACAGGGTATCAAAAAAATACCTTTTCATTTAGCTTCCCATCAACTGACCTAGGCGCAACAACCACAAATATTAGACATGAATTTGTGAACGATTTGGGTGTGGCTTCAGATCAACAAGTCG
>JAWWDX010000308.1:0-2567 GCA_033719695.1 Putridiphycobacter sp.
AATAGTGCTCAGACGAGTCTAACAAGGCTTTAGAAGGAATGCAACCTACATTTAAACATGTTCCACCTAGGGTGTCATACTTTTCAATTAAAGCTGTTTTCATTCCCAACTGTGCGCAACGGATAGCCGCTACATAACCGCCAGGACCCGATCCAATAATTACAACATCATATTTCATATTTTCTATTTTAGTTTTTAGTAGTTAGTATTTAGTACTGAGTATTGAGTAGTTAGTACTGAGTGGCTATTAGTTAGTAGTTAGTGTCACTTCCCTCTTTACCTTATAACCTGTACTTTATACGCTGTACTTTCTACTGTAATTCTGCAATTTTAGTTTCTAATATTTTAATTTTTTCAGTCGCATCACGCTCCTTGTTTTTTTCGTTGGCAACTACTTGCTCAGGCGCGCCAGCTACAAAGCGTTCGTTACTTAATTTCTTTTGAACTGAATTTAAAAACCCTTTCGTATAGTCTAACTCAGCCTTTAATTTCTCTAACTCCGCTTCTACGTCAATTTCGTCTCCAAATGGTACAAAAAACTCATTATTTTTCACAATAAACGAGAAGGCATTCCCTACTTTTTCAGTTACATATTCGAAGGTTGACAAGTTGCCAATTTTACTGATAACAGAATCGAAAGCGGTATCCATGTCTGAATTGGATTTTACCATTAAGTCAACCGCTATTTTATTGGCAATGTTATTTTCTTTACGAATGTTTCTGATATTAGAAATGATATCGCTTGCATTGTCAAAGCTTTGAATAATTGCCCTATCAAATGCTTCGGCTTTTGGCCAGTTGGCAATCACAATATCTTCTCCCTCTGCTCTTTCAGCCAATAAATGCCAAATTTCTTCAGCAATAAACGGTGTAAACGGGTGCATGATCTTTAATATTTTCTCAAAGAAACCAATGGTAGTTGCTAATGTTTTTTGGTCGATTGGTTGCTGATAACTAGGCTTCACAATCTCTAAGTACCATGAACAGAAATCATCCCATACCAATTTATAAGTCGCCATTAAAGCGTCAGAGATTCTGAATTTACTAAAATGATCGTTGATGGTTACTAAGGTCTCATTAAACTTATGCTCAAACCATTCTATGCCTTTTATACTTGCTTCTGGTTGATCGATATCTTTTACTTCCCAATTCTTCACCAATCTAAACGCATTCCAAACCTTGTTAGCGAAATTACGTCCTTGCTCACATTGAGAAGTATCAAATGGCAAATCGTTTCCTGCAGGAGAAGAGATTAAAATCCCTACCCTTACACCATCTGCACCATATTCGTCAATCAATGCCAAAGGATCAGGTGAATTACCCAATGATTTTGACATTTTACGACCTAATTTGTCGCGTACAATACCGGTATAATATACATTTTTAAATGGTGCTTCACCCATGTATTCATAACCTGCCATTATCATTCTGGCTACCCAGAAAAACATAATTTCTGGTGCCGTTACTAAGTCGTTAGTAGGATAATAGTATTTGATTTCGTTGTTGCCTGGATCTGTTAAACCATTAAATGAAGATATTGGCCATAACCATGATGAAAACCACGTATCTAAAACGTCATCATCTTGTTTTAAATCAGCAGCAGAAATGGCATTACCTGTTTTCTCACTTGCCATTTTAACAGCTTCTTCTACGGTTTTAGCAATCACAAAATCTTCATCTCCTTTTCCGTAAAACCAAGCCGGAATTCTATGACCCCACCAAAGCTGTCGAGAGATACACCAATCGTTGATGTTTTCCATCCAATGACGGTAGGTATTTTTTAGATTATCGGGGTGGAACTTGATGGTTCCATTCATCACATTTTCCAAAGCTGGTGCTGCCAACTTTTTCATATCAACAAACCATTGCAAACTTAATTTCGGCTCAATAGGCACGTCAGTTCTTTCAGAATACCCTACTTTATTGATATGGTCTTCAACCTTCACCAAATAACCTGAAGCTTCTAGTTCTTTTGCAATGGCTTTACGCACTTCAAATCTATCTTGACCTTCGTAGTGCAAGCCATTTTTGTTCAACAAGCCTGAATCGGTTAAGATATCAATGGTTTCAAGGTTGTGTCGTTTTCCTAATTCGTAATCATTCTCGTCGTGAGCAGGTGTTACCTTTAAGCAACCTGTTCCAAATTCCATTTCAACATATTCGTCAAAAATAATTGGAACCGCGCGCTCCGCAATAGGCACAATAGCCCGTTTACCTTTTAAATTGGCATAGCGCGCATCATTCGGATTGACACAGATGGCAGAATCACCTAAAATGGTTTCAGGACGTGTTGTAGCAATGGTTAACCATTCGTCTGAAGTGCCTTCAATTTTATACCGTACATGGTATAATTTAGAATTTACTTCCTTGTGAATTACTTCTTCGTTACTCAAGGCAGTCTGTGCTGAAGGATCCCAATTAATCATTCTAATCCCTCTGTAAATTTTACCTTTATTAAATAAATCGATAAAAGTATCAATCACACTTTCAGAATAGTCGGGATTCATAGTGAATTCCGTTCTATCCCAATCGCATGAAGCCCCTAATTTCTTTAATTGTTCAAGAAT
>JAWWDX010000309.1:0-2567 GCA_033719695.1 Putridiphycobacter sp.
ACCGAAAACATAATAAATAAATTCTACACGCTAAAGGACGATACGGTTATTGAAACAAACGAATTATCTCTAAATTTTACCCCAAACCTGTCTGCGCGATTTATTTTTTAGATGTGTATTGCAATGCATCACATCAAAATCCAAATTTATTAGTGCATTTAGGGTACATAATAGCTTTTAACTGTTTTCCTCAATCTGGATTTACTCACGTACAATTAAATTACTTTACAGTATACCCTTTACCTTCCATACATGCCGTAAATGCTTTTTTATAATTATCCATCGCAGTTTTTTCACTGGCAGTAGCTGCTTGATTATTTGCTGTTTGCTGTTTTTGTTGTTGTATCTTGGCAGCCCTTCTGCCCCTTAAACCACCTACAACTGCTCCAATGGCAGCGCCTTCCCCAGCATCTCCTGCAATAGCTCCAATGGCTGCTCCTGCTGCAGCACCTCCTGTAGCGCCAACTATAGCCGATCCATCGGGTCCGGTTTCCGCTTGTTTAGCTTCTACTTTTGGAGGATTTAATGGATCCACCCCAGTTTGGTTTTTTGCCCAAGTAAAACACTCTGACTCATCTGTGGCTTGCTGTTCCGGACTCTGATTATTGGAAGGAAAAACATAAAGCCCTAGGCTTTGTGAAATTCCATTATTGTTTTGTGAAATTGATTTATTGGTTGAAAATGCACTCAAAACGATTAGTACACTTAAAATTTTTTGAGCCTTATCCATAATTTTTAATTATTAAAGATCGTTAAAGTAAACAAACATATAACCCAATTGCTCCAGAGCATCTGCTTCGTTATAAAAAGTGAAACTTTTCACAATTTTACCGTTTTCAATTTTGTAAATGGAATTGGCCCATATATTTACTTCCTTAAAATCCTCTTTGTACTTAATATGCAATTCAGCCCAGTTGGATACCCATTCCCCTTTATTTTCTCCATCTGGAACACTTACAGGGAAAATTCTGGATTTATTGTATGTAATATTTTCATACAAATTCTCTACATTCTTTTTCCAATTGGCTATCGCATCAACCTTATTTATTGAGTCTCCATAAGACGGACCGTAACCAATATAGGTATCGGCCAAAAGACTTTCCATGATATCATGATCAAGGTTCTCTACTGCTTGCACATATTGTTCTACCAAATGGACATTGGCTTCCTGATTATCTTTTTTCGAACAGGACTGAATAAAAATTAATACAAAAAAGAGAGATACAATGTTTTTCATATCATGTGTTTAAGTGTTCTTAACTATTTTCATTAAATTATTCGTATCATTCTACCTGAATGACAGGTATTTCAAGAGCCAGTTCTGCATTGATCAATGCTGCAATTTTATTCTCTAATTGAAAATAAAGAGCTGCTTTGCTGGCAGGTAGGACACCCTTGAATTTTTTGTAAAATTTCTTGTTAAGTTTCAGTATTTCCTCTTGATACTTAATACCGCGTGTCCAAAGTTCATCGGCCTTTTCATCGGTCATGGTTTCATAATTGGCAGCAAAATCCTTAATAATGTTCACTCTTTGGGTATGTATTTTATACAATGCTTCATTATAGGCATTGTATAAGGTCCAAAAGGATTCACTTTCTGAGTCATTAAGAGTCATGGCTTCTGCGATGACCGTTTTCTTTTCTGTTTTTAGCACCTCTCGAGACACTTCAATATAGCTGTCAATATTTTGTGCCGAAACAAAGCCTGTTGTTAACAACAAGCCAATAATTAAGTGGTAGATTGTTACTTTCATGTTTTTTAATATGTTAAAAAAGTTTGTAATTCAAATTCTTATATGGGTTTCTATCATGAGTGCATGGTGTGTTTAAAACTGTTAAATTGCAATAGCTTAACTTTCATGCTTTAATCATTAAACACACCTTACACTTATACATTTATTCAACCTTATCTGTTGCTCAGTTCATCATTACTTTACATCTACACGTACAGAATTCAAGATACCATTAAAATCTGAAGACTTACTGCCATAGTCTGCTACTGGAGTCCCTTCATCAATGCCTATATCAGCAAGATCATCAACAGAGAATATCCCTGGTTGTGTTTTCTCAATCCTACCTTTAGCCACAGTTTTATCATTAACAATAAGGGTCCCTACTCCACCTTTTCCCAGTCCATTGCCATCATATTTAAAATCGTACACGATGGTATACTTACCAGCTGACAAAGGTTTGTCCGCTATGATATCTGTGGTTTCCAAACCTAAAAAATTATAACTAAAAGCTGGTTTGCCCTCTATCAAATAAAATGAAAGTCCACCAAAACGGCCACCTTGACATATCATAACACCATTTCCATTATGGTCTATTTCAACATCGGCAGATAGGGTATAGCTTGTATTTCTCAAATCCATAAAGATATCAACACCCAAACCATGCATTCCGTCATAATAAGTTACAGAAGTACGATCTCCCAAGAGAACTGGACGTCCTACAGCTTTCGCGTTGGTCCTTACCAACAAACGATCATCTATAGGTAAAACCGAATACGTCTCAGCTTCTTTCATGAATAAGTTTTGTAACTTAGTTAGTTTCTCAGGGTATTCACC
>JAWWDX010000310.1:0-2494 GCA_033719695.1 Putridiphycobacter sp.
ACTTAATCATGCTTCTATCATTGATGGTGTTCGCTTATGCAAAGCGGCGCGATATAGGTATGCCAATTCCGACATGGAAGACTTAGAAAAGCAATTAATTGCTGCACAAGCACAACGCAACAGAATTATCGTCACAGACGGCGTTTTTTCAATGGATGGATATGTGGCTAAATTAGACCAAATTTGTGATTTGGCAGAAAAGTATGATGCTATGGTAATGGTAGACGATTGTCATGCTACAGGTTTTATAGGTAAAACTGGTCGGGGTTCACATGAATATAATCATGTGATGGGCAGAGTTGACATTATTACTGGAACCCTTGGCAAAGCTTTAGGTGGCGCTATGGGTGGTTTTACATCAGGGAAAAAAGAAGTGATAGAAATGTTACGCCAACGCTCAAGACCATATTTATTTTCAAATTCTTTAGCTCCATCAATTGTTGGTGCTTCCATTGCCGTTTTTGATTTATTAAGTGGTTCAACTGATTTAAGAGATAAATTGGAAGCAAATACAAACTATTTTAAAGCGGGAATTAAAAAAGCTGGACTTGAAATAAAAGATGGTGACTCTGCCATTGTACCTGTCATGTTATATGATGCGGCACTGTCACAAAAGTTCGCTAATAGACTTTTAGAAGAAGGCGTTTATGCCATTGGATTCTTTTACCCAGTGGTTCCTAAAGAACAAGCTAGAATTCGTGTGCAATTATCGGCAGCACACACGACAGAACAATTAGACAAGGCCATAGCTGCATTCGAAAAAGTAGGAAAAGAATTAGGTGTGATTTAAACACTATTTAAACAGATGAAAAACGGCTTGAGTACTGTTACTCAAGCCGCTTTTTTATTGCACTACCTTTCTTCTGCTAATGCTTTCAAGGCTATGTTCATAGCCTCAAAACCCCTTCTTGAATTGATGTACAAACTTTCAGGGAAGAGATTAACCAATAAGCCTGTAAACTTTTCATTTTGTTGAAACAGCACTGATCCATTGCCGTTGTCCGATATTAAAAATTGATGTTCACCATCAAATAAACCTTTAAAAAATAGGTTACCAATCCACTTCAATTCCTCTTTTTCTTTTTTAACAAGTATTACGGGTTTAAATGTCATGCCTTTTGATCCTTCAGGTATGATACGAGCTGTTATTTTTTTACCCTCCACTACACTTCCTGAAATAGAGGTAATAAAAGGATTCCACATTGGGTATTTTTCGAAATCGGTTAGAACGGCCCATACTTCTGAAGCTGATGCTTGAATGGAAATTGAGGTTTTTATCGTCTTTGTCATAATTTTTTTTGACAAAGTTATCTCACAGTTTAACTGCTCCACTTGATTTAAATCAAGAAATCATTTTACTTCTTATTCTACTAAATGTTTCTGGTGTCATACCTAACATTGACGCAATATACTGTTGAGGTACTTGATTGAACAATTCTTTGTTTTGCTCCAGTAGATATCGGTACCTTTCTTCAGCACTCATGGCTAAATGGGTAAACACTCTATTTTCCAAGGTCACAAAACAGGCCGCAATAAATTGCTTTTCTAACTGAGGCCAATTATTTACTTGTTGATTTAATTGTAGGTATGCCGCTTTTCTAATAGTATAAACTTTGCAATCGGTTAAAGCTTGAATATGCCATCTTGCTCGCTGGTCGAACATAAAGCTTGATAAGTCAGTTATGAACTGTCCTTTTGAACCTATCCATTGGGTCACTTCTTTGTCGTTCACCTCTGTAAAAACCCTTACAAAACCCGACTCTATGAAACTCATTTTTTCACAAATCTGTTCACTGCGTAAATAAAAATCACCTTTTTTAATGGTCTCTTCCACAAATAATTCCGCTACAGAATCGACATCAACAGGGTCGATACCAAAGTAGGAATTAATATATGTTTTTAAAGCTGAGATAGTGCATAAAGGTAATAGTTTTAAGTATAATTCGGTCCCCATAGGTCTACTTACAAATAACAAGTCGTTGTTTTCTTATCACTTGTATTATTGATTTCGTACTGCGCTTTTTGAGAAGGTGTTCCTTTAAACTTGCTATTTGTAGTATAAGACTGAACATCTAAAAAAAATCTCAATGGCATTTTACTGAGGTTACTAATAGTGGGCAATGAGGGACTCACTTCGACTTCGCTCAGTATAAACCTCTCGTCCTGTGTAACACCAATGTTTTGACCAAAAAAAACACCTTAGTTTCCTATGCTTCGGCAAGCTCAGCAACCCACACTTTATTCAAAATTCAGGACATAAAAAAAGCCTCAGTAAAAATTTACTGAGGCTTCTGTGTGGGCAATGAGGGACTCACTTCGACTTCGCTCAGTATAAACTTCTCGTCCTGTGTAATACCAATGATTTGACCAAAAAAACACCTTAGTTTCCTATGCTTCGGCAAGCTCAGCAACCCGCACTTTATGCAAAATTCAGGACATAAAAAAAACCTCAGTAAAAATTTACTGAGGCTTCTGTGTGGGCAATGAGGGACTC
>JAWWDX010000311.1:0-2464 GCA_033719695.1 Putridiphycobacter sp.
AATAATTTCCCCAATCCTTCTAATGCAAAATATTCGCATTGTACAGGAATAATAACAGAATCAGCTGCAGTGAGCGCATTTACCGTAATTAAACCTAAAGAAGGGGAACAATCGATAATAATAAAATCATAATCATCTCTAATTTGGTCGAGCGCAGTCTTTAGCCGGTGCTCACGATTTGCCATGCTAATCATTTCTAGCTCAGCGCCAACTAAATCAATATGTGCTGGAAGAATAGAAAGATTTGGATTTTCAGTTTCAACAATTAAATTTCGCACATCTACATTGTCATCTACTAAACAATCATAAATACTTGCCTTTACATCACGCGGATCAAATCCAGTTCCACTCGTCGCATTGGCTTGCGGATCAGCATCAACAATCAAGGTTCGGTATTCCAAGACACCAAAACTCGCCCCTAAATTAATAGCTGTTGTTGTTTTCCCTACCCCTCCTTTTTGATTTGTAATTGCAATTATTTTGCCCATTAATTACGGTTTAATATAAGTAACCAAAGATACTTTTTTTATATGAAAAGATGAGAGATTGTTAATAACTTCCACGGATTTTTTTTTCGAATTAACCAAAAAAATACCCTTAACTTATTTGATAAATTTATATTTGAAAACGGCTCCAATAATTTTATAACCAGCTAATATAGTTCCTTTCACAGTTCCCGAAACTTTTGATATTCCAATTCGCTTTTTATAATTCACGGGCACTTCTGTATATGTCATTTTATGATTGGCAGCTTTTAACTGCATTTCAATGGTCCAACCATAAGTTTTATCGGCCATATTAAGGGCTAACAATTTAGAATACTTTATGGCTCTAAATGGACCTAAATCGGTATATTCAACACCATAAAATAGACGCATCAAGCGAGTTGCCAGCCAATTACCAAAAATCTGCGGCATTGTCATAGAGCCTTTTACTTTTTTGCCTAATGCTCTGGATCCAATCACCAAATCAATATCTTGTTCTAAAATTGGCGCTACAACATTTGGCAACTCTTGAGGATAATCTGAAAAATCGCCATCAATAAACACTACAATTTCAGGCTTCACTGGCCATGAAGCTATGTGCTCCATAGCTTTCAGGCATGCCCAACCATATCCTTTTCGAGCTTCATCAACAACTGTTGCACCTGCCTTTTCGGCTACTGCTTTGGTAGCATCTGTAGAGGCATTATTGCCTACCACAACTTTCATTATATATGCTTTAGGCAAGGCCTCAATAACCTGACCTATTGATGCTTCTTCATTAAATGCCGGAATAATTACTGCTATATTTTGTGCTACTGTCAACTTGTTAAATTTAGGAATTAATACGAAAACCGTCGTTGCCGAAAACAATTGGATTTTCTGTTTTAATGCGTCCTTTTTCAGGACCATTTTCTAATTTTAGAACCCCTCTAGGACAAACCGCTGAGCAAACCCCACAGCCCACGCAAGAGGCTCTAACAATATTTTGCCCTTTTTGAGCGTAAGCGCGCACATCAATACCTTGTTCGCAGTAGGTTGAGCAATTACCACATGAAATGCATTGTCCACCATTTGTAGTAATTCTGAACCGCGATTTAAAACGCTGCACAATGCCCATATATGCAGCCAATGGGCACCCAAAACGACACCAAGTTCTGTTGCCAAAAATTGGATAAAAACCAGTACCAATTACACCTGCAAAAATGGCACCAACTAAAAAGCCATACCACGCTCTGACATCAAATGCTGAAATACCAAACAAAATTTCTTTATGATCCATTTCGGGTCGCACAAATACATTATAGGTGTGATAACCTGTAAAAATGGTCATTACAATTGCAAGGACTAATACTACATGTATCATCCAACGTTCCATTTGCCAGGCCCACATTTTTTTTGTTGACAATTGACGATAAGGATCACCGAGTGTTTCTGCTAAACCTCCGCAACCACAAACCCAGGAACAGTACCAACGTTTGCCATAAAAGTACACAAGTGTTGGCACTATTACAACAGATAATACAATCCCCCATACAAATACAAATTTACCAAAATGCCCTGCCGCCATCAAATTTTGTATATTCCAATCAAATAAGAACGTATAGTCCAATGGCCAGGCATTTTTTAGATCTTTACCTGGTAAACCAAACATTGGTAAAATTTCAACCAGTAGGAAAGCAAATATTATTTGAAACAATACAACGACAATTGTTCTCACAATTTGGTAATTGTTATGGCGGTATTTTATAATCATACGGATTCCCATCACTGTCATTGACACTGTGTACAACAATCCATATAAAAACCATTTCGACGCTTTTTCTCCCGAAATAAAGAGTGCTTTTAATGGATCTGTCAGACTAATAGCATCTGCAAATGCGTATGGATGAAAATACAGTAAGACGTAAAACACGACTAACCAAACACCTGTTAACACACCAATCCAACCCCTATTAGTTGCAGCATCATGATAAATACCG
>JAWWDX010000312.1:0-2462 GCA_033719695.1 Putridiphycobacter sp.
ACATGGCCAGCGGCTGTTGCTGCACTGCAAGCAACCGATAAATACCCTGCTTTGTTTGAAGCTGCTTTTGGAACCAATAAAATAGATTCTATTTTAGTTGCCAAAGCCTTGGCACAATTTGAAAGAACACTATTGTCGGGGAATTCACCTTTTGACAGGTATTTGAGAGGTGAGCCTACAGGTTATACAGAGCTTGAGGTAATTAAGATGGTTAATGGTTATGGAATCTTTACGAGTGAGGAAAAAGGCGACTGCTTTCATTGCCATGGAGATGAAGGAAACGTTCTTTTTACAGATAATTTATTTCACAATAATGGCTTAGATGCCATGCCAGCAGATGCTGGTTTAGCAAATGTAACGGGTGATCCAAATGACCATGGCAAATTTAAAACACCGAGTTTAAGAAATTTAGTGTTTACGGCGCCGTACATGCATGATGGTCGTTTTAAAACATTGGAGCAAGTAATTAATCATTATAGTGTTGGCTTACAACCTTCACCAACTATTGATCCATTGATGAAAAGTGTTGAATATGGAGGTGTCAATTTAAATCCTACGGAAAGAGATCAGTTATTATTCTTTTTAAAGTCGTTAACTGACAGTAGTTTCATCACAAATCCAGCTTTTCAAAACCCAAATTAATCGACAATTTGAATGGTCTTTAAGATCGCTTTGGCTGCTCTAATAAACTCGCGTTTATCGTAATTTAGGGCGTAAATGTATACCAAGGCATGTACCACTGTATTTCGGGTTGGGTGATGGATGGCGTATTGTAGAAAAGGCCCGCCGCCGCTAGCAGCTTCATTTCCGGCATGTTTCCATAAGCCTTCAATTAGTAGAGCGTCAGTATTGTCAACCATTATTGAAGTTGCTTTTGGTGCTCTTGTTTCATAGTATTCAGTGGCCATGTAAGAATTTTCTAACACACCTTTTACGGCATATTTTAGCGTACTATCTCTTTCTTTTAAAACACTTTCTAAGGATAAACTACTAGAATCGACATATTCACTTTGCCATACCAGAATACCTTTATTTGCCCAATAAGTCCCGCCTTTTGCTCCCGTATTTGGATTATCAGCAAAAGTCTTACTCGACTTGTCTAAAGCATAAATAATGCTGTCTAAGTCCGTTTCAAATTCAGCTGTACTTGGCACGGATATGCTGATGCCAAATCTTTTTTCGGCTGCACTGTTAAAGCTTTTGAGGTTATTTGTGAGGTATTCTTGCGTTAATCGTTCATCTTCTTGACTATCAAAAACTGTAATATACGTTGGTAGTTCATTTTCAAAAAAATCAAATAATCTATCTTTATCAGAGTCTTTTACAATTATATAGACTTGGCCTTGAGACTTGTAGTTCTTCTTGATGACAACTTCTGTTTCATTTAAATCTCCTTCATCAGTTAAACTGATTTTTAAAATATTTCTGTTTTTCATCCCCAATGAATTGATAATAGAGGGGTCTTGTTGAAGAAAATCAAAAATTGGTTCAGGTCCAATAAATGGCCCTTTTGCTGGTTTTGAAAAGTGCTTAACAAAAATTGATTTTAAACCGCTGTCCCATAAATTATCATCTACAGAAACCAATAATCGTCCAACAGGCCCTGTCGCTTTTGGTAGTGTGCCGCTCACACCACTATTAACATGAGAAGACGTTGAAGTGGTGTTGTTAGGTTCGCAACTCAAACCAATAAAAGCCAGTATTAAAAATGCTAAATATTTCATAACTAATGATTTTAAATACGACCAATTTTTATTTTTTGGCCAGGTTTCATTCTTTTAGGATTTAAATCCTTGTTTAATGCTTGTATGTCCGCAAAAGGTATGCCTAATTTTTGACTAACGGACCATAAATTCTCTCCCGACTTTAAAGTGTAATATTTATAGCTCCCCGAGCTTGTACTGGTGCTAGTTTGTGTCGCCGTTTTTTTTGATATTGAACTTACGTTTGCTTGGTCGAAACTTTGCACAAATCGCTTTTCTTCAAGCATGACAACTAATTTTTGACCCGGATAAATGGTGGCGTTTCTCAAGTTGTTCCAGTCTCTTAAAGCCTGAGGTGTTACTTGGTAAATAGCCGCTATATCTGCTAGCGTTTGACTCGTATCTACTGTATGTGTTTTTTTCTTTTCTAAAATAACATAATTTTGATTTACAGACTCTAAATACTTTTGGTAGCGGTAAAGAGAGTCTTCTAAGTCGAAAAAGGCATTAAGTTTTTCTATCGGTAAGGCAATACATTGCGCAGGGTCAGTTTCAGGAATGATATCTGTTTTGTATTGTGGATTAAGTTTTTTAAAATCGTCTGCAGACACCTGTAGGATAGAATCGATATGAGATATTCTAATAGATTGTTTAAGACAAACTGTGTCAATTTCATGGTAATAAACCTTAGGTTCTTTTGGAATAATTTGATGAGAGTCGTAATAGGTCATCATATACAGCATGGCATAAAAGTTAGGG
>JAWWDX010000313.1:0-2456 GCA_033719695.1 Putridiphycobacter sp.
CATAACCATGGTTAATCACAATAGAATTACCGTACCCCCACACTTTCGATTCTACAACTTCTACAACGCCATTACCGGTGGCCATAACATTCGTTCCTGTAGACGCAGTAAAATCTAAACCTGCATGCATACGTTGAGTATGGTAATGCGGGTCTATACGAATGCCGAATCCGGAAGCAATTCTCTTTAAATCTTGGTTCGTGAGTGGCTGAATGGCCGGAATAGATGCCAACATCTTTTCCTTTTCTGTCGCTAATTTTTTCAATTCATCAAACGAAATAGACTGTGCATACAGTCTTTTTTCTATTTCCTTTATTTTTTTAGCATTTTCAATTAAACGCTCTGATAATTCATGACCTTGTAAATCTGAGAATTCTTCTGCTCCTCCAGTTCCCATTTTACGCATCTCAGAAGGAAAAGGCTGTGCATTAAAAATAACTCTGTAAATACTATTGTCTTTATTTTCAAGATCTTTTAGTACTTCATCCATCAACTTTAGGCTTTCAGATTGATTCTCAATTTTAGACTTTAAAAATTTATTGTCTAATTCTAATTTTGCTTCGTAAGGCGATTTAAACCAAAAAGAAAAAACAAATTGAAAAACAAAGCCTAGTAAAACAGCAGGAGCAATCACTAAAAGCGATTTCAACAATTTAGCTCTGAAACTCATCTCTACTTTTTCGTAGTCGAGTGTTACAGGGTTGTATTTATATTTTTGACCTCTTGCCATATTATTCTGGTGCAAAACTTAATAAAGTTGATTTGCGGGAACAAAATTACGTTAAATACAATAAATTTGTACCGGTTTAAAGGAATTTAACAATTAATTTGCATTTGCTTTTTTGATGTTTATTAGTCTAAATTCTTGAACTGCATTAATTTAAAATAGAAAATTTGTTAATAACTTACGTATGACCACTTCTCAAATCCGTCAAACATATTTAGACTTTTTTGCTAGCAAAGACCACAAGGTTGTGTCGTCGGCACCAATGGTTGTTAAAAACGACCCAACCCTTATGTTTACAAATGCTGGAATGAACCAGTTTAAAGACTTTTTTTTAGGGTACAATGAGGCAAAGGATACACGTGTAGCCAACACGCAAAAATGTTTACGAGTATCTGGGAAACACAACGATTTAGAAGAAGTAGGTGTTGATACTTACCACCATACTATGTTCGAAATGCTTGGAAACTGGTCGTTTGGCGACTATTTTAAGGCGGATGCCATTGCATGGGCATGGGAATTGTTGACAGCAGTGTACAAAATAGATAAATCGCGACTTTACGTTACTGTTTTTGAAGGGGACAAGGATGATGATTTAGACCTAGACCAAGAATCAATCACATTATGGGAAAAGTATATTGCTAAAGATAGAATCATACTAGCTTCTAAAAAAGATAATTTTTGGGAAATGGGTGATACGGGACCCTGCGGACCTTGCTCTGAAATTCACGTAGACATCAGGTCTGATAAAGATAGGGCTGAAGTGGATGGTAAATCGCTGGTTAATCAAGACCATCCACAAGTGATTGAAATCTGGAATTTGGTTTTTATGCAGTATAATCGCAAAGCTGATAAGCGTTTAGAAAAATTGCCAGCTACGCATGTTGATACTGGAATGGGACTTGAACGTTTAGCAATGGTTTTACAAGGTGTTCAATCGAATTATGATACAGATCAATTTCAGTACTTGATTAAGTTTATTGAGAATAAATCGGGTATTACCTATGGTGAAGCAGAAGCTACCGACATTGCCATGCGTGTTATTGCTGATCATATTAGAGCCATTGCATTTTCCATCACAGATGGGCAATTACCATCTAATACTGGTGCCGGCTATGTTATTCGTCGCATTTTAAGAAGAGCAGTTCGATATGGTTATCAAACTCTAGGTCTTGAGGAGCCGTTTTTATGTGAATTGGTTATTAAATTAGCAGAGGTGATGGGAGATGGTTTTCCAGAATTAAAGAAACAAGAAGAATTGCTATCAAAAGTTATTTTTGAGGAAGAGTCAAGCTTTTTCAGAACATTAGCTCAAGGCATCAAAAAGATGGATGCGGTGATGGAAAGTACGAAAGCCAACAATCAAACAGAAATACCTGGTGAAGTTATGTTTGAACTATACGATACTTTTGGTTTTCCAAAAGATTTGATTGCTTTAATCGCACGAGAAAATAATCTAACAACCGATAATGAAGGGTTTGATGTTGAATTGAACAAGCAAAAAGAACGTTCACGAGCCGCCACACAAATTACATCTGACGATTGGGTGATTTTGCGGGAAGATGATGTAGAAGAGTTTGTAGGATATGATTTGTTAGAAACAAATGTAACCATCACGAAGTACCGAAAAGTGCAACAAAAGAAAAAAACGTTTTACCAATTGGTATTTAATATAACACCATTTTACGCAGAGGGTGGCGGACAAGTGGGAGACCAAGGTTTTATTCAGGCA
>JAWWDX010000314.1:0-2431 GCA_033719695.1 Putridiphycobacter sp.
CACTCAATTCTATACAGCACCTACTGCTATTCGTGCCCTCGCCAAAGAAAATTTAGAGTTTGTCAATAAATATGATTTATCTTCACTTAAAGTTTTAGGCTCGGTCGGTGAACCAATAAACGAAGAGGCTTGGCACTGGTACAACGACAATGTAGGAAAAGGCCAGTCACCTATTGTAGATACTTGGTGGCAGACGGAAACAGGCGGTATTATGATATCCCCCATCCCCTATTCTACACCCACTATTCCAACCTATGCAACATTGCCACTACCTGGCATTCAACCAGCGCTAATGGATGAAAACGGGCAAGAGCTAAAAAATAATCGAGTCGACGGGCGTTTATGTATCAAATTCCCTTGGCCATCTATCGCTAGAACAATTTGGGGTAACCATCAACGCTATAAGGACACATATTTCTCAGCCTATAAAAATATGTATTTTACAGGAGATGGAGCGCTAAGAGATGGTGTTGGCTACTATCGAATTACAGGGCGAGTTGATGATGTGATTATCGTCTCGGGTCATAACTTAGGAACCGCGCCAATTGAAGACGCCATTAATGAGCATCCAGCAGTGGCAGAATCTGCAATCGTTGGATTTCCACACGATATTAAAGGTAATGCATTGTATGGCTACATAACGCTTAAAGAAACTGGCGAAGGCCGTTCTCATGATAATTTGAGAAAAGAGATTAATCAAATGATTACTGAGCGAATCGGACCAATTGCAAAACTTGACAAAATCCAGTTTACAAATGGTCTTCCAAAAACTCGGTCTGGTAAAATTATGCGACGTATTTTACGAAAGATTGCTAGTAATGACACTTCCAATCTTGGTGACACTTCTACGCTTTTAAATCCTGAAGTTGTTCAAGAAATTATTGACACGGCGTTGTAATTTTTATTTATAAAACAACATCACCAGAAAAACAGGTAGCATAGATTGCAGCTACCTGTTTTTTTTTATCTTTAAAATATGATTAAAGGAATTTTTGAAACGCACCTTTATGTATCGGACCTTGATCGTGCGATAGATTATTATATTCAAATTTTAGACCTAGAACTAGCTCATATCGAAAGAGACAGAAGCGCTGCATTCTTTTGGATCAATAAACCAAAATATGCCATGCTGGGGCTTTGGGAAAAACCAAAATCAGAAGTAATTCCGAGCCATTTTGCATTTGAAACGTCCTCTGACTTCGTGCTCAACGAGGCGGCAGACTTTCTAAAATCTAAAGGTCTGAAAGGATACAATTTTTTTAACGACGGAACAGATAAGCCAACCGTTTTTGCATGGATACCAGCTATCTCATTATACTTCAAGGATCCGGATGGACATACACTTGAATTTATTGGCATACTTGAAGGACCAGGACAACCAGAGCTTGGCATTATAAGTTATGAAGACTGGATCAATTCACTTTAGTTTTCTATTTAAACAGTGATACTTTAAAAATTATAACGCAAAGTCATTTTAAAACCCTGAACAGTATAACTATACGAAGGTTCTATAGCTGTTACATTATGGTACATTGGTTCTAGTGCAAAATATTTAAATAATGAGATATCAAAGGCAATTGAATTTTTATTGGTGAGCATAAATCCAAAGCCTTGCCCTATACTGAATCCAACACTATTAAAGGAAACGTCATAATCTGTTTGTTTTGGATAAGAAGTGCCGGCAACTGAACCATCAGAAAAAAAAGAAGTATCGGTTTCGTCTAATTGATATGGCATT
The DNA here is from genome assembly GCA_033719695.1 of Putridiphycobacter sp. GTDB lineage: Bacteria > Bacteroidota > Bacteroidia > Flavobacteriales_D > Crocinitomicaceae > Putridiphycobacter. Next base: position 1,739 of record JAWWDX010000314.1, read on the forward strand.
CTATTTCTAAAATGATTAAATGACAGTTCGATTGGTAGGTATAATGAAGTGTTTTTCTTGTACGCGTCGTATTGATGTGTATATCTTAAATTGACTGAATAGAATGATTTTACAGTCGACTGAACATCAAAATCAAATCCAAGTCCAATATAGTGCTTTCTATCAAAATATTTACCAAAACCAGCACTAATACATATAGGTATATAACTGCGTTCAAAAGGTAAGTGATTATCTGTCTCTACACTCTTTTCACCAGTTATGAAGTATGCAGGCGCAGTCATGCCCAAACTGAATTCAAACTGATTTTCTTTGCGTTCACGCAATTCAAAATCTACTCCTTGTGTTTTCTTTTTTCTTTTAGCAGGTATATTTTCTTTGTAGGCTTCATAGTCTTTTGTGGTTAAGAAATACTTCAAACCAGCAGTGCTCACAAATGAAATATCACCATCAGAAGGGTCAAATGAAATAATTTGACCCTTCAAGATTTTCCCATTCTTGAGATATATCAAATCATAGGTTTCCACAACTACCGAGTCAGTTTGGCTATAGACAAGGAATGAAAAGAATAGGAAAAATACGAACAGTAATTGTTTCATTTTAATAATTTTTCGACACTAAATTATAAAAGAATTTTGAAATGGGCGTATATCTGCACATACATGACCTACTATGTATTATATTTGTTGACTGCTA
>JAWWDX010000315.1:0-2417 GCA_033719695.1 Putridiphycobacter sp.
GGGATTGTCAATTCAAATCTTAGTTATCCAGCCGAAAAACACAAAATCAGTCCTATCCATAACATAGTTCAGTTAGAAAAAGAGTATTTAAGAGATAGATCTATCAGAACTATAGTTAAGTTTCTAAATGGATTCAAAAAACTTGTACGTCCAAAAATTGTTTGTACAAGTTGTCATGGGTTTGGGAAGAAAGGGGGCGATGTTTGCCCTGATTGTTCAGGACAAGGATTTACAATAAATTCAGATGTAACTGACGAAATTATATTACCTATTGATCCTACAAATCCAGATCAAAAATTACCAGATGCGAATAACTTAGCTACTTACATCGGGCTTGATACTGAAACATGGGATCAATATACAGGTGAATTAGATTACTTAGAGAAAGTAATGTACACAACACTTTGGGGAACTCACTACTCAAATCAAAGTGGAGGCGAAAAGGAAACGGCAACAGCTAGGCTATTAGATGTTCAGCCTGTCATATCTAAGTTAAATAAATATGGCGATGTTGCTGAATGGGTAGAATGGACGTTAACTGAATGGCTAATCAATCATAAGATACCAACAAAAAATAAAGATGAGAAAGTTGCAATAGTTCAATATGGACGCAGTTATATCATCGAACCAACCGACGTACTGTTAAAAAAATACATTGAAGCGAGGAAAGAAGATACAAATGTAACCGTATTAGATCGGCTGCTTGTCGAATACATTACCTCTAAGTACAAAAACGACGTAGAATTATTGCGGGAGGAGTTGCTTAAAAAAGAGATTGAACCATATATACACTACACTGTAGAGCAAGTCAACGACATATATGGTGTAGAGCAAGCGCAAAAGAAAATGGCCTTTAATGACTGGTGGGAGACTATTCTTGATACACCGGCAATTAAAAAAACAAAAGAACAATTAACAATAGATTATGATAATTATTTTGAAACAATTAAAAAAGTAGAAAATGGAAATAGTAGTAGCAACGAAGAAGCGGTATAATTTAAGCCCATCGGGAAAGCTTCAAAAACAATTCGTAACGACTTTGCGAGAGGACATGAAAGTTGAGAGAAAGTATGTAGATGTGATAAATCAGCAAACTAAATTTAACGGAGTGTTTTTTGAAATTGACAAGGATAAAACCGAGGCATGGACAAAAGAGCACAACGAGCATAAGGCAGCATTAAAGAAAGCTGACGACATGAAAAAGGCATTAGCATTAGCACAAATTACAAATGCGGCAACAACAGCATCAAATACTATCGTTGAAAACATTAAACCTAAAAGAACAAGAAAGCCAAAAACAGAAACAAATGTAGAACCAAAAGAGGAATAGAAAATGGATGAAATAAAATTAAACGTTAACGGGATAGAGTTAGCAGTAAGCAAGGATCAGCTTTCAGAGTCAATTGAAAGTGGTGAATTAAAAATTGAATCCGAAAACCTTGTGATTAAATCGAAAGAAGATCACGAGCAATTCATGGATAATATCGCAAAAGAAAAGAAAACAAGCTATGACGATGGCGCAGAGGTGGGCGAAAAAAGAGCCGTAAACAAAGCACTAGAGGCATACGGCCTACAAATGGAGGAGAAAAAGACAGTAGAAAATTTTAGCAAACTATTTAAACAGCATATTGTAGATGATGCTAAAATTGAGCCAAGTAAAAAAATAGAAGAGTTGCAATCAGATAATGAAAAGTTAAGGACGAATTATTCTGAATTAGAAACACAGTTCTCAACATTTAAAACAGACGTACAAAAAAAAGAAACAGAAGCTAAAATAAATTCAGTCATAATGAATGCAGTACCTAAAGAGGGGACGTTAATTTCAGCCGATGAAATAGGACTGATTTTTAAAAGTCGCCATAACATCGAAGTTGACGATAATAATAATGTTATCGTTAAAAAAGATGGCGAAATATTGAAAAACGAAACAACTAGAAACCCTATGAGCGTGGCCGATGTGATGAATGATTTTATTACGCCTTATGTAAAAAAGCCAGATGGAGGCAAATCAGAGGGTGATAAAGGAAGCGGGAATAAAGCAGGTTCATACGAATCGTTCGTGCAGGAGATGGAACAGGCAGGCAATGCAGAGGGTTCAATGATTTTTTCGAAAGAGATGAATAAACGAATCAAAGATGGTACTTTGAGAATTTAAAATAAATTTATATATATTTGTATAACCTTTCTAAATGGCCAAAGAGATAGTTTTGGCAGTAAACAAGGAATACAACAAAAATTGTTTAACTGTTAAAATTAAAATAAATGGCTAATTACACAACAGCAAACTTAGTTAAGGCGCAAACCATAATGACACAGCAGTTCAATTCTGGCGAATTGCGCTTTAGTAATCCTGTAACATTCAAGGAATTTACAAGGAATACATCAATAATGATTCCTGACCATAAGGAGGTTAGGAC
>JAWWDX010000316.1:0-2409 GCA_033719695.1 Putridiphycobacter sp.
AGGCAATAGGCCCTTACTTTTTCCATTAAAATCATCAGTTGTCAACCCCTTAGATTCAATTAAGTCAATAGCTTCATTGAGCAAATTATCCAACTTAGTAATAATAATCGCATTCTCTTTTCTCAAATTTTCACCTATATCAATAAAGTCTTCATCTTTCAAGTCTGCCAGTAAACCAATGGCATCAATGGCGTCTTCTTGAAACAATAATTTGGTAAAATCAAATATCTGTTTATTTACATTCCATGTTTTTTCGTCGTCTGTATTTTCCTTGGCATAACGCATCATTAAACCCGTTAGCTTTTGATTTCGCCCAATTTGATCCATTAATAAATCGGTAATATTTCTTCGAAATCCCTCAATGTCCATCTCTATGTTAAAATCGACTGAAATGCCCAAATCTTTAGCAAAAGTCCGCACTACTTTGTGGGTAAATTTATCGAGGGTCATCACCGAAAAGCCACTATAATTATGTAGAATTTTATTCAAGACGATATTAGCACGCTCCTCCACCAATTTAGGGGGCATGTTGAGCTCCTTTGCCTTTTCAGCTAAAACTTGAGCTTGTTTCTCCGTTTTAAAATGTGGTTCGCGGGCTAAATCCATTAAGGTTTCCACAATTCGCTCTTTCATTTCATTAGCTGCCTTATTCGTAAAAGTCATGGCTAATACAGAGCGAAATTTCATAGGATCTTTCGCTTTTAGCACAATGTGTAAATACTCTTTTACAAGCGTATAGGTTTTACCACTTCCTGCAGAGGCATTATAGATTTTGAGCGGTTTTGGTTGAAGAAGCATACAAGACTGAATTAAAATCTAAGGTATTGAAATATTCTTTACTTTTGAACTAAATATTTGAATTATGATGCGTAAAGTTCTATTTGCAATTTCAATTATCGCCCTATTAACTAGCTGTGATAAATCCACCAATTTAAATTTTAAAACTAATGATGCTAGAGGGTTAGAAATAGGTGATCCTATATTAATTGATGAGCAAGCCATTGGAGAGGTAACTGGTTTTGGCATGACCGACAAAGGAGATGTAATTATATCTTCATCTATTACCAAAGACTTACCAATTCCGTCAAATTCGAAGTTTAAAAACACCCCTTATACAAAAGAAGGTCAACGGTGCATAAAAGTAACGTTAGGTAATAGTGAGATGCCATTTAATGATAATGATACCATAAAATTGAGTGCAAGCGGTTCAAAAATAATAGAAGAAGGCAAAGAAAAGTTGATTGATAAGATTAAAGAGAAGTTCGGAAAAAAGGGGGAGTAGAATTTTATACCCCTAAGATTACTTGAAATATTTTTTTAAGGCCCTTTGGATGAACAGGAGAAAGTGATTCTAGCTGTTGATAAAGTATGAGTATACTTCTATGTTGCCTGATTTTACAGGTTGAAATCAAATTGTTTTTTAAAATTTCGTAATCCTCTTTTGAGATGGTTTTTAATCTTTTTTGCCAACAAATATTTGCCAATGGCTGAAATAAAGTACCAGTTAATTGTTTTTGCTGAACCTTACAGCTCAATAGGGGATAAAACTTTTGGTAATACATAGTACTTGCCTCTACAGTTCTCAGGTAAAACTCCTTCGCTTTAAAATTTTTGCGAGCTTCATCAATCCTATAAAAAACATCTGGCTTTAAGGTCGGAAATGTAACTATAGCAGGCCGTGCTATTAAGGCTCTTGTATGCATCTCAACATCTTGAAACTTTTTAAAGGTTAAATCAAAACCATTTAATGAGGTGAGCAATCTTTTTTTCCATACTGTCTGCATAATGCTCCATGGAATATTGTGCTTTAAAAAGTCGCCTGTCATATCGGAGTCCGCACTAGGTGCAATCCAATATTTTGATGCTGACACATCACCTATTTCCCTTTTAAAAAGCCCCATATTGAATATCCACATATCATTATTAGGGGCATCCTCCATGTGTTTTTTCCTAGTCTCTAAGCAATCATTAGTCATTAAATCATCTGCATCAAAAAAAATGATATGCTGACTCCGAGCCAATTCCAACCCTTGATTTCGACAATAATTTGCGCCCTTGTTTTCATGATTATATACTATTGAAATTCGGCCATCTTCAATTCCTGAATGCTGGAGTACCTCTTTTGTAGCGTCAGTTGAGGCATCATCAATAATAAGCAATTCCCAATTTTCGAAAGTTTGAGACTTAATTGACCTAACCATGTCAATTATATATTGGCTTTTATTATAACTCGGTGATATGATTGAAAAAAACGGTTCCAAATTATGTCGATAAAATTTTCAAGTACTGTTCAGTGAGATAGGCTATATCAAATTTTGAAGTATCAAAGCTTTCATCAAAATTAAGGGCATTATTTTCCTGCCAAGTTCGATAAAATGACAGCAAGTCTTCTAGTACGTGTCCTGACCT
>JAWWDX010000317.1:0-2374 GCA_033719695.1 Putridiphycobacter sp.
AGAAAACTGGCCATCACCACACCATCACTAAGTCTCACCCTGACATAATTTTTCGTCATCTCTAATCGTAGAAAATAGCTACAATCCAATAACTGAATAGATTTCAGAGGGTGATGGTAATTTCATAAATACTATGTTTTCAAAGTTTAGCTAAAGTCCCTTTAATCTCATTTCATCATTTCAGAAAGCCCTTCATACTCACTTTCAAGTTCAGTATGCTTTAAAAGGTAATGGATCCAGTAAATGGAATAATTTACACCATCCTCAACATTTTCAGAATGCTCCTGACGATCTGTTAAGGCTTCAATAGCCTCATAAAGGCTGGTCCTTATCAATTTTAGGTGATTATAATCCGTAATAGGGATATCAATCAAAAACCCACTTTCTTGATTCGGATTCTTTTTTAAGGTGTCACAATAAATAGCTTCAAACTTTAATTTCTTTTTCTTTTCTGACATAATACATGGTGTTAGCAAAGTCTTTACAGACTTAGGTGACTCACATACATGTATGTTCACGCTGTTTCCAGTAATGTGACACCCTACCTGTCTAACAGTTTCTTTGCCGTTGGATTATGTCACTTGTTTAAAGTGAATTACTAAAATAAGGGAATTTATTGAACAGCTAATAATAAATATCGAAAAATTCATAATCTAAATGTTTGAGGTTGGCTAATAGGATCAAGAAAAATATTTTTTCTCTTGAAAAATGATAACTTTATAGCCTTGTAAGTTTTATGATCAACCTAACCCAAATATTAGAGCACCTTCCATCTGAAAGAATATCGGATTTAGAGCGCATTACACAAAAAATACTAGATACTCAACATGCGCATATTATTTTACTCTTTGGAAGTTATGCCAGGGGCGATTACAAAGTGAAACGAGGTATTGAACAAGGGAAGAAAAGTGATTTTGATATTTTGGTGGTTACTGAAGACAGCACCAGCAAACGTAAAGTGGTTGGTGAACTTCGTGATGCCTTTGCAGATTCAGAAATAGTGGTTCAAACATTGGTTGTTACTATTAATACTGTGAATCAGGCTTTAGAAGAAAATCAATATTTCTATTCGGATATTAAGAAAGAGGGTATTGAATTGTATAATTCAGGTCGTTTTGATTTTGCCACTTTTACAGGGTTATCTGCCACACAGAGAAGAGAGATTGCAGAAGCCGATTTTAGTGAATGGATCACGGAGGCTAAAGAATCATTAATAGACTCACAAAACAATATTGAAAGAGCAAATTATAAACGTGCCTCATTCCATTTTCAACAGAGTATCGAAATGTGCTATACGGCCATTGAAATGGTGTTTAGCCATTACAATACACATGAGCATAATTTAATAGCGTTACGTGATAGAACCGTAAAATACCATGTTCGTTTAAAGGATGTTTTTCATTATAAGGATGAAGAACAAAAGAAGTTGTTTGACCAATTGAATTACGCTTACATTGGTGGGCGTTACAAAAATGAAAAAGAATTTCCTATAGATATGGATAAAATTGAATTTTGGAAGCAGGAAACGGAGATGTTTTTAAAATTGACTGAGGAGATTTGTTTGGAGCGGATTGAGGGGTTTAGGCAGTTGGAATAGGATTTTTTGCTTACATTTGTTTCGGTGAAAGTTTTAAAAACAGTCATATCATTTCTATTGCTATCTTCTTATTTGATAGGCTTTGGTCATGCATTAACACCACATTGTCAAACTAGCTGCAACGATCATTCCATGGTCGAAAAAGCTCATAACCATGATCATCATGAACATTATGCAGGAGATGCACATGAACATGAACACGTCAGCCACGGAGATCATTTTGATGACAACTGGATTGATTTATTGGTTTGCATACTGAGTGATGTAGAACACCATGGTTCAGGATGTCATGCACCTCATTTTATTCAAACTGACAATTCAGTTGAAAAGAAATCGTGGTCTAAAACTAGTGATGATGATCAAAATGATTTTATTGGCAAAGGTGAATTACCAATACCGTTCAAACTAACACTTGTTGAAACTTCGATTCAATCAAATGCGCCTCCGCAAGTTGATTATAGTTTTCTTCACTTTGAAGATTCGCCTCTCAGAGGCCCTCCCTTTTATTCTTGTTAAGCCTTTGGCTTTTGTATAGCTCTTAATGCAGCTGTGCCTTGATTGTTCATTGGAGCAATCCACTTCTTTTTATTCAAGAATAAATATCTAATAATGATAAATCGTATTATACAATTTTCCATTAGCAACAAGCTAATTGTAGGCCTCCTAACTTTAGGCATAATTGCTACTGGAATATGGAGCATTTCTAAAGTTCCACTTGATGCCGTTCCTGACATCACTAATAATCAGGTTCAAGTCATCACACAATCTCCAAATTTG
>JAWWDX010000318.1:0-2359 GCA_033719695.1 Putridiphycobacter sp.
TTTAAAGCAATATCACAAAAGACGATAAGTCCTTTTCCAACTTTTTCGGCTTCCACCACTGCCACATATTGTTTGATTACTCCCTCCCTTTCCAAACGTTTGATTCTTTCATACACAGGAGTGGGTGATAGATTAACCTGTTGCGCAATTTCTTTTGTGGTTAATTTCCCACTTTCTTGAAGCAATTCTAATAACTTCAAATCAATTTGGTCTAAATCGGACATAGTTAAATTTTCTTTTCATGCATTAAATCAAAACAAATAAAAGATGTTTTATCTAATAAACACACATTAAAAAAGTAATATCTCTTATTTAAATCATAATCGTAATTAATTCATCTTTTATCATAAGATTTGTAGGAAATAAAAACTATCTGGTTAAGATGAAAGCGATCATATTAGAAGATTCAAGAATAAACGAAAAGAATGGTTTAGAGAACACTCAGGATGATTTAACATTCACACTAAAGAGTATAAATTTCGATGAGAACTATATACCGTCCAACAGTACACGTACAACAACCAACTTTGCCAACCTGGCAAGAGGCGAAAGTCGTCAGGAAAATTTGCGTAATGCGATTAATATGATTAACAATCGTTTTAACAGCTTGGCTAACTGGGATAATCCTAATAACAATCGCTATTCGGTTGAATTAGAAATTGTCTCTGTTGATTTAGATCTTGATAGTAGCGGTAGAACATTTCCGTTAATTGAGATTTTAAAAACGCATATTATAGATCATAAAACAGGCAAACACATTGAAGGTATTGTAGGTAATAACTTTTCTTCTTATGTGCGCGATTATGATTTTAGCGTCCAGCTTTTAGAGCATAATAAGGACAAGGACCACTTTAGTATTCCGGAAGGTTTTGGGGAATTACACGGTAATTTATTTAAGTGTTTTGTAAAATCAGAGAGTTACAAAAAACACTTTATGAAACCACCTGTTATATGTTTGAGCGTATCAGAAAATAGAACGTATCACCGTACAGGAAACCATCATCCTATATTAGGTTTTGAATACCGATCGGACAAATCTTCTTTAACAGTACAATACTTCAAAAAAATGGGTTTACAGGTTCGTTATTTTATGCCATCAAATAGCGTTGCACCTTTTGCGTTTTATTTCTTTGGCGATTTACTAGCTGACTATTCCAACCTCGAATTGATAAGTACCATTAGTACCATGGAAACCTTCCAAAAGATTTATAGGCCTGAAATTTACAATGCCAATTTTGTAGCAGGAGCGAGCTATCAGCCTAGTTTAAAAAACCGAGACTATTCAACAACCAAAATTATATACAACCGGGAAGAGCGCGCCCAGTTAGGAATTGAGCAAGGTAAATTTGCAGAAAAGCATTTCATTAAGCCGTACAAAAGTGCCCTAGAACAGTGGTCTGCTAATTTCACTCTTTAATAAATACAACACATTAAAATAATTCTATTATGAAGAAGTTATTACCCACCTCCACCGTTGGAAGTTTACCCAAACCTGCTTGGCTTGCACCTCCAGAAAAACTTTGGTCACCTTGGAAATTAGAAGGCAATCAGTTACTTGAAGGAAAGCAAGATGCATTGCGCGTTTCTTTGCACGAACAACAATTGGCTGGGGTTGATATAATAAGTGACGGTGAGCAAACACGTCAACATTTTGTAACTACTTTTATTGAGCATTTAAGTGGTGTGGATTTTAAGAATCGTAAAACTGTAAAAATCCGTGACCGATATGATGCGAGTGTTCCAGTTGTTGTGGATGAGGTTGCACGCCAAAAAGCAGTTTTTGTTGAGGATGCTAAATTTTTACGTAAACAGACAGACAAGCCTATAAAATGGGCATTGCCAGGACCGATGACAATGGTAGATACGTTGTACGATGACCATTACAAAAGCCGAGAAAAGTTGGCGTGGGAATTTGCTAAAATACTCAATGAAGAAGCAAGAGAACTTCAAGATGCAGGGATTGATATTATCCAGTTTGATGAACCAGCATTTAATGTTTTCTTTGAGGAAGTAAACGATTGGGGAATGGCAACCTTAGAAAGGGCCATTGAAGGTTTACACTGCGAAACGGCAATACATATTTGCTATGGCTATGGAATAAAAGCTAATAATGATTGGAAAAAGACATTGGGTTCTGAATGGCGTCAATACGAAGAAATTTTCCCTAAAATTCAAAATTCTAATTTAGATATAGTGTCATTAGAATGTCATAACTCCTGTGTTCCTTTTAATTTGATTGAACTAGTTCGTGGTAAAAAAGTAATGGTAGGTGCCATTGATGTGGCAACCAACAGGATTGAAACACCCGAAGAAGTAGCCAACACGCTACGTAAAGCTCTTGAATTTGTAGATGTCGAAA
>JAWWDX010000319.1:0-2304 GCA_033719695.1 Putridiphycobacter sp.
ATGCTGTATAACATTATCAAATGCAAATAAGTAAAATAGGAGTGAAGCCAACATCATCATTGGCCAGTCTAAAATTTTTGAATTCCTATCGACTACTATAGGGAAAATTAAAACTGTGATGCCCAGTACCAGACCTATATTAGCAATGTTAGAGCCAATCACATTTCCAATGGCAATTTCAGGATTATCTGATAATGCTGCTTTAATGCTTACGACTAATTCTGGTGCTGATGTTCCAAAAGAAATAACAGTCATTCCAATTACCAATGATGAAATATGTGCTTTTTTGGCAATACCAACTGCACCCTTTACCAGAAATTCACCACCTACAATTAATGTTGTGAGTCCTAAAATTAATAGCAAATAATTCATTCAAGTTCCTTTTTTTGGTCGGTTGTTATAGGGTCTTCAATTTCTTCAGTTGATTTCTTTTTTGTTGAGGGCTCTACAATTGATTTCTGAATATCTGCAAAAGGTTTTTTTAGCTCTTCTAGAGAATCGGACATATTCATGTCGCGGCGCATATCAGTTGCAGACTTCGCAATGTCTCTTTTTATTTCATCTGACGCTTGCCTGATTTCTCTCATACCTCTTCCTAAAGTTTTAGCTATAGAGGGAATGTTTTTAGCACCAAATAGCATTAATACAACCATCATTACAAACAAGAGCTCGCCTGTTCCTATATCATTTAAAAAAAGTAGAGTTGTTGTCATTTGATTTAAACAAAAAAGCCCTCCAAAGTTAAGGAAGGCTTTTTATATTCTTTTATTTTTTGATTAATTATTTTTTTCTTCTTTTGGATCGAAATCAATTACAGTTGGTGTTGCAATGAATAGCGAAGAGTATGTACCAACAACTACACCAACCATTAAGGCAAATGTAAATCCTTGAATCGATTCACCACCAAATAAGAAAATTACTAATAATACTATGAATGTCGACACAGACGTGTTGATTGTTCTACTCATAGTAGAATTCAAGGCGTTGTTTATAATTTCTTTATTATCTTTTTTTCGTGACGTAGCTAAGAATTCTCTAATTCTGTCAAAAACAACCACGGTATCGTTAATTGAATAACCAACTACTGTTAAGATGGCAGCAATAAATGCTTGATCTATTTCCATTGAAAAGCCTAAAATACCCCAGAAAATTGAGAATAGACCTAATACAACTAACACATCATGTGCCATGGCAATTAAGGCACCTAATCCATATTGCCATTTACGGAAACGGAAAACAATGTATAAGAAGATGATGACTAAGGCGAAAATGATAGCATAAAAAGAGCTAGTTCTTAAATCACTCGAAATAGTTGGAGCAATCATTTTGCTTTCTTCAATCTCATAATCTCCCATACCTGCTAAACCTTCAGCTAAAGCTGCCTCAACCTTATCAGATGCTTCTTGGCTATTTTCTGTAATCAAATATTTTGTTGTTATGGCTACAGTATAATCATTATCTACCTTTTTAACGGTAGGTTCTGATCCAAATACAGTAGCTAAACTCGTTTTAATAGCACCATTGTCAGCTTCATTTTTATCAAATTGCACTTTGTAAGTTCTACCACCTTGAAAGTCGACACCTAAGTCTAAACCTTTGGTGAAAAGTGAAACAACACCTATCAAGATAACAATACCTGAAACAATATAGAATTTCTTTCTATTTTTCACAAACTGTATATTCGTGTTTTGGAACCAGTTTTTGGTAAAGCTTGTTGTAAAGTTGAAGGTGATGTTCTTAGCCATAGCGTACGTAAAAATCAATCTTGAAATTACAACAGCGGCAAAGAATGAGGTAAATATACCCATGATTAATGTCGTAGCGAAACCTCTAATTGGACCAGAACCAAATACAGCTAAAACAATAGCAGTTAATAAAGTTGTAATGTTAGCATCTAAAATGGCAGCCATTGCCTTTTGAAATCCTTCACTGATTGCTACTTTCAAACCTTTGCCGTATTTCATTTCTTCACGAATACGTTCAAAAATGAGGACGTTGGCGTCTACTGACATACCAATGGTTAATACAATACCCGCAATACCTGGTAATGTCAAAATGGCTTTGAATGAAATTAACATTCCTAATAAAAGGAATAAGTTAAATACCATAGCAATATCGGCAATAACGCCTGCTTTTCCGTAGTAGAACACCATGTACGCTAATACAATTAAAATTGCCACTAGGAAAGAGTATAAACCTTTTCTAATATTTTCTGCTCCCAAGGTTGGACCTACAGATGTTTCATTAACAATTTTTGCTGGTGCTGGCAAAGAACCCGCATTTAATAACCCAGCTAAATCTTTG
>JAWWDX010000320.1:0-2299 GCA_033719695.1 Putridiphycobacter sp.
ACCGGAAATTGGTTTGGGGAATACAACGGCTTAATGGATGATGTGAGGGTATGGGATTATCCGGTGACGGATGCTGAAATATTAGCTAGGTATAGTTCACCCTTGGTCGGAAACGAAATTGGTTTGGCCGCCTATTACAATATGGATATAACCGGCTCAGGAGCTGGAACCGTGGTGCCAAACATATCAACCAGTACACCAACTGGGGTTTTAGATGGCGTAGCTCTAGGAACAGCCAATACACCCTTGTTTTTAAATCCGGTAGGCTCTTTAGCAACTCCTTTATTTGGGAGTGATACAACATTATGCATTGGAGAGTCACTATTGCTAGATGCCTCAGGTTTTGCTGGTGATTATTTGTGGCAAGATGGAAGCACTGATACGGTATATACAGTGACGCAACCCGGTCTGTATTTTGTTTCTATCACAAATAATTGTGAAGTTTTTAACGATTCAATACAGGTGAGCTATGCCCCAGCCCCAACAGTGAATTTGGGTAACGATACTCTGTTATGTCAAGGAGATGTATTGGTTTTGGACGCTAGTAATATACCAGGAGCAAGTAGTTTCATATGGCAAGATTCGTCAATGAGTTCAACATTTACAGTCAGTCAATCAGGCATCTATTCGGTATATGTTGATGTTAATGGTTGTCAGGGATATGACGAAATAGTGGTTGATTATTCCGTTTTGTATCTGGATTTAGGGCCTCCTGATTCTGTTATCTGTGAAAATACGGTCATTTCTTTCAATATCAGTCAACCTGGTGCTACATATTTGTGGCAAGATGGCTCGTTAAGTAGTCAATATTTTTTACAAGACAGTGGACTTTATATTGCAACTGTTTCAAATGCTGTCTGTGAAATAACGGATAGTATTCATATTTCTGTTAATACCATTGAGGCAAACTTTAATTACAGTACCACAGCACAATGTGGTACTTCACCAATAATGTATTTTGATTCTTCTCTTGTAAATTTTGGATATATCGCCAGTTTAAAATGGTTTGTTGACGGTAAACAATTACTTTTTGGGTCTACGCCAACTCAACATGTAAATGCCAGTAAAACGCAAAATGTAACACTTAAAGTAGAATCAAATTTTGGATGTACAGCTGAAACTTCAAATGTAATTTCAGTAACAGTATTTGAGGAGCCTATTGTTAATTTTGCCCTCAGTAATAGTAATCCTTCAGTAGGAGAACTCATTTCATTTACAAATACCTCTATAAATAGTAGCGCATTCATATGGCAAATTGATGAACTATATACAAGTGATAGCGCATCCATACACTATCGTTTCCCGAATGAAGGTTACTTTAAAGTGCAATTGATTGGTTCTAATGAGCTTTGTTCAGATACTGTTGTAAAATATGTCACTGTCAAACCACCCCTAGTTTATTATATTCCTAATGCCTTTACACCAAATTTTAACAATAGAAATGAGACGTTTTTACCTGTTTTTACGTCAGGATTTGATCCATATGAATTCGATTTTACTATCTACAATCGCTGGGGGGAAATAGTTTTTAATAGCAAAAATTCAACTGCAGGATGGGACGGTACCTACGCTAATCAATTGGTGCAAGAAGGCGTATATGTGTGGAAGGTCACTTTTTTAAATTTAGAGATTCGAGAACGGGTTTCAGATTATGGAACCGTTACTGTTTTTTACTAACGCCAAGTCACACGGAAAAAACGATCATTCTTTTCATATTCCTTAGGAATCACTGCCAATATTTCTTTACGTATAGCGTCTACTAGTTTTTCTTTTATAAAAGTATTATGATAAATAATACTTACCTCTCTCACTGGAACCGGTTCTTCTATAGGCCGGAAATTTGTGTCGCGAGGACTCAAACTCAGTTTTGGCAATAACGTAAACCCATTAAAATATGAAACCATTCTTTTCACAGATTCAATGGAAGTACTGTCGAAAAAGATAGATTTTTCCTTCTTTTTTTCTTCTGACAGACATAGATTTAACACTTGATTCCGAAAACAGTTACCTTTGTCTAATAACCATAAATCTGGTTCTTTCTCTAAGTCTGATTGACTGACTACCTTTTTAGAAAGTAAATGATGAGCATTTGAGCCGTAAAAAACAAAAGGCTCATAATACAAAGGAATTTCACTAATTTCAGGCTCGTCAATGGGTGTCACTAAAATGCCAATATCTAAGCTGTCATTTTTTAGTTTTGCTATAATATCTTCACTTTTTAATTCACTTATTTCTAATATAGTGTCGGGATATTTTTCTGAGAAAGTCCTTACGAAAAGGGGAATTAAATAGGGGGCAA
>JAWWDX010000321.1:0-2291 GCA_033719695.1 Putridiphycobacter sp.
GGAAAGCCATTCTGATAATAATGAACGGTCCGGCATTTAGCAGTCCGGCATGCAGCAATGCCGAAACAGGTGTAGGCGTTTCCATCACTTCAATTAACCAGCCATGCGTTGGAAATTGAGCCGATTTAAAAATTGCAGCTAGCACAAGAAAGAATACAGCTAATTCTAGGGTACTACTCGCCTGAAAATTTACATCCTGAATAGCTAAAAAAATATTTGTGAGGTTTCCAGTCTCAAACTGCCCATAAATGAGCGCTAATGAAAATAGTAGTGAAATGTCGCTGAGTCTGGCTATGATAAATTTCTTTTTTGCTGCATTTTGCGCTTTCTTTCTATTGCCATAGAATAATATTAACTTATGAAGTGCTAAACTTGCCAAAAACCACCCTAAAAATAAAACCAGTAAATTTCCAGCCAAAACAAGCAATTGAACGGCGGCAATGGTTGTTGTCATTCTACCTAAAAAAATAGCATGACGTTTATCGCCATCTAAATAATTGAAGCTAAAGCGCAGTACAAAAAATCCTAAAATGGCAATCATATTATACATTACCATACTCAAGGCATCAATTCGGAATGTGATCCCTAAACCTGCGACTGAAAATAGATCAATTTCGGTTTGGCCCATAACGGCCGTCAATAAAGCCCCTGATACTGCAACTCCCAGACTTAAAACTAGTGTTGCTTTAATGAAGAATATTGTTCTTTTTGGCTTTTGTGCGTTTTCAATTCTTGCAAAAACACCAATCAATAGTAAAAGTATGGTTGGTAAAGTGAACATCAACAATTCTAAATTTTCTAACATCATTCTATTTTTATTTGTTTTAAAATTTTGTTGGCACAAAGGAAAAGAATTTCATTTATAAATTTTCATTTATATTATAAATACAATTCATTAAATATTTTTATGATCTATCATCTGCAACACACCCAATAAATTGATTACATGCAAGATAGCGCTATTTAATACTCAAATATTAAAGTTGTGATTCTCAGGAAATTAAATTGTCAAAATTGCCGTTTTGGGCATATGCACAAGCAAATTCAAATATTATATATACCTAAGCAATATCTATTGCGACTTCAAAGTTGGCAGTGATAATATGCTTGATTCAGAAAGTTTTGTTTGTAACGTTTTGATGGCTTTTTGAGGAGATGTACCCTCTCGTGCTCATTTAGCATAGCGTAATGAGTGTGTTATTTAATTGAAAAACTACTTCTAGCATTTAGCGAAGCGCAATTCGGCTATTTTAATAGAGCACTTTTATTGGCGCATTAAGCTTTTTATTATTCTCGTTTTCATAAGCCAAATAACTACTATTTAAAAATCTCGCGCGCGCTTTACAAAACCCTGCTACCGCACGAATCTTTCGTGTGGTTTCATGAAGCTTACTTTGCAATAATAACATCATCTAAAAGTCCTTTTTTCCCTGAATAATCTATTGCACTGCTATACATGTATTCTTCTGGCCTGAAAACTAAACCTGCCTCTACTGGGTTATTGTGGATATAATTAATTTTCTCAGCTATTACTTTATTACTCCATACCTCAATTGGTTTATTATCATGCCGCCAAAATTGATACTTGCTAACATTTGATGATTTTTTACCTGCTTTCATAAATTGTTCTAATAAAAACTCTTTTCTACTTTCTTGCGGATTTTCAATTATGGCTTTAACAATTGCTTTACTGGTAAATCGCTTAAAGTCTCCCAATAACAACTCTGGCTTTTGCTCACCAACACTCCTAAATACTAAATGTATATGGTTTGTCATAATACACCAAGCATATATTTCCATCCCCTTTTCTTTTTGGCAATAACCTAAACTGTCAAGCACTATGTTTTTATACTCATTTCGCGTAAAAACATCTAGCCACTCAACTACAGCAAAACTTACAAAATAAGCTGCTTCTGGTTTATGGAATTTGTAGTTTCTACTCATATACTATAACCTTAGTTGAACTTACCACGCGAAACATTCGCGCGGTAGCGGGGGAATAATATAACAATTAGCCATAAAACAAAAATAGCACCACAGTATCGAGATGCTTTATGGATTCTACTGGGCTTACTTCGGTTCCGTTTCACTACACTCAGCATAAACTTCTCACCCAAATGGACACAAAAAAAGGCTTTGCTTTCGCAAAACCTTTTTGTGGGCCCACCTGGGCTTACTTCGGTTCCGTTTCACTACACTCAGCATAAACTTCTCACCCAAATGGACACAAAAAAAGGCTTTGCTTTCGCAAAACCTTTTTGTGGGCCCACCTGGGCTCGAACCAGGGACCC
>JAWWDX010000322.1:0-2273 GCA_033719695.1 Putridiphycobacter sp.
GAGTAAAACTAACTCCTCTAACTCAATGGGTGTGTAATTAATAAACAAATACACAATGTTTCTCATATAGCCTACCTAATCTGGAGTTTAATTCGGGGTGAGTGCATGCTTTTTTAATCGCCTGTTCTCTATGTTTTATGCCTGTGTTGTTTGGCAGTAATGAGTTTTTAAGTAGCTCAAAACCTTGGGCCATGAGGATCTAAAAATATTGAATTGATTTTTTCTTACTTTTATGCAATGAAAAAAGGTCTAATATTCCTCATTAGTATAATTGTTTTATTGCCTGTGAGTACTAATGCACAAAAGCGATATTACCCTAGTTTAACACAGTTATTCGATTCTGATTCTGATCGGAAAATTTCTAGTGAATTTAATTACTTTTCTAATTGGTTAGCAAAAATTGTCAAAAATTGTTTTTACAAAGATTTGCAATTTAGCATCAGCCCAAACGAGGACGCCGGATTTTACAGTTTGGGTTTAATTGTTAAAAAAAGTAACAGTTACACAATTGCCAATTCAGGATTTGAAGTAAAATTTAACGAAGGTGAAGAAAAATTTTCAACACCTATACGCCTCCGTTACGAATATCAGTATAAAATATTAGCTTACCTCAGAGGGTACGATATAGACTATTATAAACCGGATGATTATGAAGAGAAATTTAACATTGCTCTGCGCGTATTGAATATGAATCAGTCGCAAGCCATGTCTCAATTCATCAATGTTTTTGTGGAGTATCCTAAAGATAAGTCTAAAACAAGTGTTGATGTTATGCTAGCAACTATAAATGCCCAAACAGAGAAACCGATTCTTATTGAAAACCCAAACGACAAAAGGCTTACAGAAATTTGTAAAGAAATTTACAAAACAACAGGTGACATCCCTTCAACACTGCTTTACAAATGCTATATCTATCATAAGGATAAGGAGATAGAATTAGCGAATTTTGTGAAATATTTTCGGTCTCTTATACCTAATCAAATGTCGTACTACATAGATGATATGGTGGCTTATCAGTCAACACTCAGCATTCCTAACAGAGAAATTTCAATAGCTATTCCAAAGAAAATGTTTATTCCAATTAATGATTCGGTAGGTGAAACTGTAGTTAGTTTAGCGCCGCACTCGATTGATTTTTCTGTTGTCAATACGATTGCCGGAAAATGCATTACACTCGATTTAAAAATGAATGCTCACGCTAAGAATGTTAGGTTTTATTTAAGTAAAAAACTACAATCCAAAGAACATGAGAAAAATAAAGTATTTGAAAGCAAGGTTATAAAAAGTGCCTTTTTAAAAATATATGAGAAAAAAATTGAATTTGGATTGAACTTAGACAATGGCCATACCTTTTATAACCATGTTATCTATCAGAAAAAAATTAAATTCAAAAAATAATAGCAGGTCTCCCAATTGGGAGCGGAAATAGCCTACTGTGTAATTTAAAGGGTAAAAGCCATGGACTTGTGGTTCCAAACCATTTTAGATCAATTCAACCTTGGCAAAAAAGTAAAAAACGGGGCTTCGAGTGCATTTAATAGCCTGCAGGCCAATAAATCCTTAGCCGCCTTTGTTTATGGCAAGTTCAAACACATTAATAACGACAAAGCAACGGTGCCTGAGGCGAGCAAAGCTCGGGACTCGAAGGCACAAGTGGCAATTATTATTCGAATACACTATAGCAAATTAAAAAAGCAAAAGAAAAACCAAACGACAGATAGAAAGATTGCTCGGCCACAGAAGCTAAAGGCTATTTATGCCAAGGTGAATGGTAAAAATGACCAAGGTATATGACATGCAAAAAAAAACTCACCGCCGATATCTGTCGGGATAAGTCCTAAGCATTATTGCAACTGATACTTCACCCCCAACTTCAAAGGCAAATCCAACACCTGATTAATTTTACCGTAGTTACCGTAAGCCGGACAATGGGTAAAACGTATGCCAATACCCGCCTCAAAGTCGAAACGCTTGTTGCGGTGCCAAGTAAAAAAGGGTGTATAATCCACGGCGTACACCAATAAAGGATTGTTTACAAATAAAGCCAAGCCTAGGTCGGCAGACGTGACCCCAGACAATGACCATTTTTCTTTGCTGACATAAGGGACACTATACCCAAAAGTTGCGCCCACTTGGTTGCCCCAATTAATGGTTC
The DNA here is from genome assembly GCA_033719695.1 of Putridiphycobacter sp. Classification (GTDB taxonomy): domain Bacteria; phylum Bacteroidota; class Bacteroidia; order Flavobacteriales_D; family Crocinitomicaceae; genus Putridiphycobacter. The sequence continues at coordinate 2,156 of JAWWDX010000322.1, forward strand.
TAAAATTTATCCCACCCAATAAGGCACCTTTTTTAATAGGATGTTGGTAGGAGATTTGAAACCCACCACCACTATAAAAGTATTCACTTTCGGCATTGTTCCACAGGCCGTAATACGA
>JAWWDX010000323.1:0-2267 GCA_033719695.1 Putridiphycobacter sp.
CACCTCCAACACCAATTACTTTGATGATTGATGATTGGTCTTTTGGTAAATCAAATTCCATATTGGTTGGTTTTTTGGTTCTTTTCTTTAATTTTCTGTTGTCAGGAATTGGTTAAATTCCGTCAAAATAATTTTACTTCTGCTTTTTCGTTTTTAATCCTCTTCTTCAAACCAAGCTTTACTCTTGGATAATAGCGATTCAAAAAAACTACCTTTTCGTTTAGTCGAATGGTTCTTAGCGGCCGTTGCATTGTCGAACATAGCAGTTTTACTTGCTTTTTCGAATCCTTTTATCACTAGGCCTATACCAGTCGAGTACATAGGACTGGTTATGTTTTCAATTTTTGTTGTTGGTGCTAAATGCTCGTTAGGGTAGCCAATTCTGGTATCCATGCCGGTAATGTATTCAAACAACTGCGTAATGTGCTTTAGTTGTGAACCTCCACCGGTTACTACAATACCACCGATTAATTTTTTTTCAAAGCCTGAATTTTTTATTTCATAGTGCACGTGCTCAATGATTTCTTCCATTCTTGCTTGAATTATAGACGCTAGGTTTCTTACTGAAATCTCTCTTGGTTCACGACCTCTTAGTCCCGGAATACAGACAATTTCATTGTCCTGGCATTCACTAGCAAGCGCCGAACCGAATTTCACTTTTAATAATTCCGACTGGCGACTCATAATAGTACACCCTTCTTTTATGTCTTCTGTAATCACATTTCCTCCAAACGGAATCACTGCCGTGTGACGAATAATGCCGTCTTGAAAAATGGCAACATCTGTCGTTCCACCTCCAATATCCACTAACACAACGCCAGCTTCCTTTTCCTCTTCATTCAACACTGCTTCCGACGAAGCCAATGGTTCAAGGATCATTTCATCTACTACTAAATCAACCTTATCGACACATTTCTTAATATTTTTAGCGGCTCCAATATTCCCAGTAATAATATGAAAATTAGCTTCTAAACGAATCCCCGACATACCAATAGGGTCTTTGATGCCCTGCTCATTGTCTACAATATATTCTTGTGGTAAAACATGAATAATTTCCTCGCCTGGCTGCATAATTAACTTATACATATCTTCCACCAAATTGTCAATATCTAATTGAGAAATTTCCGTATCTAAATTATTTCTAGTTAACATCCCTCGGTGCTGTAAACTCGAAATATGCTGACCAGCAATACCTACGTTAACCAACTTAATGGTTAAACTGCCTTCAATTCTATTTTGCGCCTCCTCAATTGCCAATTTGATAGACTGGACCGTTTTTTCGATATTAGAAACCATACCGCGCGATACACCAACGCTTTCTGATTTCCCCATTGACAAAATCTCAATTTTGCCATGCTCTGTTTTTCTACCAACAAAACACGCTATTTTCGTGGTTCCAATATCTAATCCTACAACTATTTCAGACATACTTTTATCTTTTTGAGCAAACAATTTGGTTTTTAAACATTACGTTAATTGTGTCATACTTTCCCCATCCTGCTTTCGCCAATCCTTCGGTATAAAACACCTTTAACTTTTTGAACTTTCCCTCGTAATGGTGACTATCACCAAATAAAATACGCTGTCTACCAACCCTTGGTATGAATTCAAATTCACCTTTGGAATTGACGTAAACGTGTGTAATTTGGGAAGAAAAGAACTTATCAGAACAAACATACTTTGAAATAAAGTACAAATCATCAAGTATTTCAATAGTTTTCAAACTATCATTGTTGATTACATGGCTTACTTCTTTTGTCATATCTGTTTCGTTTACATAACCATTTATGGTCAATACATGCGCGGTGTAATGATCAGATAATGGCATTAATTTTCCATCCTTATCAATATAACAACTCGATCCATTTAAGTTAAACAGTCTGGCAATTGGCTGACGTAGTGTTACATAAATTTGCCAATTGGAACCAATCTCATTATATACTTTTACTGATTTAACTTCACTGAGGCTTTCAAGATATTGCTCAATAGCATCAAAATCAACTTGACCGTAAGTGTACTGTTCACCAATCAATCCTTTCGACTCTAACTTATCTAAAATCAATCCTTTATCTAAAAACAATTGATCTTCATGCAGATCTAAAACAACTTCTGGATACCCCAGCACCAATTTTTGTCGGCCTTCTTGTGCAAAACTCATCAGCACTACTACCAATACTATATATTCTAACCATAAAAAGTTTTTTATCCAGCTATTAATTTGTCATGAGTCTTATAATCATTAAAAATGGGTAAAATACACGTATCAA
>JAWWDX010000324.1:0-2266 GCA_033719695.1 Putridiphycobacter sp.
AGCTAAAAATGATCGGTAACGAGCCGTATCCAAAACACCAGCCATACCCATTACTTTACTTTTATCGATACCTGCAGCTAAAAATGCTGTGTAGCACATCACATCCAAAGGGTTAGAAACAATAATGATTTTGGCATCAGGCGAATGCTTCACTACGTTTTCTGTTACTGACTTTACAATTCCAGCATTTGTAGCGATCAAATCGTCACGACTCATACCAGGCTTTCTAGGAATACCAGATGTTATAACAACCACTTCAGAACCAGCTGTCTTAGTATAATCATTTGTTGAACCAGTAATTCTTGAATCGTATAAATTCACAGGAGAAGTCTCCCACATATCTAAAGCCTTGCCTTCAGCAACACCTTCTTTAATATCTAATAATACAATTTCATTTGCAACCTCATTATGTGCTAACACATTAGCACAAGTTGCCCCAACATTTCCAGCTCCTACTACAGTAACTTTCATTTTATTTTTTGTTTTGGTTAGTAACTCTTTATTCGGCGCAAATTTAAGAAAGTTTTTGTAAGAAACAGGTGACAATTTGCTTGTTTTTATAAATTTGAAATATTTATTCGAAACAGGCAACCCCTACTATATTAATTCGTTTTTAATCCGTAAACCAACAAGTGGAAAATAGTCAAGAACTCCAAAATATTATCAAAGGCTGCATTCAGGGAAAACGCAAGTACCAAAAGTTGCTATTTGAGAAGTATTATGGAAAAATGAAAGGTGTTTGTATGCGTTATGCACGTGATGAAGATGAAGCACAAGACATGGTTCAAAATGGGTTCATTAAAGTATTTGACAAACTGGGGGTTTACAATTTTACAGGTTCTTTTGAAGGATGGGTAAGACGGATAATGGTGAATACGGCGATTGATTTTATTAGGAAGCATAAAAACAATACATATTCGCTAGAAAACGAAATGACAATTCCGAGCGAAAGTGAAGATGGTATAATTTTAGATGAAGAATTGAATGAACTCAATTTTAAAGCTGAAAAAGCCATTAAAGCAATTAGTGAATTGTCTGCTGGTTATAAAATGGTTTTTAACTTGTACGTCATTGAAGGGTACACACACAAAGAAATCGCCGAATACATTGGCATTTCGGAAGGCACTTCAAAGTCGAACTTAGCAAAAGCAAAACAAAAATTAAGAGCACTACTTAGTGCAGAAAAGATTGAATATAATGGATAAATTTGAAAAATTAGTCAAAGCATCTGTAGAAAGCTACGAAGCACCTTATTCAGAGGAGGCTTGGCTAGCAGTTGCCGATAAACTAGGTCCAGCAAAAGGCGGCATTACCAAATGGGTGATTTTAGGTACAGTGGCCGCAACGATTGCCACATTAGGAATTTGGTATGGAACACAAATCAATACAGTTGTACCGAAAACCGGGGAAAATTATATTGTTGAAGGTCAATCCATGACCAATTCTGATAAAACAGCAACGAATGATATGGCGCCGGAACTGAAAACATCAGTAAAACATGAAACTGCCGTCAGTTTAGAAAAACAGACCATTAATAACAACAATCATTCTGAGGAAGAAAGTGCATCTGCCCTTAGCTCAGAAAAAGTGGCGCAATCCGCTAATAAAATTGATAACAAACCTTTGAATACTCCCAATATTAGCACAGTCATAAAAACAGAATTAAGTAATATTGAACCCGTTGATGAACGACCAATTTCAGAGATAACTGAATCTGATAGTGAGGCTGATTTTTCTAAATTTAAGCTAGAAGCTATTGCCGACAAAACAACAGTTTGTGCAGGTGAAGAGGTCAATTTTTCACCATCTATTCCTAAGTTAGAAGCTGATTATATGTGGGATTTTGGAAGTTTGGGTACTGCTGCAGGAGCGTATACCGCACAAAAATTTACAAAACCGGGAGACTATATTGTAAAACTAAATCTTGTGAATCGAAAAACATCAAAAGTGGTAAATGCGTCAAAAGCAATTACCATTCATGTAAATCCTATTCCTGAAAATGAAATTAATTATGAATATGATAATTCATTGATTCCTCAAGTCAACTTTAGTCAAAAAAATGTTTTTTACTCTGCTATTCAGTGGGAAATAAAAGGGGTTCATACAACATCCGAACCAACATTTACCTATGCATTTAAGAACAAAGGAAACTATGTTGTATCGTGCGAAGTCATTGGATCAAACGGCTGCAAATCAATTTCAAACACTATTGTCAATATTGAAAACAATTACAATCTAATGGCCCCTAATGCCTTTTCACCGAATG
>JAWWDX010000325.1:0-2259 GCA_033719695.1 Putridiphycobacter sp.
CACCATAATCCAATGTGCAAACAAGTACTTAAAGGTACCCATTCCGAAGCCATAAGCAAACATTCCGAAAGACATAAATTATGATTTTGGCCCGTATGCTAAATCACCAGCATCACCTAAACCAGGCACTATGTATGACTGAGCTGTTAATTCTTCGTCTATTGCCCCTAACCAAAACTCAGTAGTTTTAGGTAACTTCCGCTTTAGAAAATCAATAGCTTCTTGACTGGCTATTGCGGCTACTACATGAATTTTTGTAGGAACGCCATTTTTCAACAGCGCTTTATACACCTTATTTAGCGAAGCACCTGTAGCTAACATTGGATCGGCAATTATTAATGTTTTAGATTCGAGATTAGGTGCTGACATATATTCCACAAAAACATCAAAGTCGCCGTTTTTATGTGGTTTACGATAAGCCGAAACAAAAGCATTCTCTGAACGATCAAAAATTTTTTGCAGGCCGTTATGCATGGGCACCCCTGCTCTCAATATCGAAGCTATTACGGGTTGATGCGATAAACTTTGACAATTTGCTGTGCCGAGAGGCGTAATGACCTCGCAAGACTCATATTTTAATTTTTTACTGAGCTCATACCCTAAAATTAAAGCAATTCTTTCAAGGTTCGTTCGAAATCGAAGTGCATCTTTTTGAATCCGTTCATCTCTAATTTCAGCAATAAAAACACTAAGAACGGAGGACTTATCACTAAAATTATGGATCATTATAGTTTGGTTTCTAACAAATATAAATGTTTTTTTGCTTTCTTAAAAGTATTAAGCCATATATAAACCTCCGTTAAGATTTATGGTCTGTCCTGTCAGATAATCACTATTTTCAGAAATGATAAATTGAATAGTTTCAAAAAGTTGTTTTGGGTCTCCCAATGCTTTATTTGGAATAGATTCTACAATATTAGCTTTTAGAACATCAGGTACGTCTGCAATCATACCAACATTAAAATATCCTAATGCGATCGCATTTACGGTTATGCCTTTTGGAGCAACTTCCTTTGCAAGTGACTTTGTTAAACCTAGCAGACCTGCTTTTGAAGCAGCATAGGCGCTTGTACCAACAAAACCAGTTTGTGCAACAATTGAAGAAATAAAGATAATTCGACCCCAACTACTGGACTTCATTATAGGCACTGCATATTTACTTACTAAAAACGGGCCCGTTAAGTTAACAGCAATTGTTTTATCCCAGTTAGATAACTTGGTCTTCCAAGAGATTTCAGATATTGAAACACCCGCATTGTTAATTACAATATCTAATTTACCAAACCTATCACTGATTGATTTCATCATAGATTTCACCTCATCTTCATCAGCAATATTAGCTGAAATTAGCATTGTATTTTCACTTTCTTGCACTTCTGGTCTTTTCGTGTAAAAGTGAAGCACTAACTGGCACTTTTGTTGAATGAAAAAATCAGTTAATGCTGTTCCTAAACCGCCAGAACTGCCTACAATCAATATAGTTTTCATTTTATATAATTATAATGTGTTTTAAATTCATATACACTGATCGATTCTACTATCGCTTCCATACATTCTTCAGTATCCTGTACCACAGTGGTAAATTATTAATAATATAGTGGTAATAAGTCCTATCTAGCGCTCCAAATTTGTGATAAAAATTAGCCACATTATCAATATCTGACCCACCAAAATCAAATATTTCAAATTCGTTCTCAAATAGCTGTAATGCACTATCTATTAAACCATACATGGCACCATTTTTCTTTGCAGACTCTATTGCTGTTCCTTTTAAATAAGTGACCGTATTCTGATGCTGAAAAAAGAAACCGGCTCCGACAAAGTGTCCCTCAAGATCAAAAATACCGATTGCTTTCCCCTTTTTTTCAGCTTGTGCTACCTGCATTAAAGTTGACAATTTTTCAATATTAGCTGTATTGAATTCATCAATTTTTGTCATGAGCGTATCTTTAATTAAATCAATAAATACATCTAAATTATTTAGCCGTCTATATTGAAAATGTATGTTTGCTCTTTTTATAAGTCTTTTAGCATTTGTTGAGTAATTAGCTCTATAGTCAGTTCCTAAGTTGATGAATTGATGGGTTCGAACCTTTGGATTATTGAGCGAGTCTTTAACATCAAGTCTTAAATTAAGATATTTAAAAGACGTTTTTAATATCTCCATTACATCAACTACCGTCTGACCTTTCCCTATTACCTTAAATTCTCTAGTAAAAATTGGCTGTATATATTGTTTAAGGCCTGCCTTATTGACTG
>JAWWDX010000326.1:0-2194 GCA_033719695.1 Putridiphycobacter sp.
ATCTCCCATTACACCAACAGACTGTACAGGTAATAAAATGGCTCCGGCTTGCCATACAGAATCATACAAATTCCATCTTTTTAAGCCTGAAATAAATATATGATCTACTTCTTGCAATATTCGTACCTTTTCTTTCGTAATATCACCTAAAATCCGAATTCCTAAGCCTGGACCAGGGAACGGATGTCTTCCTATAATTGCTTCTGGTATACCCAAGGACTTACCAACCCTACGCACCTCATCTTTAAAAAGTAGGCGTAATGGCTCTACGACTTCCAGTTTCATGAAATCTGGCAACCCCCCTACATTGTGGTGAGATTTGATTGTAGCAGAAGGACCACCAGTAGCCGACACAGACTCTATCACATCAGGATATATTGTTCCCTGACCTAGCCATTTTGCGCCATCTACCTTATGAGACTCCTCGTCAAAAACTTCGATAAACATGCCACCAATGATTTTTCGCTTTCCTTCAGGATCTGATTCACCTGCTAAAGCCTTATAAAATCTGTCTGCTGCATTTACGCCTTTAACATTTAAACCTAAACCTTTATATGATTCTAAAACAGAATTAAATTCATCTTTCCTTAATAGGCCGTTATCTACAAATATGCAATGTAAATTTGAACCAATTGCTTTGTTTAGTAAATAGGCCGCAACTGACGAATCAACACCGCCAGAAAGCCCCATAATTACTTTGTCATTGCCTAATTTTTCTTTTAATGCCGATACGGTGGATTCAACAAAGGCATCTGGAGTCCAATTTTGAGAACATTTACAAATGTCAACGATAAAATTTTTGAGCAATTGTTTACCATCTGTACTATGATAAACTTCTGGATGAAACTGGATACCATAAGTCATTTCATCTTTAACTCTAAAACCAGCAAATTCTACATCATTTGTACTACAGATTTTTTCAAAATTGTCAGGGATTTTCTTTATTGTATCCCCATGACTCATCCAAACTTGTGAACCGCCATGAACATTTTGCATTAAGCGACATGACTGATCAACAAATCCAAGATTTGCACGTCCATACTCTCTAATTTCTGAAGGTAACACTTCACCACCAAAATGTTGAGCTAAGAACTGAGCACCAAAACAAACTCCTAGCAATGGTATTTTACCTTTATACTTTTCTACTGGTGGAACTGGAGAATTATTATCTCGAACAGAAAAAGGACTTCCTGAAAAAATAACACCTTTTATCGAATCATTTAGATTCGGTGCTTTGTTCCAAGGATGAATTTCACAATATACGTTAAGCTCTCTTAATCTTCGCGCAATCAACTGCGTGTACTGAGAACCAAAATCAAGGATTAAAATTGTTTCTTTCATCATGCAAAGATAAAATAAGTATCACATCTGCACACCTATTTTATCTTAAAAATAATCAATGATTATTAACAAATAATAAAAAGCTGAAACACTTATAATTCAAATTCACTAGCTAACCAACTTGCTAAATTGTCTTTTTGTGGCTTGCCATAAAATTCATTTAAATAAGCAGTTACTTCCTTAATTTTATCCTCTTTTGTTTTTTTGTCGGACTCTGATAAAATAATCAATACTTCAGCTTTCAAATTGTCGAGATCTGGGAAAACAGGTTTAAATTCTGCCAGTTTTTCCCCTGAGTTATCATCCATGTAGTATAAAGCCATCTCTTTATCTTGTACCGGTATTGACTGATTATCAACGGTAAAAATATCTGCTCTATCCAAAATAAGTTTATTTCCTGAATATGGTAGCTTTTTTCTAATTAACTCTCCATTGTAGTCATACGCTAAATAAAAAAAGCTTTTTTCATTTTGAGGAAATGAATTTTCACTGACCTCTATCATCATTTTACCAATAACAAGGTAATTCTCTGAAAAATGATTCTTAATATCTATTTTATTAATTATAGCACCAGACCTAGAATTGATATTATTTGCGGCCGGTAAGATAATTGCTTTACCTTTTTTAGCAGGCGATAATACACATCTTCCTGTAATCTTATTAATAATAGCAGCCCTAGACTGCTCTGTGTCAAAATTGATATCGGTACCATCAACATATAAGTCTCCTTGCTTCATTGGCGACTTAGTTTTTACGTACACAATCTTACCATTAACACGAATCACCTTGTAGCTATCCGTTGCCAAATCTCTCATTGCCTTTTGGTCTACCATCATGGATAAACCAAGTGCTA
>JAWWDX010000327.1:0-2180 GCA_033719695.1 Putridiphycobacter sp.
CTTCAGAAAGTGTCTCAGTCAAAAGGGCATGAAAGTGCTGCTAATCAAGAATCAACGCTTATTCAAAAAACCAGTCAGCTAAATACGCATAACAGGTTATTTCACTCCCGTGAGGAACTGGAGTCTCTACTGAATAATTTGCTAGATGTGTTTTACCGCACAGATATGAATGGTGTTGTCACCTTAATCTCTCCATCAGTAAAAGAGGTATTAGGCTATCGCCCGGATGAAATGCTAGGTAAGTTTCTGAAAGATTTTTATTGCACACCCGGTGAAAGAGAGAAAATAGTGCAAGCGCTTATCAAAGGAAATGGTAAAGCAAGACTGGTTGAAGCATGGCTCAGACACAAGGATGGATCACCTGTATGGATTTCAACCAATGCCTATGTTCGTTTCAATGATCAGCATGAACCGATTTATGTAGAAGGCTTGGCGAGGAACATTACTGAGCGTAAAGAATTAGAAAGCAAGCTTGAACACTTTGCCAGAAATGATGGTTTGACGGGTGTATTAAACAGGCGGGCTTTTTTAGAAGAAGTTGAGTATCAAATTGACATCTCGCATCGATACTCATGGTCTTTTACTTTAGCCATGATCGATTTGGATTGGTTTAAAAAAATAAATGATGAATTTGGGCATCATGCCGGAGATGATGCTCTTCGATATTTTGCGGATACTTGTAAAAATATTTTCCGAAAAACGGATGTTATTGGGCGTATCGGTGGAGAGGAATTTGCCGTGTTGATGCCTGAAACTGAGATTCATTCCGCTAAAGATATGCTGATACGTTTACGTAGTCATTTGATTAGAGACCCCCTGGTCATTAATGAACAAAATATTGACCTGGCTTTTTCCTCTGGACTGGTTTTTCTTAACAAGCAAGATGAATCCATCAGTACTTTGTTAAAACGCGCTGATAGTCTGCTGTACAAGGCCAAAGAAGAAGGTAGAGATAAGATTTTCTGTGAATAGCCTAATTTGTTATTAAATAAATTAATAATTAAAAAGGGAATATTTCTTATTCATCTAGCATCCTTAGTAGTTGAGCGACAAAAAAATAATGCTCATAGTTTATTAAATAAAACCACTGAGGATAATAAGAGAATGAAACATGCAAAACCGGGTATTTTTTTATTAATTTTTACAACTATTTTTCTGTTAAGCAGCACGACCGTTTTTGCAGAACGGTATTACAAGCAGAAAGTGGTTTACCACATCAATTATGATATGCCTAAAAAACAGGCTGGGGCATTGAGGAATATTCAAAATCATATCAATGCTGTAGGTGCCGAGAACATGGATATCAAAGTCGTCTTACATGGCAATGGATTGGCTCTTTTGGTTAATCCGGATTCTTTAAGTCATCTGCCTAAATTCAAACATGCGAATGCCACTGATACCATGACCAGCAAAGTAGATGGTCTTAAAAACCAGGGTGTCAAATTTCAGGTTTGTGCAAACACGATTAAAGGCCGGAAAGTAGATATGGAAAATGACCTGTATAACGTAACCCAGGCTGATATTGTTCCAAGTGGAGTCGCTGAGCTTTCTCACCTGCAAATGGCAGGATACACCTACATTAAACCTTGAATGGTCGTATTAACTTTTTAAAAGCCGTACTTTTTTCATATTTTTGCTATAGCCTCATTTTTTAATGGGGCTTTTTTTTGTCATTTATATGGGCTTCGTAAATTTGACGAGTGTCAGGATTGATGAAAAAATTTTTTCATGATGAGATTTATAGTCACTTTTGCAGTGATGATTCTGGCTGCAATTCCAGTGTGTGCTTTTTCTTACGACAAAACACTACTCAGTCAGTTATTTAGTCCCTATGAACAAAAAGCTGTCCTTGAGGGAAATATACTGACCAGGGCTTACCTTAAAAATCACGAAATATTCAGTAATTACCCGGAGAATCTATCAAGTAAGGCCCTGACTCCAGCTGATGATACAGTTAACGATTATTCCGATTATGAATTGCTTGGCGTGGAAAAAGCGTTCATACCTTTCACGCTTAATACCGAAAATTTACTCGCGTTATTCAATAGCCTGACAGCTTATCGTCAGCTCTCCGGCATGAGGTATTATTCTCGTACTGATAAAAGGCTCCAGCCTTATATTCTGTCCAGTTTTCGCATCGACTCTCCGGACAATGATGTGCTGCTCAAAGACGAGAAACA
>JAWWDX010000328.1:0-2176 GCA_033719695.1 Putridiphycobacter sp.
AATAAAACCAACCACTGGTTTTGTACCATTCTCTTTAATCCATTCAGCCGCTTGTGCTTCTAAATTACCACCAATTTCACCAATCATAACAATGCCTTCTGTTTCGTCATCAGCCATTAATAGTTGTACAGCTTCCTTAGTAGTTGTACCAATAATTGGGTCGCCACCAATTCCAATAGCAGTGGTAATTCCCATTCCCGCTTTTACAACTTGGTCTGCTGCTTCATAAGTCAAAGTACCTGATTTTGATACAATACCAATTTTTCCTTTCTTAAAGATAAAGCCAGGCATTATGCCTACTTTTGCGCCATCTGCTGTAATCACACCTGGGCAATTTGGTCCAATTAAAGTGGTGTCATATTGACTAATATACTCTTTAGCAATAATCATATCTTTTACTGGAATACCTTCTGTAATGGCAATAATCACTTTAATGCCAGCATTAGCAGCTTCCATAATTGCATCTGCAGCAAACGCTGGTGGAACAAAAATGATAGATACATCTGCTCCTGTTTTCTCCACTGCTTCGGCTACCGAATTAAAAACTGGTCGATCTAAATGTGTTTGTCCTCCTTTACCAGGGGTAACTCCACCAACTACATTAGTGCCAAACTCAATCATTTGACTTGCATGGAAAGTTCCTTCACCACCCGTAAAACCTTGCACTATTACTTTTGAATTTTTATTTACTAAAACTGACATGTTTGTTGTTATTTAATTTCGACTCCAAAAATATAGCTTTGATTTGTTTATAACAAGGTTTTCTTTTGATTTTATTCACAATTTAATATGTTTATTTTTTTTTAAGACAATTGATATTTTTTATAGTCATATAAACAGATTCAATTTGATAAAACTATTGAAGTATAGTATCTTTGAGGTAAAATAAAAATTATGAAAAACAATATAGGATTAGACGTAGAAAAATCAAAAGAACTTGTGAATCACTTAAATGACTTATTAGCTAATTATCAGCTGTTTTATCAGAACTTAAGAGGGTTTCATTGGAATGTTAAGGGACCGAAATTTTTTGAGTTGCATTTAAAATTTGAGGAACTGTATAACGACGCCGTTATTAAAGTAGATGAAATAGCTGAACGGGTATTGACGCTTGGTGGTACTCCATTGCATACCATGGAAGATTATTTATCTCATTCTGAAATAAAATCAATTAAAAGTGACGGTATTCAAACCGAAGCTGTAACACATGTGATTGACAATTTTTCTACATTAATTAAAAAGGAAAGAAAGATTTTAGCTTTGGCTGGAGATGCTGATGATGAAGGAACAAATAGCTTAATGAGTGACTATATCACTGAATCTGAAAAAGTAGTATGGATGTTATCTTCTTTCATGAGTTAAACACAAATCTATAACAAATACGTAATCAAAAAGGTAAACTGTTTAAGTTTGCCTTTTTTTCTGTCTCACTTCACAACTATTAAAAATAAGTATGCGTTTAAATCAAAACATCTTTGTCAGAAACGATATATTTGTTGAGTAATCTTTATTAAATGGAACACATGCAATCTACTGATACAATTTGTGCTTTGTCAACCGCACCAGGTATGGGTGCAATAGCCATTATTCGTGTGTCTGGTCTTGAGGCTTTTAGAATTGTTGAATCAATTTTTTCTAAAACGCTAAGCGATAAACAGTCACATACTGCACATTTTGGTAAAATAGTAGATGACGGAATAATTGTTGACGAAGTTTTGGCTACGCTTTTTAAGAATCCAGCCTCGTTTACAGGAGAGGATAGTGTTGAGATAGCATGTCATGGGTCTGTTTACATTCAGCAAAGTATTTTAGAATTGTTACTTAAAAATGGTTGTCGGATGGCGAAACCGGGGGAGTTTTCTATGCGGGCGTTTATGCATGGCAAAATGGATCTCTCTCAAACAGAAGCCATTGCCGACCTGATTGCCAGTACATCTAAAGCACAGCATAATGTAGCTATGAATCAAATGCGAGGAGGGTTCAGCAATGATTTAAAGACATTGCGTCAAAAATTACTTGATTTTGCCTCTTTAGTGGAATTAGAACTTGATTTTTCTGAGGAAGATGTAGAATTTGCTGATCGGTCGCAATTGGAATTACTCGTGTCTGAAATTGATGTGGCACTTACGCAATTATTGAATTCTTTTAAGATAGGAAATGTGATAAAAAATGGGGT
>JAWWDX010000329.1:0-2117 GCA_033719695.1 Putridiphycobacter sp.
ATCAATCATTACGCATCCATTTTTGCATCGTCTCTACATTTTAGTGGAGTATTACACCACTGCCAAAACGTTTGGTTATTTTGTTTACACTCTTTATAAACCCGAATCACCTCATAAATGAGGTAGCTTAAAAAAAATACCCATTCCATAAATTAACTCTTCTTAGCTGTTGCTTGGCTTTTTAACTTTAATGAAAAAAAAATTAGAATCAAAGCGTTTTACAAATTTTCCTCACCCTGCTCCTTGATATCAATTCAAGCAAATTAAAAAGAGACAATTTTATGCAAAATAAACCACTAAAAGGCTCATATATGTGCTTTTTAAATGAAGAGCTAGGGCGAGCAATTGCTATGACAGAGCATTCTATAGATTCACAATATTTGACGAGCAAAAAATTACAAGAATTTGATTGGTATCGCATGTTTGATTATCAACTAGATCACCTGCATCCAGCCGAAAAAGACGCTCTTGCTAGAATTGCGAAGCTATTAGCTGAGTTGGCTTTTGACACCCAACAATACGACTCACGAAAGACCAATTTGCATCAAATTATCCTTTCTTTGGATAAATGCGATAGCAGTGAAGCGTATTAATTTTCCGGTGGCGAGCTTAAATACTCATGAGGTTTATCAACAAAGGACTCAGACCATGAGTAACAAGACAAAGAATGATCAAACACCTTTTATTCACTTATTTACTCGAAAAACACGAACTCCAGAACATTGGCAAGATAGGTTCAGAGTGTGCTGGTATTTTAATTCAAACACTTTGGATTATATCTATGAGCACAAAAATGAGCGCTTTCAAACCAATGGCTTTGTATTGTCTAAGGGCTTGCTGGAACAGCTACCCGAAGAATTTCATAAAAAGTTTTTCGAACCGAAAGAACGAGGTCTAATCTTCTGTGTTTTTGGCGAAATGATGCATGAATACCTTCAAGCTGGCAGTGTTAGTGATAGCGAGTTTATTTCAACTTTTGGGGTATCTAAGTCTCGGTACTTTAACGAAGAAGCGTTCAATGAATTTGAGGAAATGATCGAGTTTATCTAAGGGCTGACTATCAGCCCTTTTTCATTTCTGTTTGTCTACAGATTACATAAACAACCGCAAAAGTTAGAATTAACGCAGGTAGTGCCCATAGAAACAATATAAACATAGTTCCCCCTTAATCTTTCTAAGTTATCACTTATCAATTTATACAGTTTTTAATGAAATTGTATAAGGTCAACTTTTAAGCATTGATAGCATCTTTTTGAGATCTCTAGTCCCTTTAAAAACTTTAACCGAGAACCAAAGAGTAATTAATGCAGGAAATACCATATAAATAAAAGCTGGATTGACTTTATCTAAACTTAAACCATGAACCATACTTGATATAAAGAATATTGTCAGTGCCGTAGAGATAATCACAGCTATAATCCCTGCTTTAACAGAGGACTTTTGGATATAAATTTTTCTAGATTTGTTAGCAAAAATCTCAGAAGCCATATTACCAACATTATCAATCCGGCCTACCGCAATCACATCATCACCATTCTCAATAAAAATCGGTGATGGGCCTGTATCTATCGTTACTTGCTAATGGCTAACTTTAAAAGTAACGTGGTTACTAACACTATGAATGTATTTTTTAAACCTTCGACCTTTCCATCTAGCATTATTGGTTCATTAGTGTCTTTTTTCATATTGTTTTTATTACAAAATTTTTGAATAGGATACTTCACTAAGCGATTTTCATGCAAGAAGGCGTACAGGCATTTTCTTTGTTAGCTCACTTTTAACTCATCTTAATTTAAGCAACATTTGACTCAAAAATTATCTTCGTGCGTAACTAGTTATATTAAAGCAGGAACCAAAACATTAACTTTTCTCTATGTCGTTGCCATGCTTTTTTAATGCAGCGGCGAACGTATTGAAAATTTGATAAACCTCATATCGAATTTTTACTTTGGTTCGACAGGCGATGAGGTTGCTTGTTAAGTATTCGGGGTTGTTCACTGTGAACGATTTTGAATATTGAAGCTTAGGTCAAAAATAAGGGAGCATTGCTCCCAAGGACAATGACAATGACAATGACAATGACAATGACAATGACAATGACAATGACAATGACAATG
>JAWWDX010000330.1:0-2101 GCA_033719695.1 Putridiphycobacter sp.
ACGGTACAGGTATATTTCTGTGTCGAAAAGGCTTAATAGAATATGCTCAAACCGAAGAGGCCAGCTACGTGCAAGGCACTGATTTTACATTATGTGGCAGTCGATCTGGCGCAAATGCTATTTCAATGTGGATGATTTTGATGACCTATGGGTCGGAAGGATGGAAGTATCAAATGCAAAAATTGATTGACCGTACTGATCGCATTTGTGAAAGATTAGATGAGCTTGAAATTCCTTATTACAGAAATCAATATATGAATATTGTGGCTATGGATGCGGCTCATATTCCACAGGAGTTGGCACAGAAATACCATTTGGTTGCAGATGACTTTAAAAATCCCAAGTGGTGGAAAATAGTTGTAATGGCTCACGTAGAAAAACATATCATTGATAAATTTTTAATAGATTTGCAACAAGCAAATACAGTGTTTAGTAAGTACCCACTTTAAAAAATTATGTCATGAACCTTCGTGTTACCAAAATTTTTGATTTTGAAACAGCTCATGCCCTATGGGGGTATGACGGAAAATGTAAAAATATCCACGGCCATTCATATAAGCTCACCGTCTCCATTTCGGGTCCTGTGATTAACAATATTAATGACGTAAAAAACGGCATGATTATCGATTTCGGTGATTTAAAAAAGATTGTAAAACAATATGTGGTTGAGCCTTTCGACCATTGTTTGTTGTTGAATGGTGAAACACCCCATAAGGAATATGCTAAAGTAGAAAATGGATTTTCAAAAATGATGCTTTGCAACTACCAACCCACAGCGGAAAACATGCTGATTGATATGGTGAAAAGAATTCATCCTAATTTACCAAGCCATATTTCTTTAAGGTACGCTCGCTTGCAAGAAACAGACAATAGTTTTGTTGAGTGGTTTGCGGAGGAGAATAAATAAAGCGATTCTCTTAAGATAGGTTTGGAAAGGCTCACAAATTATTAACTTAGTCGCATATTGTATCCGTTTTTGATGAAATCAAAAAAACACGTGTTAATAATAAACTATGATTTCCCTCCATATGGTGGGATTGGAGGGCGACGCTGGGCAAAATTTGCAAAGTATCTCTTTAAAAGTCAAGTAGATTTTACGGTGTTGACTTATCAAAATAGTTCTAAAAAATCGCCATGGGGCGTTGATGTTTTAAATTTTAAGCATGCTATTGAATATATAAATGGAAACTATCCAACAGTGGTTGATTCAGTGCCTACTACTCTGATTCAAAAGATTAAGTATAGAATTGCTATTCTTAAGCTAAAATTTTTCACAACTGGAAACTTCTACGACAAGACATGCCTTGATGGGAGCCTGATTAAAAATAGAGTTGAAGAATTACTCAAACAAAAAAAAATTACTGATGTTGTGGTTTCTGTGGCACCTTTCAGGCTAGCATTTTACATTTCTGAATTAATTCCAAAGTACCCTCAAATAAATTTTGTGGTAGACTTTAGAGACCCCTGGACAGTCAATAAAACATCCTATGGATATAGCTATTTAACTAAAAATAAACAGGAGCAAGAAAAAGAAATGGAACGAAAAGTCATTTCGAAGTTTAATAAAGTTGTTTCCGTCGCGCCTGAAATGACAAAATATTTTCAGACCCTAGACCCTTCAAATACTGATAAGTTTCACACTGTTATTAATGGTTATGACCTTGAAGAATTGATAGGTATAGATGCGAAAAAACCTGAAGTAACAGAAGAATTAAATTTGGTGTTTACAGGTACATTTTATAATAATACAGGGTATTTAGTGAAAGAATTTACTTCAGCTTTAGAAATTCTTGAAAAAGATTATTATTCAGTTTATAAATCTATTAAGTTCAATTTTTATGGTGCAAACTCTAAAGTTATAGCTGCGCTCTCAAATCGGTTTTTACCAATCATTGATCATGATACTGTTCCTAAAGAAAGCATAGCTAAAATTATCAATGAAGCCGACGGTGGTTTAATATTTTTGTCTGAAGATATAACCTATTCATTTAGTACAAAGTTTTGTGAATACCTAGCTCTCAAAAAACCAATTATAGTATTTTCAAAAACAGGGTATACGAGTAAATACGTAAACGATAATGGCATAGGTCATGTGGTCAGG
>JAWWDX010000331.1:0-2087 GCA_033719695.1 Putridiphycobacter sp.
CATTACAAATTAATAACGCAACCTATGGTAGTGATGTGGTGGTGGCTTGCGATTCATATACATGGACAGACGGCAATACCTATACTAGCAGTACAAATACGGCAACCGACACACTTGTAAACGCAAATGGATGCGATTCCATTGTTACATTGAATTTAACAATCAATCACTCTACTTCTCTAACCGTTTTTGTTGAAGGCTGTGGCCCTAGTTATTATATAATTATGGGAGACCCTACAAACAACTTTTTTGCTACTTCCGATACCATTGTATATGATTCATTATTGACGGTGAACGGTTGCGACTCTATTGTTGTGCTAGATATTACCATTCATGATAGCTATTCTGCCACAGATTCAATTGTTGCTTGTGGCAATTCCTACACATGGATTGACGGTAACACCTATACTTCAAATAATAATTCAGCAACCTATTCGAGCTCTACAATAAACGGTTGCGATTCAATTGTAACGTTGAATTTGACATTGATTGACATTGATACAACATACATGGCTGGAGGTCCCTATGAACTTATTTCAAATCAACCAAATGCAACATATCAGTGGCTAGATTGTAACAACGGCTTTGCTCCAATCCCTGGGTTCACTAATCAAACATTAGATGGTTACGCAGGAAATGTATGTGTTGAAATTACTTATAATGGCTGTATTGATACATCTGCCTGTATGACTGTTTCTGCAGGTTCTGTTGCTGAAAGTAATCCTTTTGCTAGTGTCAGCATCTACCCTAACCCAAGTGAGGGACCATTCACAATTGAATTGAACGATTTAACAACAGTTGATATGAAACTAGTAGATATTACAGGTAAATCAATTTTTTCAGCTAAAGGCATTTCGGATTCAAAATATGTGATGGATGCCGAAATACCAGCTGGGGTATACTTTTTAACAATAAAAGTTGACGCACAGACGAGGACATTTAGGGTGATAAAAAAATAAATACAGTAGCTACAAATTGTACTGAAAAGAGGCTTCTAGTTCAAAATAAATCTTAAAAAGCGAATGAGTAGTAAACATATTAAAAAGGGTTAATTATATTTGCTATCAATACTATGGCAGAACTGAAGCAAATATCGATAGTTGTACCGCTTTTTAATGAAGATGAATCTTTACCTGAATTGCATCAGTGGATTCAAAAAGTGATGATCGCCAACAATTTCACTTATGAAGTGGTATTT
Organism: Putridiphycobacter sp.; assembly: GCA_033719695.1. GTDB lineage: Bacteria > Bacteroidota > Bacteroidia > Flavobacteriales_D > Crocinitomicaceae > Putridiphycobacter. The sequence continues at coordinate 1,199 of JAWWDX010000331.1, forward strand.
ATTGACGACGGTTCAACTGACAATTCATGGGCTGTAATAGAAGCAATAAAAGCCAAAGATAGTCAAGTAAAAGGTATTAAATTCCAAAGAAATTACGGGAAATCTGCCGCTTTACACGTTGGTTTTCAAGCTACCGAAGGTGATGTGGTGATTACCATGGATGCCGATTTACAAGATTCACCTGAAGAGGTCCCTGAATTATATGACATGATTGTCAATCAAGGTTTCGACTTAGTGTCTGGTTGGAAGAAAAAACGTTACGATCCGCTTTCAAAAACCATTCCAACGAAACTGTATAATGGCGTTAACAGAATGATTAGTGGTATTAAACTCCACGACATGAATTGTGGTTTAAAAGCTTATAAAAACACGGTGGTTAAGTCGATTGAAATTTTTGGTGAAATGCACCGCTATATACCTGTTATTGCTAAAGCAGCAGGGTTTAATAAAATTGGTGAAAAAGTGGTACAACACCAAGAACGCAAATACGGCAAGTCAAAATTTGGGCTGAACCGTTTTGTGAATGGTTTTTTAGACCTGTTTACGATTACGTTCATTACCCGATTTGGTAAAAAACCAATGCACTTTTTTGGACTGTTAGGAACCTTGTCTTTTATGCTTGGTTTCGGAATTGCTGCATGGCTCATCTTTAATAAATTATTTATTAACACGGGCTCTGCATTAATTGCGGAACGGGCTGAATTTTATATTGGCCTAGTAGCCATGATTATTGGAACACAATTGTTTTTAGCAGGCTTTCTTGCTGAATTAATCGGCCGCAGTTCAAGCAATAGAAATACCTATTTGATCGAAAAAGGGATTGATGACTAATTCGCCACTTAAAATTGTAATCATAGGCCCAGCACACCCCTACCGAGGCGGAATTGCA
>JAWWDX010000332.1:0-2063 GCA_033719695.1 Putridiphycobacter sp.
GCATGACATTAGTAAAGCTTTTCCATACGTCATTCTCATCAGTCTATCGGTGCATTCATTAATTGAAGCCATGCCCTTGTTAAGTTCCCACGAGGGTCATGACCACGGTCCAAACAACCTACTTTGGGGCATTTTTCTTCATAAAATTCCTGTAGCTATCGCGTTAATGACCATTTTCAAGGCCGCCAATATAAATAGAAGGAACGCGTGGATTGGGTTGGGAATATTTGCCATTACAGCACCAATAGGACTGTTGTTTGGTGCTTATCTGATGAATCATTTTAATGTTAACTTAAACTTTGTGATGGCTATTGCCATTGGTATGTTCCTTCATATTTCAACCACTATTATTTTTGAATCGAATGCTGGACATAAAATCAACCTTTACAAGTTTATTGCCATTCTGTGCGGATTCGGACTTGGTATGGTGCTAAATTAATCAGCCCATATTAATTGCCTTAATAGGTCTATTAATTTTTTAAATAGAAATAATTTTTTGACTTACGAATACTTCTTAACTTTGCAGAAAATAAAACAATAACATTTAAAAATTTAAATAATATGGCAGTATTAGTCGGAAAAAAAGCACCTTCGTTTACAGCTCCAGCAGTTGTAAATGGTGGTGAAGTAATTGAAAACTTTTCATTGAATCAATACATTGGAAAAAATCATGTGATCTTATTCTTTTACCCCAAAGATTTCACATTCGTTTGTCCAAGTGAGTTACATGCTTTTCAAGCAAAAATTGATGAGTTTGAAAAAAGAGGCGTTAAAGTTGTAGCATGTTCAACAGACACTGAAGAATCACACTGGGGATGGTTACAATTAGGAAAAAATGAAGGTGGTATTAAAGGTGTTAAATACCCAATTATTGCCGACACAAATAAAACCATTTCAGATGCATTTGATGTATTAGTGGGCGAATACGATTATGATGAACAAGGTCGTTTAACTGCTACCGACGTTATGATTGCCTACAGAGGTTTATTTTTAATTGACAAAGAAGGTATTGTTCGTCACCAAGTTGTAAACGACTTACCATTAGGTAGAAACGTTGATGAGGCTCTAAGAATGGTGGACGCTCTACAATTTGTTGAAGAGAACGGTGAGGTTTGTCCTGCAAACTGGAATGCTGGAGATTCAGGTATGACTGCAACACACGAAGGTGTAGCTGATTATTTAGCAAAGAACTAAGAATTTTTAAGTAAAATTTATGAACCCAGGCATTAATTGTCTGGGTTTTTTTTACGCCATATTTTAAGATGTAATCACCCCTGACCCTATCAATTCTTCGCCGTCATACCACGCGGCAAACTGACCTGGACTAATGCCTTTTTGAAGGTTTTCGAATAATAAATAAAGTCCTTCAGCCTCTTGAAATAATTCAACTCTTTCAACTGGTTGACGGTAGCGAATTTTAGAGGTGTACGTGCGTTTTTCGCCAATCGCCATTTTTAGATCCTCGCGTATCCAATGTACATCACCACTCGTAATGAAAAGTGCCTTTTTATTGAGGGCTGGATGATCTTCTCCTTGACCAACATAAACGGTATTGGTTTCCGTATTGGTTTGAATGATAAACAAAGGCAAAGGAGTACCACCAATGCCCAATCCTTTTCTTTGGCCAATGGTAAAATAATGTGCCCCTTGATGCTGCCCTTTAATTTTACCCATACTTTCAGTAAATATAAATGGCTCGCTTAATTTTCGATAATCTCCTGACTCAATTTTTGATTGATAGTCGACCAACAGAGGTAAGTCGGTAGGAATTTCAACCACATTACCTATTTTTGGTTTTAATTGTTGCTGCAAGAAAGTTGGTAGTTTTACCTTTCCTATAAAACACAAGCCTTGCGAATCTTTTTTATCGGCGGTTATGAGGTCTTGCTCTTTAGCAATCCGTCGCACTTCCGATTTTTGTAATTCACCAATAGGAAATAATGATTTTTCAAGCTGACTTTGCGTTAATTGACATAAAAAATAGCTTTGGTCTTTATTATCGTCTTTACCCGATAATAATTGAAAATGACCGTCTTCAGTTTCACCTTTGCGACAATAATGCC
>JAWWDX010000333.1:0-2041 GCA_033719695.1 Putridiphycobacter sp.
ACCCTCTTCGAGCGGCTCAATGATGTGCTGATGATGCCACATGGTATATGGTCCCATCCTTTGCTCATCAACAAAATAAGTACCTTCTTTAACTTGCGTTATTTCTGTCACCCAAGTTGTTTTGATGCCGGCTAAAGGCTTTACTTTGTAGGCAATAATCATACCCTCATACATCTTATCTGGCAGGCCTTTAGTAATAATATCAAACCCCATGTAGGCGGGCGTAATTTCTTTCAAATTAGCTGGGGCTGAAATGAAATCCCAAACTTCATTCAGCGACGCGTTAATTTTTTGTGTTTGATGTTTTTGATAAAATGCCATTATTCATTAGATTTTACTTGCCCTTAAATCATCAATTACCTTTGCTACCTCTTCCGCCTCGGCAATTTTTGAATCACTTTCTTTCCGGCTTGTTGTTGAAAGTGCATGCGCCTCTTTTAATAAAGTTGCATACTTTTCTTGCAGTACTTCTAACTGTGATTTTTTCTTAAAAAAGTCGAACATAGTTTAAATTTTTAATGTTGATAAGCCTCCATCTACGTGAATAATCTGCCCTGTCATCCAACCAGCAGATTCCGATAAAAGAAATGCAGCTATTTCAGCAATATTATCAGGTCTGCCAACCGTTTTAAGCGGATGTCTTGCCGTATTAGCAGCAACCTTTTCCTCGCTGTTTAATAGCTTAGATGCAAGCGGCGTATTTGTCAGTGATGGCGCAATAGCGTTCACTCTTATTGTTGGCGCAAATTCAGCAGCTAATGCTTTTGTCAATCCTTCTATAGCGCCCTTAGAAACAGAAACTTGAGAATGGAAATTAAACCCGTTTTGAACAGCAATTGTAGAAAACATGACGATACTCGGATTGACTCCCTTTTTTAATAGTGGTAAAACTGCTTGAATGGTTTTTATGGCTCCAATTACTTGTAAATCAAAATCAGCTTTAAAAGCTTCTGGTTTGATTCGTTTAAATGGGGCCAAATTGATGCTACCCGGGCAGTACACAATGCCGTCAATAGCATCAGGCAGTAATGATGTGTCTAAGTCGTCGGTCAGCACATTGTAATTGAGTGCAGTTATGTTAGGCTCACTAGTTATTTCCGTTGAGTGGTATGTCGCAAAAATATGGTGCCCAGAGTTTGCAAGAGAACGCGTCAATGCTTTGCCTATGCCAGATGAGCCACCAATGATTATGTAATTTTTAGATGTCATTTGAATGGTTTATTATTTTTTGCTTGGTCAAAATTACACATAATTAAGGCTTGAAACACTATTTTGTTTAATTTTTTTTAATAAAAGTTAAACAAAAACTATTAAACACCTTAATAACAAAGTTTTATAACCAATAAATACTATTCAATACTTGTCGTTATGCAATACTTTACCATAAGTAGGCAACCTTTTAACAAGTGAAGGTGTATATTAACAAAAAAGAATCCTTTCTTGTTTTTAAATAATTATTGTAAATTAGCACCAAATATTCGAAGAATGAAAAGAATCACCATTGCAATAGCAGCCCTTGTAGTAGGCCTAGCATTTACGAGTTGTAAAAAGTACGGTTGTACAGATCCTGACGCGCTCAATTTTGAGGACAATGTTAGAAGTAACAACCTACTATGTACTTATAACGGAAGTATACTATTTTGGTATGATGAATTAATTCAAGACTCTTTAAACGCTTTGTATAATATACAGGCTCTAGAGTATTATGTAGAAGATGTAAGAGCTGACTCTTTAGAATTTGAAAATCCATTAGAAAAACCACCTGTTTGTGGTGCTTCTGAGGTTGCTACATACACAATTGACTCAACTACTGGCAACAAACGTTGGGTTGAATATCAAATCTTCACTGAATTAGGTGTTTTGTTGTATGATTCAACCGTGGAGATTACTGCGAATGAATGTTTAAAAATTAGATTAGACTAAAAACTTAATATTTTATAAAGAAAAAGAGGTTATAATTGATGGCCTCTTTTTTTTATGTTTTATATTTGTGCTCCAAAATTGCCCTGGTGGTGGAATTGGTAGACATGCCATCTTGAGG
>JAWWDX010000334.1:0-2011 GCA_033719695.1 Putridiphycobacter sp.
AAAGTGGATTTCCATTTGGGGGTTTTTAGGAAACATAGTTATAATGTTAGCAAGCTTCTTAATAATATTTCAATTAATTGAAGTAATTTCAACAGAATATGGACTAATGTCAATTCCGCTTGTAGTACAAGAAATAGTATTAGCAATATGCCTACTGACAAAAGGGTTGACTATAAAAACGAATGCACAACAAAATGTATAGTGCATAGCTGCTCTTCGGGCTAGCAACGACAACATGCACAAACCGTTAGCATTAATATACAAGATTTGAAAAACATAAGTTCCTTAGTAATACTATTCCTTTTTCTTGGTTGTAATATTGGAGTTATCGAGAATGGACAAATACCAATAAAAATTGAAGGAGCAGACGGTGCTTTTGATGATAGGCAAGTTTATTTCAAAGTACATGACGTTCACCCAAACGGCCAGACAAAAGAACTCAGGATTTCATTTGATGACACAACTATTGTCAAATATAATGATAGCACAGGATTTCAATACTCATCAGAAGTGCATGTTAAGAATAGACTATTAAAAGCTACTTTTTTTAATCCTGATCAAAGTATTGCTGAAGAACAGAATTATATTTGGAATGATTCAATTGAAGATTTACATTGGACAATATTTCATTTTGGAGACACAGTTAGAATTGAAGGATTAACAGGTCATGAGAACTATCTAGGCGAATGGTCTATTAAATACAAAAATGACACAAGCGAAATTATGAATTATGGTTATTCTGGTGATAGCAATGAAATACCTGATAGTATGGGAGTGTTTTACAAAGATAAATTTGTAGGATATCGTAAAAAAAATAAAGCAGGAAAACATGTGTTTTATGAACTAATAACTAATGCTAACACAAAATAAAAATTACAGCGAAGCTGTTCGGCATAAATGCCTAATTTTGCTCAACTGTCAAACTATCTAGTAACTCACCTCATTTTGTTAATTACTTCCTGTTCAGTTTCTTGATTAAAGACTGATGATTTCGTATATTTAAATATAAAATACATCAAAGGAAATGACCATCATCAAATTGCGCTTATTCCGTCTTCTGTAGAGGAATTGATTGATGAAAACAATGAGATTAGAATCATTGATTTATTTGTTGATTCATTGAATTTAGCAGACATGAATTTTAGGTTAGATTTTGGTGAATTGTTCGGCCAGCTTATCATCCTTCAGATTTATTAAAGTTGTATTTCTGCGCCTATATGAATAAGGTTCGTTCGTCACGTGATTTAGAGAAGGCTTGCCATATTAGTGTCGAGGTTATGTGGCTCATGAAGTCGTTAGCACCAGACCACAATACCATTTCAAATTTTAGGCGCGACAACAAAAAAGCGATAAAAAAAGTATTTCGAGCGGCTGTTGAGCTAGCAAAGAATTTTGATTTAATTGGCAGTAAACTTATAGCTGGCGACATTCAATTCAGGGCCGTTGGAAATACTGCCAAGCCAAAATTAGGGACACAAAACACTGCTGAGCTCACCAAATCGCTATTCACAGACCTCAGAAAAGGTACGGACGCCGCCGTCATTTCATCAGCCGGCGGCATGGAATTCGACATGGAAGGAGAAGATTGGCAGAACGGATTGTTTACGTATTGTTTTATTAATGGCATCAAAACAAAAGGCTGCTGATTATGACAATAATGATGAAATCTGGTTATCTGAGATTAAGCGATATGTAAGCGAACAAGTAGCTGAATTATCGAATGGTAAGCAACAGCCAACTTCAAGAATTGAGAATCAATTTGTCGACTTTAGGGTTTGGTGATAAGTTAATCAAAACTTAGTATTAACGAACATCCCAGATCCGATTGGCCGAAGTATTTGGGGCGTATACCTAGCGATAAATCGTCTGACACATCAAAGGTTACAAAATGAGCATCTACAAAGGCGTCGACCACATTTAAGGCGTATACTAACGCAAAACCAGCAATAGCATAATCGCGGAATTTTGCTGTACTTTGAAATCGCCTAAGTACACGATCTTTCGTAAAGGT
>JAWWDX010000335.1:0-1995 GCA_033719695.1 Putridiphycobacter sp.
AAACTTGGCCCTCTATCAGTAAACCTATGGTTTCAAGGCGAATGTAAAATTGATTGGCCAAGGGTTAAAAATGACTTTATCAAATTTACTCGCGCCCAAATACAGGCCTTCACTAAAATTCCTGTAGCCGACTATCACTTCTTATATCAAATTACACCTTTTAAAACTTACCACGGTGTTGAACACGCCCACTCTACCGTTATTGCACTGGGCCCTACATATGAATTAATGAACACTTTATACGACGATTTTTTGGGAGTGAGCTCACATGAGTTTTACCATACTTGGAATATAAAAGATATTCGACCTGTTGAAATGGCACCCTACCATTATGGAAAAGCAAATTTTTCGCGACTTGGTTTTGTTGCCGAAGGTGTAACAACATACATGGGAGATCTATTTCTCTCTGCTTCTAAAGTAAAACCATGGGAATGGTACAAAACGGAATTGGAAAAACTATTAACCCGCCATTTTGAAAATTACGGGCGCTTCAATTACAGTGTCGGTGAGTCAAGTTGGGACACTTGGCTAGATGGTTACACCAAAGGTGTTCCAAATCGAAAAGTATCTATTTATAATGAAGGTGCATTACTTGCATTTGTTGTCGATATGAAAATTAGAGAAGCATCAGACAATAAATATGCATTGCATGACGCTATGCAACAGCTGTACCTTCAATTTGGTGATGGTCAACTAGGCTATTCTGAAAAAAATTATATCGATACCATTAGCCAGTATGTTGGTGAAGATACAACTGATTTTTTCGAAAAATATGCATTCAAAGCCAACTCTTATGAGCCAATTATAACTGAAGCATTGGAAGCCTGTGGCCTAGAAATAAAAACAAACTTAAATCCCGAATTCGACCAAAGACTATTAGGCATAAAGACAACACAATCAGACAATAGTTGTACGGTCACTGATGTAATTACAGGAAGTTCTGCAGATTTAGCTAACATTATGATTGGTGATAAAATCATTGCCATCAATGGCTTTAAAGTTGACAGCAATCTTTCGAACTGGCTAGCATACTTCGAAAACGACCAAATTACACTAACCATCAATCGACAGGGTATCATAAAAGATTTAATTTGCCCTCATACCAACAGAACCTACTACCCAACATACGAATTAGTGAAGGTTAACATACCTTCTAGTCTTCAAAAAAGAATCTTTAAAAAATGGTGTGGATATAAGTTTGAAGTTTAAATTTACACCATGGCACTCGTAAGAATTGACGAAAAAACTCTGATTCAGAAACTGAAAATATTTATCATTGGCAGTGAAAAACCCAATTGGGGTACGCGTTTGTCGGTGCTACTAGGGTTCACGGTATGGATATACTACTTCGTATATTTAACAGTGATGGCGCTCTCCATTCTTTTTGTAGACAGATTGAAAGACCCTGCACTCATCAAGTCAACCTTTGGTAAAATTGGAGGTAAATACAATTTTAACATCCGCTATGAAGCTTTGAACTGGGCAGCCATTGATGTTATTCTAGCCTATGCATTAATATCTTCAGCCATACTACTGCTCTCGCTTTTAGGTTTAATTTATATTTACAGGAGAAAAAAATTGGGATACATACTATACCTTTCTGGCAACATCCTAGTCGTTTTATTTACATTATTTTTTTTGGGGTTAACCTATGTTAGCGAGCAAATATCGAATGTTGACAAAGTTTTATTTGTCATAATGACCCTTTACTTTTTCGTAGCCATGTTATTCTTAAAAAGAGGTGCCGAAAACGTTACAACTGAACCGCAATCATAGATATTTCAACATTAACATCTCGCGGTAACTTTGCTACTTGAACAGTTTCTCTAGCAGGAAAATTATCCGAAAAAAAAGTAGCATAAATTGTGTTAACCACATCAAAATCATCCATACTTTTCAAAAATATACTTGTTTTCACAACATTTGAGAAATTTAAATTGGCAGCTGCTAATACAGCTTGCAAGTTCAACATCACCCTTTTCACTTCTGCTTCTA
>JAWWDX010000336.1:0-1990 GCA_033719695.1 Putridiphycobacter sp.
ATTGTAATAAAGCCAAGAATGACAGGCAATAATTATTTTGCCGTCGGTTCAAAAGTCTACGTTTTCACAAACGGTAAACAACAACTTAAAACGGTTTTATCAGGTCAAAGTTTTTATGGTCAGGATGCTCATTATACTGGTAATCAGCCATCCTATACTGATAATGGTAATGGAACTATATCAGATAATGTTACTGGACTTATGTGGGAGCAGGATATGGGTGTTAAATTAAGCTATGAAGACGCATTCACCAAGGCTGCAAATTCAACTTTAGGAGGTTATACTGATTGGCGTGTGCCAACCATTAAAGAGTTATACTCACTAGCTATTTTTACTGGCAGGTGTTTTGGAGATGAAGCAATTTTTAAATTTATCGACACTAATTACTTTAATCAACCAATTGGAGATGAAAGTATTGGTGAGCGTGAAATTGATGCTCAAACTTGGTCAAGTACACAATATGTGGGGCTTATTATGGCTGGTGACACTGCTGTTTTTGGTTATAATTTTGTGGATGGGCGACTCAAAGGTTATCCTAAATATGATCCGCAAACTGGTGCGCCTAATACAATGTATTTTAGAATGGTAAGAGGTAACCCATCCTATGGCATAAATAACTTTGTGGATAATGGAGATGGCACAATAACAGATGAGGCAACAGGTTTGATGTGGCAACAAGCTGACGACTCCAATAAACGAGATTGGGAAAATGCGCTGTCTTACGCCGAAAACCTAACACTTGCAGGTTACAACGACTGGCGATTACCAAATGCTAAAGAACTGCAAAGCATTGTAGACTACACGCGCTGTCCAGCTGTCACCAATTCACCTGCAATTGATCCTTTGTTTACTTGTTCAGTATTAATTAATCCTGCTGGGAATCCTAATTATGGTTATTATTGGACCAGCTCACCATTAATGGATGGACCAACACCTTATTCCGACGCAGTTTATATTAGTTTTGGTGAGGCTCAAGGACAAATGGCCTTGCCGCCCACAATGACGCCGGCCATCTACGATACGCATGGGGCAGGCGCACAAAGAAATGACCCAAAAGATTTTAATACGGGTACATATCCATCTTATTTTGGACCGCAAGGTGATATTTTATACGTTAAAAATTATGTGCGAGCTGTAAGAACTGAAGACACTACACTTTCAAACCTAAACCATTTTGAACAAATTTATTTAAATGCTTATCCTAATCCTACAGGAGGCATGTTGACTATTCAAACAGTCGATATACATAGTCAAATAAATGTAACAGTAAGAAATGTAATAGGTGAAGCAATAGCATCATACATTTTTGAGGATGAAAATCAATTTAAGGTTGAAATTAATGGGCCTGCTGGCATATATTTTATAAATGTGAAAGCAGCGAATGGAGCAACTAATACTTTTAAAGTAATTAAAGAATAGTTATTTGTTAATGAATAACTTAGCTATGCTACTATAACAACTGCTTTTGCAAATCTTCGGCCCCCCAATTATCTAAACGCAAGAGAATATCTTTTAATGACTGACCTCTGTTCGTCAAACTGTATTCAACTTTCGGAGGCACAACTGGATAAACTTTTCTCATAATCAGTCCATCCTCTTCCAAGTCGCGCACTGTTTGCGTAAACATTTTATTTGAAATCCCAGGCATTTTTTTTTGTAATATGCCAGAACGCATTCTACCAGGTAATAAATGAAATAAAACTAGTGGTTTCCATTTTGTACCTATTAAACTCATGGTATAATCTAATGGACAAATATTTTTTTTAACCATAATATTAATTTTAAATAATTGTTTTTCACAATTTAACTCGTTTTGGTAACTATATGCCATTTTGGTGTGTTATTGCCTTTTGGACAAAATTAAATTATTTTTGTAATCTAAAATATAACTGATGTCAAGTAATAAGAATTATCCAAAATCATTTTCGCATATAGGAATCACCGTTCCAGATATACATAAAGCTGTAAAGTTCTATTCAGATGTTATGGG
>JAWWDX010000337.1:0-1978 GCA_033719695.1 Putridiphycobacter sp.
GGCGACAAAGGGTTATTGATTGGGTAATTGAAAAATATGGCGAAAACCAAGTAGCACAAATCATTACCTATGGTACCATGGCTGCTAAGTCTTCTATTAGAGATACGGCAAGGGTATTAGATTTACCGCTACATGAAGCAGATAGACTAGCCAAACTAGTACCCGATATTAAATTGGCAAAATTATTTGGTTTAGACGAAGTTGAATTAGCTGAAAAACTAGGAAATAATCAAGAAGATATTGGCCGTGCCAATCAATTAAAATCGATTTCAGAAGGGAATGATTTACAAGCTGAAGTAGTTAACCAAGCCCGATTATTAGAAGGCTCTATGCGTAATACAGGCATTCATGCTTGCGGAGTTATTATTACACCTTCAGATATTACCAATTTTGTACCCGTAGCGCTAGCCAAAGATTCAGGCATGTTTTGTACCCAATTCGACAACTCAGTTGCCGAAGATGCAGGCTTACTTAAAATGGATTTTTTAGGCTTAAAAACTTTAACGCTCATCAAAGATGCCGTTCAAATTATTAAAGAACGGCATGGTATCGAACTGATTCCAGACGATTTTCCACTTGATGACGAAAAGACCTATGAATTATTTCAAAAGGGAGAAACAGTAGGTGTATTTCAGTATGAATCGGCCGGTATGCAAAAATATTTACGGGAATTAAAACCAACTGTTTTTGCTGATTTAATTGCCATGAACGCCTTGTATCGTCCTGGTCCGTTGGAATACATCCCCTCATTTATTAGAAGAAAACATGGTACAGAGGAAATTGTATACGACTTAGAAGCCAATAAAGAATACCTTGAAGAAACCTATGGTATTGTGGTTTACCAAGAGCAGGTCATGCTCTTGTCTCAAAAATTAGCTAATTTCTCAAAAGGTGAAGCGGATACTTTGCGAAAAGCAATGGGTAAGAAAAACTTAGCACTATTAGCTAAGATGAAACCTAAATTTTTAGAGCAAGGGGCCGCAAACGGGCACGACACCAAAGCATTGGAAAAAATGTGGGTCGATTGGGAAGCCTTTGCCTCGTATGCCTTTAATAAGTCGCATTCTACCTGCTACGCTTATATCGCCTATCAAACGGCTTATCTTAAAGCGCACTACCCTGCTGAATATATGGCATCCGTTCTGAGTAATAACATGAATGACATCAAAACCGTCACATTTTTCATGGAAGAATGTAAACGAGCAGGTATACCTGTCTTAGGACCAGATGTTAACGAATCGCAATATAAATTTACCGTTAACAAAGAGGGGGCTATCCGTTTTGGACTTGGCGCTATTAAGGGGGTTGGCAGCAAGCCTGTTGAATCAATTGTAACAGAACGGACTGAGAATGGCATGTATACTTCTGTATTTGACATGGCAACCAGAGTAGACCTGCGTGTATGTAATAAACGTGTTTTTGAAAACTTAGTACTCGCTGGTGGTTTTGACTCCTTTGGCACCATCAAACGATCTCAATTCTTTACGGAAGACAACAATAATAGACCTTTCATTGAAATTGTAACAAAATACGGCGCACGTTTTCAGGAAAATACCAATTCTTCTCAGGTATCTATGTTTGGTGGTGATTCCGCCGTTGAAATACCTGTGCCTCAACCGCCAATTGCTGATGAATGGCCAACTCTGACACAATTAAGTAAAGAAAAAGAGGTTGTTGGTGTATATATATCTGGACATCCACTAGATGATTATAAACTAGAAATTGACAGTTTTTGCAATGGTTGTACTGTAGCAGATTTAAATAACCTCGAAGACAATAAAGGAAAAGACCTATCTATTGCGGGCATTATTACTTCAGCAGAACATAGAACTACTAAAAATGGCAAACCTTTTGGTACTTTTGAAATTGAAGACTACACAGAGTCGAGTAAACAATTTGTATTTGGTGAAAACTACTTAAGGTTTAAACACTTGTTTACAGTAGGTACTTTTGTGTTTATAAACGGAAAAGTTGGACC
>JAWWDX010000338.1:0-1913 GCA_033719695.1 Putridiphycobacter sp.
ATCAAGGTGAGCCACTATCAATCGATTTGATACAGAACGGTGCGGGGAATTTTATTAAAATTTAACAGCCATTCTTGTCCTTTTTTGTAATTTTGCAGAAAATTGCGGTTATGAAATTGGTACTATTAACAGTTGGACTTTTAGCGTTAGCGTTTGCAGGAATTGCCATTAAAATATGGGCAAAGAAGGGCGGCGAATTTGCTGGAACTTGTGCTAGCAATAATGCTAATTTCAATTCCGAAGGGGAATCTTGTAGTTTCTGTGGAGCGCGCCCAGATGAACAATGTCAGAAAGAGGAGGTCATAGCCTAATTCTATCAAGCTTGTAACTTTTTTAATCATTTACTGTCTTAACTATAAATCTTTCAGTAGATTTAAACAATTAGCGTTAACGCTAAGAATTTAATAGATATGGCAGACATTGTTTTAAAAATAGACAATTTATCGAAAAAATACGGCGGAAATTATGCTGTTAAAAACCTGAATCTAAGCATTGAAAAAGGACAGGTGTACGGCATTTTAGGGCCTAATGGCAGCGGCAAAACTACCACCTTAGGGATGATTTTAGGGGTTATAAACCCTACTGAAGGTGATTATGCATGGTTTGGCTCAGCAACTCAAACTAATCAAAGACGCAGAATAGGGTCTATCCTCGAACACCCCATCTTTTATCCGGACTTAACTGCGTATAGAAACCTTGAAATTAGTTGTGCAATTAAGAAAGCGGATAAAACAAGGATTGATGCCGTTTTAGAGCGTGTTGGGTTGATAGAACGCAAAAATAGCCGATTTTCATCATACTCTTTAGGTATGAAACAAAGATTAGCGCTGGCTTCCGCGCTTTTGTCCGACCCAGAAGTACTCGTTTTAGATGAACCAACTAATGGCCTAGACCCGCAAGGTATTTCTCAAATGCGAACTTTAATAAACAGTATTGCGACAGAGGGTAAAACTATTATTGTGTCGAGTCATTTATTAGACGAAATTCAAAAAACCTGTACACATGTGGCCATTTTAAAGCAAGGAAAATTATTGCGTTCTGGTAAAATAGGTGATTTATTGCAAACGCCAGCTAGCTTCAAATTACAAAGCGAGCACCCTGAAACTGTACTTGCCATTTTAAAACAATCAAATTTGGTAGAAACTGCAACCATAGAAGGTTCCTTTATTCTAGTGCAATGTGCAGCTTCAATTGGCGGGGCAGATATCAACCAATTAGTGGCTGAAAGCGGTCAGTATTTATCGCATATAGAACTTCATAAAGCTTCTTTAGAAGAAGAATTTTTAAACATAGTTAATCAGTAAGTATGGCTTTTCAAATCTTAAAAACAGAGTATTTAAAATTGAAAGGGAATACCTCCTTCAAAGTATTTACCATCTTCTTTTTGGTGTTTTTACCTATCATTTTTTTTACCGTTCCTACTTTTTTTAAACATGGTATGCAAGGTCTTAATTCTTACCCTTTTTTGCCACGGGACTATGAAACAACTTGGTATTTTACAGCATATTTAGCAAGTTGGTTTAGTTTATTTATATTGGCTTTCGTACTTATTTTTCACATAACAAATGAGTACACTTATAAAACTGTCCGTCAAAATATCATTGATGGGTACTCAAGATCTGATTTTTTTAAGTCGAAATTATATATGTTATTGGCTATCGCTATAATCGCATCCGTTTATGTATTTCTAGTTGGTTTAACTGCTTCTTGGTACTTTCAAACCTTTAGTGTAGCGCAAGGATTCGACTATAGTTCTATTCAACAGATGGGAGGCGATCTATCAGCGCTTCAAGATATGTTTAACGGGGATTCACAAGAAATGGTACCCGTTGCGTTTATGGACGAATTATGGGAGGGAAGCTTAGCCATTGTTTCGTATTTTGTGCAAATTTTGGCCTACCTAGTTTTTGCCA
>JAWWDX010000339.1:0-1872 GCA_033719695.1 Putridiphycobacter sp.
CGGTTAAATTCAGAGGCGTCATGATGGCTTTTGCCAATGCACTTTGGAGTAATTTTATTTTGGTAGACAAAGTACAAATTGATGAAAATACAGCAATTGCGCATGTACAACTAAAAGATGGTAATTCTGTTAATGATTTACTAAAAGCAGTTATACCTGCCGTTGAAATTATTTCCATACAAGAAATATTACCATCCATGAATGACATATTTATTAATGCAGTAAAGCAAGTGAAAGGAGGCG
This sequence comes from Putridiphycobacter sp., assembly GCA_033719695.1. Taxonomy (GTDB): domain Bacteria; phylum Bacteroidota; class Bacteroidia; order Flavobacteriales_D; family Crocinitomicaceae; genus Putridiphycobacter. The sequence continues at coordinate 244 of JAWWDX010000339.1, forward strand.
AAAATGAGTAATTTAAAACTAATAATCGGTCGGGAATACAATACCCGTGTTAGAAAAAAGTCGTTTTTAGTGACGACCATCTTAATTCCAGTTCTGTTTATAGGGTTTATGTTTGGTGCAATGTATTTAGCAGCAGGAGACGAAGACCAAGTTAAGGTATTAGTGGCCGACCCAGGTGGTTGGTGCGGTGCCAAAATATTTGAGGAAGATGCGACGGATAAACCTGCCGAATTCTTTTTTTACGAAGGCTATATCGACAGTGCTAGTCAGTTTTTAAACGACCCGCAGTTTTCAGCGTACGATATTTTAATCAGTTTAAATGAAAAGATTCCAGAAAATAGGCGCGTTGTGTCTTACTTCAAAAAGACGCCGAGTTTAGGAACAAAATCGTACATAGAAAATAGGATTGAAGCCAGGATAAGAGAATACTTTGCCCTAAAGAAAACGAATTTAACGCTAACAGAATACAACTTAATTCAGCTGCCTTTCGAATTCAAATTTTTGGATGCCAAAGATCCTGAAGGTAAAGACGATACTGACAAAAAAGCGATACTAGGATTTGTTTTTGCCTTTCTCATATATTTCTTTATTTTCTTTTATTCTAACCAAGTTATGCGAGGTGTCATTGAAGAAAAAACAAACCGCGTGGTGGAAATCATAATTTCGTCGGTAAAACCGTTTCAATTGATGATGGGAAAAATTATTGGCATAGGCTTAGTTGGTTTGACACAATTCTTGATATGGGTTGCCATGACAGGTATAGGGCTTTTTTTACTCAGAATTTTTGTGTTCCCAGATATGGTAGACCCGAATTCGTGGGATGCAGCAGCTATGGAAAATGGGCAAATTATAAGTGAAGGTTTACAAGGCTCAAATGCCGTCATTGATTTCGTCTATTTTGACGTTCAGTGGCCAATTATGATCAGCTTCTTTCTGATTTATTTTATTGGGGGCTTCTTAATTTATTCTGGCATTTTTGCTATGATTGGTGCTATGGTAGACTCAGAAACAGACACACAACAATTGGTATTACCCGTTACTTTACCGCTCATTTTAGCCTATATGGTAGCCAGTATGATGATTACAAATCCTGAGAGCGCCATTGGCACCTGGTTTTCCATCATACCACTCACCTCACCTATTGTAATGGTTGTGAAAATAGCCTTGGGTACCGTTAGTGCTAGTGTTCTTATTTTCTCGGTGATTTTATTAATTGCAACGTTTGTTTTAACCACCTATTTAGCTGGTAAAATATACCGCACTGGCATTTTAATGTACGGAAAAAAAGCAAGTTGGAAAGAGGTGATAAAATGGCTCAAGTATAAATAAGAAATTTGGTTTTCTCGATTATTTTTCATATTTTGCTATGAGCCAAAACTATGAAAAATCGAGTTGCCATTATTGACATTGGTACCAATACGTTTAATTTATTGGTAGTTGACACCCAGAACGAACAGTTTGAAACCGTTTTTAAAGAGCGTATTGGTGTAGGTTTAGGCAACAAGGGAATCAATGATGCTACTATAGCTCCAAATGCATTTAAAAGAGGTGTATCGACTTTAAACAGGTTTAAAAGTAAATGCTTAGAACTTAATGTAGGCCATATTCGTGCTATAGGCACTTCTGCAC
>JAWWDX010000340.1:0-1851 GCA_033719695.1 Putridiphycobacter sp.
ACAGGATTTTTAAAAAAACTACCAGCATTACCTATTAGCGCAGGGTCAGGCAATTTTGATTGACGGATGGCAATCACAGCGTCGCTAATATGTTTGATTGTAGGGTTGGTGACATTCTTTTCATTCAACTTTTCTTCTATGGCACCGTAGGTTGTATTTACTTCATGATTCTTTGTTAATTTTAGCGTTACTGAAGTGATAATGTATTGATTCTTAAGAATATTTTTGAATACGCTTTCACGGTAGCCAAATTTACAGCGTTTCCGGGTAAAGCGCACCATCTCACCAGTTTCAATATGAATGGCTTCTAATTCATGAAAAACATCTTTTATCTCAACACCATATGCACCAATGTTTTGCATTGGCGCGGCCCCAACTGATCCTGGGATGAGCGATAGGTTTTCGATACCACCGTAATCGTGATCAATTGCAAATAGTACAAAATCATGCCAATTTTCGCCTGCCATGGCTTCTATCCAAATATGGTCAGCATCTTCTTTGACAATATATATGCCCGTTAATTCATTTTTTAAAACTAATCCGTCAAAGTTTTTAGTAAATAGCATATTACTGCCTCCACCTAGAACTAATAATGTATTGTTTTTGCAAATGGGATCAACTAATAATTCTTGTAAATCTTTTATGCTTCTGAAGCTCGCAAAATATTTGGCTTGACATTCAATACCAAATGTATTATAAGGTTGTATACTAACGTTCTCTTGAATCATAAACTAATTATCGTGGTCACCATTAAGGTTAATTTTTTTAGCTTAAAAACACTTAAAGTAATTGAAATTTTCTAAACAATCTTTACACTGATACATAGATTGGCAGGGGGTAGATCCAAACTGACTTGTTAATTTGGTATTGGTAGACTTACATTGCGGACAAGGTATATCTTTGTCGCCCATGGTAGGAGGAGAGATGCCATCATTCATGAGTTTTTCCTTGGTCTCATCAGACATCCAATCGGTTGTCCATGCCGGATGAATTCTTGTTGCAATCTTAAAGTCATGGATTCCCTTTTCTCTGAGTTTATCAGAAATTAAATCTTCAAATAACTGTTTTGCAGGACATCCTGTGTAGGTTGGTGTAATAATAACCTCCAGAAAGTTGTCAGATACATTTAATTCTCGAATAACACCTAACTCCACAAGATTGATAATCGGTATTTCTGGGTCCGGTACTTCCCTCATCCAGTCCCACAGTTGTTTTTCGCTAACAGTTTTTACCATTTTGCGTCAGGATAGGCTCGAGGCAAATACTGCATATCTGCTAATAGCATTCCCAAATGTTCGCTATGAAAACCGTCTCTATAGTCTAAAATATGACGTTTTTTGTCTTCAGGTCGTGTAATGTTTGCTTCAGCAAATAAATCGTTTACAGTTTTGTCCCAAATGGTTTGTATTTGCTCGTAATGGGGTAAAAAAGCCTTGTCTATCTTGTCGAATTTAAATATTTCTTCAATGTATTTCCAAACACCATCAACTGCATTTTGAATGCGTCTATGGCTTTCTTCTGTTCCGTTTCCAAGTCTCACAATCCAATCGTGTGAATGAATTTGACTGTATTCTATTTCTTTTAACACTTTTTTTGAAAGTGCTGCTAATTCTTGATTTTCGTGAGTAAGTAATTGATTAAAAACTTCGGTGGCATAGACATCATGTAAAAACTGTCGGACAACTACCCAAGCAAAATCATTATTTGGCTGCTCAACTAATTTTAAGCAAAAGTACTCTCTTTCATTTCGCCTAAAAACATAGTCGTCAGGCGTTAATTCACCACCTTCTAATTCAGCTACAAGTTTCATTAATTCTTCCCCACGTCCAAAACAATCCAAGCCTAAATTAG
>JAWWDX010000341.1:0-1796 GCA_033719695.1 Putridiphycobacter sp.
ACTGGTCAAAGTCTACACCAACGCCAAACTGATGTCCGTTGTATGACACACCTGCACGTAGTTGCTGAAAACTTCTTGAATGCTTCTCAAATGCATCCCATACAGTTAAGAACTGTCCGTTTAACCAAAGAGAAACTTTTTTATTTATTGATGTGTTAAACTGAAACTGAGCAAAGGCTTCGGCATAGCTAGCGCCTGTTTGCTCAGAATGGGCAACTGTAGGAATAATTACAAATAATACCCATGATTTTTTTAGTGCGAACTTTGCCGACAAACGTTCTGAATACCCCGCAACACTGTTGTAATAGAAAGAAGGGCCTATGGCAATATTCTTATTAATATTCCAGAATAGTGTTGGTTGCACTCCTATCTCATCAAAGCCTTGAGCCACTTCATCCTTAAATTTCTGAAAGAAAGCCAGAGAATTAACACTAAGCGCCCCACTCGCAATAATAGAATAACTGGAGTATAAGGTAAAATCTGTTTTATCTAAACCAGAAAACAGTTCTACTTGGGTAAATTGTGCTTGCAAGTAGTTTGCAAATCCAATTGCTAAAATAGATGTAACGATCATTACTTTTTTCATGCTTCAAAATTCCGACAGGAACACATGAAAAAAAATGAACTAGTTTAAGACTTTTACATTCTGTTGACCTTCGAAATAATTTTGCTCATAAATTCTGGCGTAATGCCAATATAGCCCGCTAAGTCTTTTTGGGTAATTCTATTCACAATTTTTGGATATTTCTTTTTGAAGGCAATATATCTTTCCACAGCGTCTAGGGATATGCCATGATTGGAACGCCTTATGTAACTTATGAGCGACCTTTGATATAATTTGCGATAAAACCTTTCGAATTTTGGTATTTCTTGAAAAAGCAAATCATAATTGGCCCTAGAGATACCTAATAATTCCGAATCTTCAGTAGCCTTAATAAAATAACGAGTTGGTTCCTTGGTCATAAAACTTGCCATATCACCAGTCCAATAATCCTCTATTGCAAACATGGATATGTGAGGTGCACCATCTTCATCCAAAGTATATACTTTTAAGCAGCCTTTAGCTATAAAATACTCATATTGAGCAATTTCACCTGCTTGCATTAAATATGCTTTCTTTTTCACTTTTACTTCTGCAAGCAAAGAAATATACTTCTGTTTTTCAAGCTCGGTTAAATCAATAAACCTTGCGACATTATTAAGTATTAGAGTATGTGATTCTTTAAAATTCAATTCACGCTTAGTTTGAATGAATTTAATTTAAAGAATTAATATTAAATAGCAAAGTGAGCTATTTATCAATTGAAATGAGCCCACTACTTTCTAACTTGGCGACTACAATTGCAACATATAGTTAACTAACACTTGCTATTTTGAACAAGAAATAGTTTTCCTGAAAATACATACCTATGCGTATATATGATCTATTAACAGTAAAAACTAAACGGAATTCTAAACGGTTATTGCCATTGGGATACTACAATTGGTTTTGATCCCTTGAGCATTTAGTGGTATAAGTAAAAAACAATTTTAGAAACCACAAAGGATTACCTCGTTGCCATCGGTGATCCTGTTTGGGGGGGGCGGTGCTAAAAATAATCCGACACAGGCTGGCGCCTGTACGTCTTTTTTGTTTTTCTCGGTTTAAGTGCCCTTGGCAAAAGGAAAAATTAGAATCCCAATGCCAGATCACCTCACTGCGTTCGGTGATCCTGTTTGGGGGGGGGGCGGTGCTCAAGATAATCCGAGACAGGCTGGCGCCTGTACGTCTTTTTTGTTTTTCTCGGTTTAAGTGC
>JAWWDX010000342.1:0-1778 GCA_033719695.1 Putridiphycobacter sp.
ATTTGTAATGTGATGGTAATAATAGAATCGCAGCCAGCTACATTTAGAATGGTGTCATTATAAGTACCTGTAGTCGTATATACGATACCACTCGGAGCAGTGTATGATTCGCAGGCGGATTCAAAAATACTTGCCGTTGTATTAGTGCAAGTAATACCACAAGGTGTCATGCTATGGGCACCTAAAGAGTCTGCCATGTCTTGTGCATATACATCCCATTCTGTAGCGCCAATTGTCCAATCAACTTGTCCTGTTTGAACACCTATTTTTCGAATTAGTGTATAGTTTACTGTTGAACCAGTATCTACTGGCCAGAAACTGCCTGGATCAACGCCTAAAACTCCTATGATATCTAAAGTATCGCCTGTGCTAATTTTTTCCAGCCAAACAGCATCATCTCCATTGAAAGAAACGACTCCTGATGTGGTATCGCTTTGTGCAGTTATGTTCGCAATAGAAGCCTGAGAGTTAGTGCCAACATAAACATCACCAGGTGCCAACAAACCGTTTAGTACGGTGTTTCCGGATGATGTGGCGCTACCATTTGAATTTCTATGAATTCTATAATCAGACAAATCGACTGTAGCGGCTGTGGGGTTGTAAATTTCCAAGGCTTTATTGTTACTTGAACCTTCTATATATTCAGAAAAAAATAAGTCATTGCATTGAGCATTAACAAACAGAGAGGAGGCGAGCAGCGCTATTAGTGAAAGTAAATTTTTCATAGAATTGTATTAAAATAGTTAGTTTATAAATCTTTATAAAATTAACCTTTTTTTAATACAAAAAAATATCTGCAATTATTTGAAAATCAATTAATATTTACAATCCCTCCTCACTTAAATTCGCTAAAACTTCAAATGCTTGACTTACCACTGAAGACGGCACCACTATGGTAAACTCGTTGGTGGTAGAAATCACCTCTTCCAAACTAATGCTTTTCCACGCTAGTTTTTTAAGGATAAAATAGTAAATGCCTTCCGTATGCACATTTTCCAGTGGTAATTTTAAAGTAATGGCTGACAATTTATTTGTTTTACTAAGTAGATGGTCGGCATCTAAACTCTCTTCCAAAAGATTACACAATTGCGCATTCACTATTAGAGTTGTTTCTGCAATACCACGTGAGACTGTATAGAATGAATCGTTGATGGATTCAATTTTTTTGAGAAAAACAGACTGATTCGCAGAAATACCAGAATAATTTGTAAAGTTATATTTAGTCAAATTGCTGCGGACAATTAAGTCGCCTATATTTTCAATCACTTGCCTTATTCGAAGCTGAATACTTTCTTGCTTGCTCAATGGCAAACGGCTAATAGCCATAACAATGGTACTTTCTTTGATCTTTTTTTTACTGTACGCTTCTAATTGAGGTTTGATTTTACGAGCCAAAGCACTCGTGTTTATAAGGCCTTCCGACAAACTCTCTCTAACGAAAGGTGTATTGTCTATGATGTCTTCTATTTGTTTACTTAGTGATTTCATGTTGCAAATATAACAAAAATGTATTAAATCATCACAAATATAATTATTTTAAACAGCATGCTAATTTTTACCTTATGTTTGCTGAAAAATTATTGAAAATGAAGACACCTTATTTTACTTACGACTTAGGACTTTTAACACAAACACTTAATATTGTTAACAAAGCAAGTAAAAAACGTAATTTTAAGGTGCATTATGCCATTAAAGCTAATTTTAACCCACAAATATTAAGTGCTATTCAACGAAGTGGATTGGGAGCAGATTGCGTCAGTGGGGGAGAAATCCAATGG
>JAWWDX010000343.1:0-1767 GCA_033719695.1 Putridiphycobacter sp.
AACAGACAGTATAGGTGATGTGGCATTGACGCTCCCTCTTATAGGTATTCTACGAAAAAAATTTCCTGAGTCTATAATCATTTTTTTGGCAAACACATACACTACTCCGGTTGTCAATTGCGCAAAAGGCGTAGATGCAGTTTGGTCATGGTCAGACATTCAAGAAATGGAAGATCGGCAACAAATCTCGTGGCTAAAAAGTCAAAATGTTGACGTATTCATTCATGTATTTCCTCGAAAAGCAATCGCACGTTTGGCACAAAAAGCAAAAATTCCACACCGTATTGGTACATCACACCGGTTGTTTCATATGTTAACTTGTAATCACTGGGTAAATTTTACGCGAAAAAATTCTGAACTACATGAAGCCCAACTTAATACAAAACTCTTGAAGCCATTAGGTATTTCTAAATCATACTCACTAGATAGCTTGAAAAATGCAGTTAACTTTTCAAATTTTGAAAAGCTAGATAATATCCTTGAAGAAAAATGCAGAGCAGACAAAATTCAACTTATCTTACATCCTAAATCAAAAGGGAGTGCTTTAGAGTGGGGTGTACATCAATTTATTGAATTGGCTAAAGTATTACCACAAGATAAGTTTCAGATATTTTTTACAGGCACCGAGGAGGAGGCAGCATATTTTAGGAATCAACTCCCTGCCCAACAAAACATTGTTGACCTATCTGGCAAATTATCCTTAGCTCAACTCATTGCATTTATTGCCAAATCAAACCTGCTTGTTGCTGCTAGTACAGGCCCATTACACTTAGCTGGGTTGTGCAATATTCAAACCATAGGCCTTTTTACTGCCCGCCGGCCGTTGCATCCTGGAAGGTGGAAACCTTTAGGTAAACACGTTCATATAATTATTGAAAGTAAAGAGTCAGCTCGTTATGAACTGCTAAACATTTCAGTAAAGAGCGTTGCTGCTAAAATAATGGAGGTTATTTGACGTGGAAAGAGTCCAATTTACATTGAACTCTTCCGCTTGAAATGAAAAAAACTACTTACTCGGAGTACAATGTAAGAAAAATTATTGCAAAAAGCAAATTCTCTTTTCACAAAACCCTTCTTTTAAACAATGACAATACTTTGGCACTGATTTTGATTTTATCTACTCAGGATAACTTAAAATTTATTGCCATGAAAAAATTAACATTCATTCTAACCGCATACATATTCGGACTAATTGCTGTCGCAGCACCAACGGATATCGCAACATTTCCAACTGTCGCCAACAATGCGTTTGAACCAGGTGAGAAATTGACTTACCGATTATCTTATGGTGTCATAGATGCGGGTGAAGCCACACTTACAGTTGATGAATCTGAGAAATCTGTTCAAGGCCGTAAATTGTGGCGAGTACGTGGAGTAGGTAAAACCATATCAGCTTTTGAATGGTTTTATAAAGTACATGATGTATATGAATCGCATATGGATGCCCAAGGAATGTTCCCTTGGTTGTTTATAAGACGTGTAGATGAAGGTGGGTATAAAATAAATCAAGATTATACTTTCTATCAGCATAAAAAAATTGTTGACAATGGGGAAGGAAAAAAATACAAGGTACCAAGTATGGTACAAGACATGATTTCTGCGTTTTATTATGCAAGAACCTTAGATTTCACCAATGCAAAAATTGGAGACATTTTTACAGTCAATATCTTTTTAGACAATGAGCTTTATCCAACTAAAATAAAATATACTGGTAAACAATATGTTAAAGTTAAAGGCGACAAATACAGATGTATGAAATTTGTACCG
>JAWWDX010000344.1:0-1766 GCA_033719695.1 Putridiphycobacter sp.
CAAGCCTAAATTAGACAGTGCGATATCTTCTTCTAAAGTTGGAGCATTACTACACATTTCAGCAAGTCTTTGTCCTAATACCACTTCAGTATCAGCCAACCGCACTAAAAATCTCGCCAATTTATTTTCTATTGAAATTGCCATTTTTTTAAATGTTTTTTACTTCGTCTGGAATGTGATAAAAAGTAGGGTGTCTGTAAATTTTATCCTCACCAGGATTAAAAAATGCATCAGCTTGCTCTAAAGGGGATGAAACAATAGCTTCTGCTTCAACTACCCAAATTTCACGCCCTTCACCTCTTCGCGTGTATAAATCTCTCGCGTTTTGTATGGCCATTTTTTTATCGTAGGCATGTACATTTCCGACATGCTTAAATGCTAATCCTGCTTTTTTTTGGATAAATACTTCCCAAACTTTATCTCCTTTTTCCATTATTCTTTGTGTTCTATTTTATCTTTTTTGCACTTTGAAACGCTATTGAGCAACCGCTTCCGTTTTTTGCGCATATTCATAAGCAGCTTCGCGAACCCAGGCATTATCATGGTGTGCTTTTTTGTGATGTTCTAATCGCTCAGCATTGCAAGGTCCATTTCCTTCAACCACATTCCAGAATTCGTCCCAATTAAACGGACTATGATCATAATGGCCAGTCTCTTCATTCCATTTGCAATTCGGATCTGGCACTTCTAAACCTAAAAATTCAATTTGCGGCACTGTTTTATCAATGAATTTTTGACGTAAATAGTCATTTGATTCACGTTTTATTTTCCATTTCATTGATTGGCTAGAATGTGCTGAATCTGCATCATGGGGGCCAAACATCATTAATGATGGTTCCCAAAATCTATTAAGCGCATCTTGTGCCATGGCCTTTTGTTCAGGGGAACCATTAGCCATTTGAATCATTATTTCGTACCCTTGACGCTGGTGAAAACTCTCTTCCTTACAAATTCTTACCATTCCTCTTGCATAAGGTCCGTAAGAAGTTCTTTGCAAGCTCACTTGGTTGACAATGGCTGCACCATCAACTAACCAGCCAACAGCTCCCATATCGGCCCAGGTAAGGGTAGGGTAGTTAAAAATACTAGAATATTTTGCTTTGCCGTCGTGTAATTGTTGCACCAATTCCTGACGAGATATACCCAGTGTTTCGGCTACGCTATACAAATACAGACCATGTCCTGCTTCGTCTTGTATTTTCGCTAACAAAACCTGCTTAGCTCTTAACGTTGGGGCACGCAATAGCCAATTACCTTCTGGCTGCATACCAATCACTTCAGAGTGGGCATGTTGCGAAACTTGCCGTATCAGGTTTTTACGGTATTTTTCTGGCATCCAATCTCTTGGTTCAATTTTCAAATCTTGTTCGATTAATTCATTAAATGCTGCTTCGTGTTGGTCCATAACTTAGTAATGTTTGTGTTGTACAAAGATAAAATATTTCTTGCACATTTCCTTTTTTGTCTTTCAATTATACGGATTCAATTTTAATTTTTTAATGACTTTTATCAGCTTTAAACGGGCTGTTGCGGTAATAGACTAATTGTTTTATCGATAAAACCTATTATATTTGCAGCACTTTAATCTTATATATTAATATAGCATGCAACTGTATAATAAATTAAGTGCTAAGGAAAGAGCTGCTCTAATACAAGAGGCAGGTAAAGATAGAATGACTATCTCTTTCTACCAGTACGCCAAAATTGGAAACCCTCAAATATTTAGAGATCATTTATTTATAAATTGGGACCAATTAGATGTCCTA
>JAWWDX010000345.1:0-1759 GCA_033719695.1 Putridiphycobacter sp.
GTACAGCGGCCATTCAACTTGCTAAGGAATTTGGAGCAGAAGTAACTGCCATTTGTAGTGGGAAAAACAAAGCACTAGTGCAAGAACTTGGTGCAGATGAGGTGTATGATTACACAAAAAAGGAGTTTGAAAATAGCACAACCTTATTTGATGTCGTTTTTGATACCGTAGGTAAATTGTCTTATGCTAAAACAAAGCCACACCTTTCGGCAAATGGGGTTTTTCTGACACCTGTAATGACCATGAAAACATTACTCACCGTGCTTTTTGTGTCTCCTTTTAGTAAAAAGAAACTAAAATTTGCCGCCACAGGTTTACGCAAGCATGATGCCCAAATGAGAGATCTAATAAAAATAAAGAACTTATTAGCGACCAATAAATTAAAAACCGTCATAGACCGGGTTTATAGTCTAGATGAAATTCAAGAAGCTCATACTTATGTGGATTCTGGTCGGAAAAAAGGGAATGTCATCATCAGCATGACCTCAACTAGCCATTAAACTAGGTAAAAAACTTTAAAAACCATGAAAATACCGCAAACATGCACATTAACAATAGGTGTGTTATTTGGAACCCTTATAGGTGTGCTCACTGATGATATAGCGCTTTGGATACCCATTGGCATAGCGCTTGGCGCAGGATATAAATATTTACTTAAAACAAAGCAAAATGAAACCAACTAAAAAATTAGCAAGACAAGCAGGAATTCTATACTTACTATTGGTGCCTTTTGGCGTATTTGGCATTCTATTTATTCCCATGCACTTTGTGGTGCCAGACAACATACAATTAACCATTCATAAGATAGCCTCAGACACCTTTACTTTCAGGTTGAGTATTATGTCTGCTTTAGTAACCCAACTCATTCAAATTTTGACCGTTTTGGCCTTATATCAATTGTTGAAATCGGTACATAAAAACGCCGCCTTATTCATGGTTATTTCCATTTTAGTGGCGGTACCAATTGCCATGTTGAATGAGGTGAATCATTTTGCAGTATTGAACTCACTGGGAAATGCTCAGCAAGTTTCTCTCTTTTTGAATCTACATGAATATGGTGTCAATATTGCTCAAATTTTTTGGGGTATTTGGCTGTTCCCCATGGGATATCTGGTCTACAAATCGAATTTTATACCAAAAATTATAGGGATACTTTTAGTTGTAGCTTGTTTTGGCTACTTGGGCGATAGTTTGGTGTTCTTTTTAAATGTAAACCTAGGGTTTACATTTAGCGAATTTACTTTTGCAGGCGAAATCGCAATTACTTTGTGGTTGCTAATAAAAGGCGTGAAGACTAATTAAGTTGAATGCTAGAACTTAAAAGGGTGAGCAAGCAAATTACCTTTACATTCATTAATTAAATTATGTTCAAGTATAGAATTTAGACGGAAAGATTTTCCTAAAATTTCATTTTGGCCATTTACAGAAAATATCATTTTAATTCTACTGGCAAACTTATTTATACAGCATAATGTTTATGATAGAAATTGTCTATTAGTTTACCAGATTATAATTCAAAATTTTCATAGGGTTTAAATAATTTTTTTTTGCAAAGTCTGTACAGTGTCCTAGTAAATGTTGAAAAAACTATTTTAATAAGCGGAAAAACTTAGTTGGTCTTTATTTTTAATTCATGCAAAAATGAGGTAGAATTTTTGATTAAGCAATTTTGAGTTTGATATCTTTTGGGGAAACATACACTACCATTAGTATGTCTACCATAGCTGTATACTAGAACATCTTTAGAAAATGTGTAATA
>JAWWDX010000346.1:0-1758 GCA_033719695.1 Putridiphycobacter sp.
ATTTAACCAATCTTTTCGCCATTCCGGCAATTATTGTGATGGTTTTAGCATTAAAAGCCAAAAAAAAGGATTTTTATGCAGGTCAAATAACCTATATGCAAGGTTTGAAATCGGGAATTATACTATCGATATTCATTGCTGTTTTAAGCCCGTTAACACAAGTCATAACTTCATTAGCCATTACACCAGAGTATTTCCCTAATGTTATTGCATACGCTGTAGAAACTGGTTATTTCACAAGTATTTCAGAAGCAGAAGCCTATTTTAATTTAGAAAATTACATAGTACAAAGTACAATTGGCGCCTTAATTATGGGTGTTATTACTACTGCCATTGCAATGATTTTTATTCGGACTAAAGCTGCAAAATAAGTTGCCAAAATATTTGGCATCTCAACAAGTATCGTTTTTAACTAAATATTTGTTGCAGACATAAAAACAGCATCAAAACGGCGCCTAATTTTACCGTAGGCGCTTCCTTAATTAACTGTCTAACAATGTCTAAATGCTGCTTATGACCGTTTTTCGCGCCATGGAGAGTAGTCCTCAACTTGATACTTTGGTTGTTGTTTTTCCGCTTCATCTTTAAACACCTGGTATATTTTTGCTGCCAAATCAGCCGTTGTCTCTTGCTTCAATAAATCCACATGATAGTGGTCGCCCACAAAATTAATTGTGAATTTTCCATTTCTGAATTCTTCATGATTTAAGGCAAACTTGCAAAAGCCTAATGTGGTTGCAAAGCCACTTATTTTATAGTCATCAATTGCTTTAATCATTTTTTCTATGGCCGCCTCACGTGTTTTATCATGCACAATGAGTTTAGCAATCATGGAATCATATTCCAAGGCAATTGGCATGCCTTGCTCATAACCATCATCTACGCGAACCCCTAATCCAGAAGGGCGTTGGTAAAACGCCAATTTACCCAAATCAGGTAAAAAATCGTTTTCTGGATCCTCTGCATATACCCGAACTTCTATTGAGTGACCATTTATAATTAAATCTTCTTGTTTTATGCTCAGAACTTCTCCTCTTGCGACCTTAATCTGCTCTTCAACTAAATCTAAACCTGTTATCATTTCAGTAACTGGGTGTTCAACTTGTAAACGTGTATTCATTTCTAAAAAGTAGAAATTCTTATCTCGGTCTAACAAAAACTCGACAGTCCCTACGCCTTCATAATTACATGAACGTGCCACATTAATAGCTGCCTCACCCATGCGTTGACGTAACGCGTCGTCAAGAACAGCTGATGGTGCTTCCTCAACTACTTTTTGATGGCGACGTTGAATTGAACATTCTCGCTCAAACAAATGGATCACATTACCGTGCTGATCAGCAAGTATTTGTAATTCAATATGTTTTGGTTCTAGCACAAATTTTTCAATAAATACAGCCCCGTTACCAAACGACGACACAGCTTCAGATACAGCTCTATCATACTGACTAATGAACTCTTCACTGTTCTCTACCACACGCATGCCCTTACCACCGCCACCAGCAGCAGCTTTGATTAAAATAGGATAACCAATGCCTTCAGCAATTTTTTTAGCTTCTTCCAAATCAGTGATAGCTTCGTCTGTGCCAGGTACCATTGGTACATTGTACTTCTTTACGGCTTGCTTAGCATCAATTTTATCGCCCATAATATTGATGGCTTCAATACCAGGACCAATGAATTTGATGCCTGCTTTGCTTACTTTTTCTGCAAATTCAGCATTTTCAGACAAAAAACCATAAGCTGGATGAATACCAG
>JAWWDX010000347.1:0-1692 GCA_033719695.1 Putridiphycobacter sp.
GCTTTAGATTATTTATTGATTGATTTACCTCCAGGTACTGGCGACATTCACCTTTCATTGGTTCAAAACGTTCCGCTAACAGGCGTAATAATAGTAAGTACACCACAAGAAGTTGCTTTAGCTGATGCTCGTAAAGGCATCAATATGTTTCAAATGGATGGACTTAAAGTGCCAGTGGTTGGACTGGTTGAAAATATGGCTTGGTTTACACCAGCAGAGTTGCCAGATAATAAATACTATATTTTTGGACGAGATGGTGCCAAGAACTTAGCCGAAAGCATGAACGTACCATTACTAGCTCAAATACCACTTATACAAAGTGTTAGAGAATCTGGAGATGTAGGACGACCAGCTGTACTTCAAGAAAACACGCCTTCATCTAAGGCATTTGACGAATTTGTGCATACCTTTGTAAAAGCAGTGAACGCTAAATAATGACAAATCAAGAAAAAATTGAAGTAGCTATACAGTCAATTCGTCCATATTTACAGAAAGATGGTGGGGATGTTGAATTCATTGAACTGACTGAGGATAATACAGTAAAGGTTAAACTACTTGGTGCTTGTGTATCATGTGACATGAGTAAAATGACCCTAAAGGCTGGTATAGAAGAATCGATTAAGAACGTTTTCCCTGAGCTTAAAACTGTGTTATCAGTTTAATAGTTCAGCAATTGTTTCTCCCATTTTTATTGACGTTTCAAACCCATTGCTTGAGTGCTCTCTTAAATCGGCATTAAATTTAATTTTGTCTTTTTGGAACAGTAAAATAACTGTTGAACCCCCAAAAGCAAAAAAGCCTTTTTCGCCTCCTTTTTCAATAGTAATATTAGGCCAGTGAGACTGTACTATACTTCCGGTAAGTGTTGCACCTACCTCTGACATAACATATTGGTCAACTTGGTCCGAATCAACCGTCACGTAATGCCGCTTATTTTGACAAAATATCCGCATATTTTGCTTCAGCGCTATTGGCGACACAGAATAATAGTCTCCATCAATAATTTTGTTTTCACCGACATAACCTTCCAATGGAAAATGAAAGCGGTGGTAATCAGTTGGTGCCAATCGAATAACAGCCATTGCACCATCACTATATTTTGCAGCTAATAAATCATCTTTCAAAAATGTCTTCAAATTAAATTTCTCCCCTTTGATATAAAAAAGCTTTGTCACATCAATGGTTGGAAAAACAACAATTTTCCCATCTGCTGGCGACACAACACCCTCTCCTATAGGACGCTTATCTGGTGCTATTTTACGATAAAAGAATTGGTTAAAATGCTTGAAACCGTTTTGAGGCACAACAAATTCAGATAAATCAATATGGTGGTTTTCGACAAATTTTTTGACACTACGTTTAGACCAAGAGCTTAACATATACCAGCCGACCACTACCGACAATACACGCCGCTTGATAATAGCCCACAATAAGAATCGCCCTAAAGCATTCTGGCTGTATAAAAACCGCATCATACCACCAGCAGGTACAGACTCAGTAATCTTCTGACCTGATTGTCGATCAATAAACTCTACTTGCCTCATATACTTACAAAAATATAAAACATTTATACTTAAACCTAGTACACAGTATCTTAAACCTAATATAACCAAAAAAAGGAGCCAAAGGCTCCTTTTTTACTTATAGAATCCTATATCTATACCATTTTTAACTTCCATTGCCCTTTCTTAA
>JAWWDX010000348.1:0-1659 GCA_033719695.1 Putridiphycobacter sp.
ACCGTACTTTGGCGCTTGGCTTTCATATAACGGCCCTGTGAAATTGTGTTCCGGTACCCGAACACTTAACTGAAAATTGTTGAATAATTTCTCCTGATACTCTTTTTTTCCTTGCATTCCTAAAAATAAGAACTTTCAGGCAATTCTTGAAATTTTAAACTATATTTGAATAGTTGTGCAACAGGCACAATGGCTATAAGTAATTGCTTGTTCTCGCCTACCTCTGAATCCCGAAAGCTTTCGGGACGCGGATTTTCAGTTTGGTATGTACTTGCTAAATTACGTGCTAAACCACGCAACTACTCATAGCCGAAACCGTTGTAGACAATTAAAAATGATGAGATTACACAAAATAATTGCGATACTTTTAATTTTTTCTTCATGCAATTCAAATGGAGAAAGAAAAGAGACAACTGAAAATGAGAATGACAATTGGTACAAAGGCCCAATAATAGATATGCACATGCATGCAGAGAGTAATAACACACTACCTCCCGAAAAACTAGCATTGTGTTTACCTCTTTCAAATTTAGTTCCACACTTTGATCCAGAGCAAGAATTTGGAAAAGTTTGGGATTCTACGTTGAAAAACCCAAGATGCAAAACGCCCATTTATTCATCAACAACATTCGAGGATTATAGTTCTAGAATACAAGACCAACTAAATAAATTTAACGTAACACCGATGGTAAGCGGTTCACAATCTGTTTTAAAAGAATGGACAACAAAATTCGGAGACAAAATAATACCAAGCATAGAGTTTAATCTAGAAAGGGATAAAATTTCTGTTGACAGTTTGAAAATCATAATAAACAAACATGACATCAAGGTGATTGGTGAGATATCCAATCAATATTCTGGAATAGCACCAAATGATCCAAGGATGGACTCTTACTATGCAATGGCAGAGGAATTGAATATTCCCGTTGCAATTCACTTAGGTACAGGAGCGCCAGGAAGCCCTTATCTATTCAGTCCTAAATACGTGGCAGCATATTCTAATCCATTGTTGCTAGAAGAGGTTTTAAAAAAATATCCACGCCTTCGTATTTCTGTTATGCACTATGGCGAACCATTTATTGATGAAATGATTACAATGATGTACCATTATCCGCAAATCTATGTTGATTTAGGAGGAATTCAATGGGCATATCCAAGTGAATATTTTTACGAATTTCATCTCAGAAAAATGGTAAGCGCTGGATTTGGCAAACGAATAATGTTCGGTTCCGACACCTTCATTTGGCCAGAACTACTAGAAAGGTCAATAGAGATAATTAATAACGCTGAATTCTTAACTAAAGAACAGAAGGCTGATATTTTTTACAACAATGCAGCAAGGTTTTTGAGACTGAAAAATTAACTGTCTACAACACCGGTAACCGTTGCACAACCCCATGATTTTATAAAAACATGACACAAAAACGCCCATTTTAAGGGCGTTTGTTATTTTTTACTAGCTGTTACAATGTAAATTGAAGTTGATGATATGAGCTTAAAATGGCATTATGAGTTGCTGAAAGCGGTTTTTTTTTAGAAAACAATAAAGCAAGGCATCCCGCCCCACTTTTTGTGCGTTTTTGGATAAACTTGAGATACTTTTTAAGGTTGTAAGCCATTGCCGAGAGATGCATGCATTTATTGAACTGCTTGATACCT
>JAWWDX010000349.1:0-1657 GCA_033719695.1 Putridiphycobacter sp.
GCTTAAGGCTAGCAAAGACAGGGAATTACGATTTACTTGTTTTAGATTGGATGTTGCCAGAGAAAAGTGGAATTGAAATTTGTTCGGCGGTACGAACGGCTGATGATCTTACACCTATTATTTTTCTTACGGCTAAAGATACGGTTCAAGAAACCATCAAGGGTTTGCAAACAGGTGCCAATGACTACATTAAAAAACCCTTTCACTTTGAAGAATTATTGGAACGTATAAGAGTGCAATTGAGGTCTCGCAAAACAACAGAAAACGAACTGACTCTTGGGCCTATCACTTTAAATACAGATAGTCATGTGGTAACAAAGCACCAAAAGGAAATTGCGCTAACTCACAAAGAATTTGAATTACTTGCTTTACTAATGCAAAATAAAGGGAAAGTATGTTCTAGAACTGAAATTATTGAAACCGTGTGGGATATTCACTTTGACTATAATACCAGTGTCATTGATGTTTTCATTAACGCCTTACGAAAAAAACTAGCCTTAACAGCGTCAGAAAATTACATTCAAACAGTAAGAGGGGTAGGCTATATTGCAAAAGAATGATAAAGTCGAGTTTTAAAAAGAGAATCGCCACCCATTTCATGATTGCTACTGCGTTAATCGTTGCAATTGTTTTCGCGGTGGTATATGTAATTGTACAACAAACAGTTTATAATAATATAGACAATGATCTTTCTTTTGAAGCTCTAAAGCACATAGACGAAGTTGAAATATATGAGAATGGCATTCGTTTCATTAACAAAGGTGAATGGGAAGAAAATGAACACAGAGAAGTACAAGTGAATCCCGTTTTTATACAATTGATGAATCAAGAAGGTATTTTGATGGATAAGTCGCCTAACTTGAAAGAGAATCAATTGCCTTTTCAAATTCAAAAAGAAATTAGCAGTCATTTTAATACAAAATTAAATAACCGATCGATTCGTCAAATTCAAATTCCTGTTAAAAAGAATAGCCATGTTAACGGATACATTGTTGCAGCCATGGCCCTCGATAGTTCATTGATGGTATTAAAGAATTTGCGGTTTACTTTATTTATTTTGTTTCCCATTGTGCTGTTCGGTTTATTTTTTATTTCTTCATATTTGGCAGGAAGAAGTATCATTCCGGCAGTGGGAATCATAAATACCGCTAATCGCATTACCAAAAACAATTTAAATGAACGTATTACGTTGCCAAAAAACAAAGATGAATTATATGATCTTTCAACGGCCATTAATGCTTTGCTCGATCGTTTAGAAAATGCGCTGGAGCGCGAAAAACAATTCACATCAGACGCCTCACATGAATTGCGTACACCTCTTTCGGTACTTCGCGGCACATTGGAAGTGCTGATAAGGAAAAAACGAACGGTTGCTGAATATGAAGAGAAAATTGCGTATAGTCTCACAGAAATTGACAGAATGGCAAATATTATTGACCAATTACTAGCCATGGCTCGTTTTGATGCTAATCCAGCACTAACGCCACAATCTATCATTCCCATTAAAGCCTTACTACAACAAATAGTTGTGCATAAGCAACCACTTGTATTTGAAAAGAATTTGGGAGTGGCTATGTTCATCAATAATTGTAGCGATCGGCTCATGGTAAATAGTTTTTATGCCAATTTGATACTCGACAACCTTATCAGCAATGCC
>JAWWDX010000350.1:0-1646 GCA_033719695.1 Putridiphycobacter sp.
AGTCTGCAATCAGCAAGAAGCGGTCGTTGACGAAAACAATTCTTAGCATCAGAATTTGCAGACAAGCGGATATAGTGATTTTTTGCAATAATGTCATTCTTCCTTTGAACTCATACTAAGTAGAAATGAAGGCTATCAGTAATATCGACCGATATTTGATGGTTGGTATCATAGGATTGGCAATGATTTTATTTGTTGCTTATAACCAACCGTCAATTTTGAATGCATTCAATTTTGCTGATGCGACTCCAAATGGGCTACTAGCAAAATTAGGTGCAATATTATCAATAGTTGGGCTATTGGCATTTTTCTATGGCTTTCCCCAATCATTTTATATATTCACAACTAATGTTCTGAGATTTATCTATGTCATTGGTTTTGGTATAGCAAGTTATTGTTCTGAAAATGATTGGCAATGTTTTTTCATATAAGGTTAGCTTTTGGTAATCAGCAGTCGATCAAAGATTCTGACTGACCACCACAACCAGTAATAAGTGGATTTTTTTGTTAGGTTCTTAAACATGGAAAAACAAAACCACCCCAACCACAAGAGAGTTTGGATTTCTTCATTGGCTATATGTTTAGTTTTAGCCTCCTTTGCTCTTATATTTGCGTTAAATGTTCATAATCCAACCGTAGATTCACAACCAATTTACAATTTTGCAGCGTCATTGTTCATAGTCTTGATGTTGATGGCGTTGATATTAGGAGTTTTAGGCTCTTACTTAACTAAGTGTCCCAAATGCAAAAATTGGATTGGCAGGCTGAAACACGGTAATGAAAATGATGATGAAATCCGGTTTGTATGTAATAAATGTCATATCATTTACAAAACTGGCATTGAAGAAAGGGACTAATTCTCAGTATTAAGTCAGCTTAATAATTCTAAATATAAGAAATTGCTTGAAGACCGCCTTGGTAGCAAAGTGGAAATGACGGCAATCGCAGAAAGAAGTGGACGTTCATAATTGTAAACAATAAAAAATCTGTTAAATTTCCATTGTCAGTAGTATGGACACAATCACAATAAACCTTTCAAGGAGTATGAAAATATGAAAAAAATAATAGCTGTTGCTGCATTAACCTCTATATTTATTTTTTCCGTATCTAATGCAATTGCTGAAAAAACGCTTTCTGGTGATGAGTGGAAAGCAACATTCTGCAACAAAACTACAGAAGGTGAGAATTTAAAGTCAGGATGGACTTTTAAAATCTACGTTAATGAAAGCTGTGATAGGCTCATGGGCAAGTACCTAACAGGTGATAGGGCTGGCGATACGTTTGACCGTCCATTACGTGTTATGGGTAGCGGTGATATTTGTATTACAAGGCGTAATGGCAAAGACCGGTGTTGGAAAGTTGAACCACAAGGCAATGGTGTTTTTCACCGTATTGGGTTTAGTAACGGAAAGCATTTTGTGACAGACCGAAATCCTGTGGAAGGCAAACAGTATTAATCAGATCAAATTTATAGTTGAAAGCCTCGCTTCGGTGGGGCTTTTTTATGTCCGTTTTGGTAGCAGAGCAGACTTGACCGCTACCAGCAAGAAGCGGACGTTGGTGAAAATGCCTCTCAATACCTGCTTATGCTGAAAAGCAGTCAGGTTACAAAATTTTGCAATTCAGCGAGGGTTTCACATTGCAGA
>JAWWDX010000351.1:0-1614 GCA_033719695.1 Putridiphycobacter sp.
ATGTGCTTAATGATGTAGGGGTAAAAAATTCTGCTGTTTATATTGGATATTATGGTGCCGACACCCATTTATCTGGCGATCCGAAAAAAGTAACTATTTCAAGAGGGGTTCCGATTGCGAAAGCTATGGAAGATGAAACGCTTATTGCATGGGCAATGAATGGCCAACCGATACCTTTGATGAACGGATACCCTTTGCGCTTGGTAATTGGTGGATGGCCGGCGTCAGTTTCGGGTAAATGGCTAACACGCATTGCTGTTCGCGATAAAGTGCATGATGGACCTAAAATGGAAGGACAATCGTATCGTGTACCAAAATATCCTGTTGAACCAGGTACAAAAGTACCTGATGAGGACATGAAAATAATTGAATCTATGCCTGTCAAGTCTATTATTACATACCCTAAAACTGGCGCAATTATAAGCAAAGGCAAATCATTTGAAGTGCGTGGACATGCCTGGGCAGGCGATTTAAAAGTAGAAGAAGTACATGTTTCAATTGATTTTGGAGTTACTTGGAAAAAATGCACCACTAATCCTCCTAAAAACAGGCTAGCATGGCAACGTTGGAAAACACAAATCACCTTACCTGAAACTGGTTACTATGAGATTTGGGCAAGGGCTATTGATAGCAACGGCAAAAGCCAACCCATGGTATTACCAGGATGGAACCCAAAAGGATACTTAAATAATGCCTGTCACAGAATAGCGGTAAAACAAAGCTAATGGAAGATAAAGAGCGTTTAAAATTACTGCTTAAAAAAGCTAAATTACTATCGAACTTAGGTTTTGGTGTATTAACTTTTGCTATGCTACTACTGGTAAAACAAGGTGTTTTCCCAAATGCATTTACAAGTCAAGAATCCAGTTCGACAGAAATTGTACAAACAGAAGAAATAACAGCGTATGATCCAAATTTTGGTCTAGACCCATCAGAAATTGAAAACGGTATTCATATTCCAACTGGCTTAAAAGTTGACGAAGGGGTCGGAATGGTAAGAGCTACCTGCTCAGTCTGCCATTCTATAGATTTGGTAACACAAAATAGAGGTGACAAAAAAGCATGGAAAGACATGATTGTATGGATGCAAGAAACACAGGGGCTATGGGACTTAGGAGAGAATGAAGACCTTATTATTAAATACCTAGCTAAAAATTATGCTCCTGAAGACACGGGCCGACGAAGAAATTTAAAGAATATTGAATGGTATGAGTTGTAATAATTGGCAAACTGCCACGTTTTTACTAGTGTTATCATTTACAAAAAATGATTTGTTCTTAAATCCTTTTAGTGCCCACCGAAAGCTATTGCTATTAGGAACTAACAGCTGATAGCTTTTTTTGCGTAATGAGTCCTTTGACAATAGGAAAATCAATCGATACATCATGCATATTTTCAATACTTTAAATGCAAACAATTTGTGAAAATTGCAGTTCATCTTCTAAATGCTTAATTTTGTGCCATAAACTTGTCTTATGCACGCTAAATTCCTGATTAGTCTTTTGGCTATTATTATTGCCTCCATGTCGCATGCTCAAGTAGTAAATGCGTATGCAGAGGTAACAGCAGTATCTGGAGTATCACTAACTATTGGTGCTGTAGATGAGTCAAATC
>JAWWDX010000352.1:0-1610 GCA_033719695.1 Putridiphycobacter sp.
AACAACTGACTTTGAGACTTTTATAGAAAACATGGCCTTTGATGTAGAAAACTCAAACTTTTTCTCCATCCTAATTGTAGCCTCCCTAACTTTTGTAGCCTATGAAGGGTTTCAACTGGTTATCAACGCTGTTAATGAAATGACCAATCCCGATAAAAATATCCCTAGAGCGATTTACAGTGCAATTGTTCTGGCGGTATTAATCTATGTAGTAATTTCAATGGGGGCATTGTTTGCCATTCCATCAGAAGAAATCATTAATAATAAGGAATTTGCACTTGCTGCTGGAGCTGAAAGTGTTTTAGGAAAACTAGGGTCAAACTTTGTAATTCTAGGTGCCATTTTAGCCACAAGCAGTGCTATCAGTGGAACGCTTTTTGGCTCTTCACGTCAAATGGCTGTAATTGCAAAAGACGGTTTTTTTCCTCATGTATTATCCATCAGAAAAAACAGTAGTCCTCAAAATGCGATAATCACCATGGCTATTATTTCCTGTCTATTAATCCTAATTGGTGGCTTGCAATTGATACTTGAATTTGGAAGTGTCACCTTCCTATTGGTCTCTTTATTAATGGGAATAGCCAATTATAAAATAAGAGAGAAAACAAATTCATCTACACTTTTAACCTTGCTCTCAATCATTGGACTTGGCATTGGTGGCATAATGATTTTGTATTATGAATTGACGAACAATTGGGAGCAGATGGTGGCTATCATCGTACTTTACTTATTGCTTGCTCTTGGAGCTTGGGCCTTTTCAAAAATGAAGCAAAACAGCAGTTCTAATCCTGTGGCATTTAAATAGCATGAAACTGGAGTGGAACTCTAATTTTTAACCCGGATTATGTAATAGAATGTCTATTGCATATTTCGGGTTTAAAGATTAAGCCCAATACAGGATGGTTTTCTTTCGATTTCAATACTCACTGAGAGGTTAGAAAATCTAAATACACTTCCAGAAAAATACTTTACCTTGGGAAATTAAACCTACTCTATTGGTGCTTTCATGAGATATAATATTTCAGTAAAATCCCTTTTTTATTGATTTTTTTTCGTGAATTATATCACTTATGACTGAAAAATAGTATTTTCAACTTTTAATAAAAAGTAAAGTTTTTTTCAACTTACTGATGTTGTCCTTTTTCCAAAAGCTCACTGACTTGCTCTAAACCAATGACACCATTTTCAAACAGGATAAAAGCTCACCAAAACAACAAAGAAAAGAAGGACTAAATTTTGTCAAAAAACACCCTTCACCTAACAAATATTTAAACAATTAACTCATGGAAAAAGCTATTTCAGTATTTGCATTTTTTTTATTTTTCATCACTATCAATCAATCATATAGCCAGATAGATGTCAATGTAACGGACATCAAAAGTGAAGAAACTTTTTCATTTAGTAATGTCTACGACAATTACGACTTGGACAAATCACTGCCCACAATGGTTATCACCTGGAGCGGTAAATGGTGCTATCCCTGCATCAATTTAATCAACCGTTATATGGATTGTGATTTATCGATGCTCAATTTGATAACCATAAATGTGGACGCTGAAGAAAACTTAGCCGATATATTAGACGAGGGGCACCACCAGAATTGGGACAAA
>JAWWDX010000353.1:0-1610 GCA_033719695.1 Putridiphycobacter sp.
AGATGGATGCCATTGCCTTTGATGTCATTTTGCCAGTACAAGAACATTATCCTTTACTGAAAAAAATTTCATATACATCGGCAAATTGGGCATACACGAACTGGAAGGGTATGACCTTTGGTATGTTACTGGCCGCAGGTTTCTTGTCATTACTCAGGTTAATTACGCTTAAGTCATCTGAGAACATGTTTTTAAATGTACTTAAAGGGGCATTTTTAGGTGCTCCTTTAGGTGTTTGTGTGAACTGTTCTACGCCGATTATGCAAGGTTTGCATAGAAGTGGCGTCAAGCTGGAAAGTTTGCTGGCTACCTTGATGAGTTCTCCCACTCTCAACATCATTGTCTTAACAATGAGTTTTTCCTTGCTTCCATTTGAAATGGCGCTGACTAAGCTAATCGCTGTATTGCTGTTTATTTTTTTAATTATTCCGCTGATCGTAAAAGGCAATCCTGTTGTTGGCGAAAAGTCGAAAAACAAATTACTGGAAAATGAACAGCATGATGCATTTCTTTTTCCAAATGCACCGGAGTCAGACGTCAATTTTGTCGCTTCCAGTAGCGGGATTTTTACACTATTGGTCGAAACACTTAAGGATTATATTAAACATCTTGTTTTTATCATTAAAATTGCGCTTCCGTTGATGTTGCTTGCGGGACTGCTTGGCGCAGTCATGATAGAACTTGTCCCGCTTGAAAAAATTCAAACACTGAACGTTTCTTTTTTCACCATTGTCCTCGTGGGCTTTATCGGTACCTTTCTACCCGTGCCTATCGCAATGGATGTATTACTTGCCTCGATACTTGTTTCAGTGGGGTTGGCCACCAAACTGACCGGCAGCTTGCTGTTTACCCTTGGAATATTCAGTATCTATCCATTTATGGTCATTTGGCGAGATGTATCAAGAAGGGTGGCGATAAGCCTTTTTATTGGCGTGATGCTATCCGGTATCGCAACCGGTTATTTTCTGGATAGATTTCAAACTTATGAAATGAATAAAGTCAGCGAGAGTTTCAATAGAGAATACTCGAATTCAATTTCAGCTGAACAATTAATTGATCAAAAATGCACTACTTTATTAGGCGCTGAAAATGCGAGCCTATGTAAACGAGACTATATTATTCATCGTCTCGAGTTTTCGAATAATCAAGAATTTTGTGACTCGTTTAAAGCTAAAAAATACCATGCATTCTGCATGAGCAGGGCAAAATATTTTAGCGTTGTTAATGATGCGGTAGAAAATAATAATGCGGACTTATGCGATCATCTGAATCACCCTAAAATTGCTTATTCATGCAAGCATGCCGCGGTTAACAAGCTGGTAGCAATGGGTAGACCGTTGACTATTTGTGATCACCTTGACAAAGGGGATGATGCTTATTTCTGCAAAAGGATGTCCTTCCTTACACATCTGATCCAATATAGTAATAAAAATACCTGTCAGGCTTTTGATAAAAAAGAGCAGTCAGAGTGCTTGAAAATGAGCAATATCGTCGAGCATACAAGAAGTGTTAATTTTGATGATTGTATGCGGCTCTCTACAGAAAAAGATATTAATTATTGCAAGTCCATTATTGCAGAGATTCTACTTCGAAAAAATCAAGGCATCACA
>JAWWDX010000354.1:0-1573 GCA_033719695.1 Putridiphycobacter sp.
ACTAAATCATGGGGTGATTATCCGAAACAACTTTGCGAAGCATTAAATATGAGCGGTATTGTGTTTGATAGACCTGGATATGGCAGATCACCTGGTAATTTAGATCTTAGAACAAACGACTATTTAATTGAAGCGGCTAAAGAAACGGCAGAATTCATTAAATCACTGCATTTAGATAAAATCATTTTGTACGGACATTCTGACGGTGGCAGTATTGCCTTAGCTTATGCTGCACTTTACCCAGAAGATATCTTATGTATAATTGCAGAAGCAGCGCATGTCATCAACGAAATCGAAACTAAAAAAGGAATTATTTTGGCCAAAAAAGCCTATGAATTAGGGAAATTCAAAAAATTAACAGAATGGCATGGAAACAACTTGCCTATGGTTTTCAAAGCTTGGGTGAATACATGGCTTGATGATAGCTTTGACTTGGTATCCTTAAAAAATCTACTACCTAAAATAACTGTCGACCAATTGGTCATTCAAGGTTTAACTGACCAATATGGCACATCAAAACAATATGCCATTATTGATAAGGAGACCAAGGGTAAAACCACTATTTTTACACCAGATTGTAAACACATTCCTTTTATGGAAGCTAGAGAGGAAGTGCTGTCAATCGTGAGTCGTTTTATCAAAAAAGCACGCCATGAAAACACATAAATTCAAAATTGAAACCATTGCAACCGTTCAAACGATCGGTGATCCTGAAACCGCCACAAAAGTTTTATTTGCATTGCATGGATACGGGCAACTAAGTGAGTTCTTTAGTCGGAAATTTTCTAAGATGTCGCCTGATTATTTTATAATTGTACCAGAAGGACCACATAGATTTTACTTAGAAGGTAGTTCTGGTCGTGTGGGAGCCTCATGGATGACAAAAGAGAAAAGAGAAGAAGATATTCTCAACTACATAAATTACCTTAATTCTGTCTGGCTATATTTTTCAAAAAAATTCAACTTTCAAGAGAAGATTTTATTAGGTTTTTCACAAGGAGGTGCCACAGCAGCAAGGTGGCATGAAAAAGGTAATTTTGCTGCCACTAAGTTTATTCTCTGGGGGGCAGTATTTCCACCCGACTTGAGCCAAAATTGGAATATCAAGTTTAATAACACTTTAAACTACTTTGTAGTTGGTACAAATGATCCCTATTATTCAGAGGAAAAAATTAGATCCCAAATCCAATATTTCAAGGAAAAAAGCGTTAATTTCACAAGCATTATGTTTGATGGAAAGCATGAAATTGAAAATAAAACACTCTTAAAAATATGTCCTTAAAAAGCATCACTTTAGCAATTTCTCTGAGTATTTGCGTACTTGCTATTGGCCAATATGATCTTGAAAAGGCTACAAAAGATAGTGTATCAACAATAAAAAGAGATCGTTATATTTCAGCACTCAAACAAAATATTTATGTTGGATCTGGTTTTAATTTACTGCTTGGCAATCAATTAAGTGTTTACGCATCTCCTCAGATAGGCTACGAATTCCTTCCTAATTTTTCTGCTGGTTTTTTAGGCTTAATGCATTATTATCAAGACCCTTTTTACAGACAAAGTGCATTTGGTG
>JAWWDX010000355.1:0-1563 GCA_033719695.1 Putridiphycobacter sp.
CGACCATGGTTTAAGGTTAATTAAGCAGGTTCCAGCGTTAGACCCCCTTCCTTCAGTCATAATCTCATAGCCTGCAAGAGAGGATACACTTTCAATACCTTCAATACTTTCGGCAACTTTACTCAATTGATTAGCGACCTTATTAGTAGTTTCAAGGGTTGAACCTGGAGGGGTTTGGATAATGGCATAAATGGTTCCTTGATCTTCGCTTGGGATAAAACCACCAGGCAACGATTTATTTTGAATATAGATACCTGCACAAAAACCTATTAACACAATTGCTGTTATTAACCTTCTGTTCACAATCACATTCAATAACTTAACGTATCGATCGGTCAGTTTATCAAAACCTTTATTAAACTTTTCTAAAAACCAGTTAATAGGTGTTTTTCGTTTTGGGTTACCATGATTGTTTTTTAAAAAAATGGCACAGAGAACAG
Source organism: Putridiphycobacter sp. (assembly GCA_033719695.1). Taxonomy (GTDB): domain Bacteria; phylum Bacteroidota; class Bacteroidia; order Flavobacteriales_D; family Crocinitomicaceae; genus Putridiphycobacter. Next base: position 441 of record JAWWDX010000355.1, read on the forward strand.
GTGTTAATGTTAAAGCAATAATTGCAGATAATACAATTGAACTAGCCATGGTAATTGCAAATTGACGATAGAAAGTTCCTACTGGTCCTGACATAAAGGCAATAGGTACAAATACAGAAACCATCACTGCGGTAATGGCTATGATGGCCCCACTAATTTCACCCATTACTTCCTTAACAGCAAGATATGGTGACAAGCCTGTTTCTTCCATTTTGGCGTGTACTGCCTCTACCACTACGATAGCATCATCTACCACAATACCAATAGCTAACACCAATGCAAACAAAGTAATTAAGTTTATAGTTAAACCAAAGAATTGCATGATAAAAAAGGCACCAATCAAAGATACAGGCACTGCCAGAATTGGGATGATGGTTGATCTGAAATCACCTAAAAACAAAAATACAACAATGGCCACTAAAATAAAAGCATCTCTTAAGGTATGTGTTACTTGCTCTATTGATGCATCTAAAAACTTAGAAACATCATAACTAATTTTGTAGTCAACACCTGGCGGAAAATCTTTTTTCATGGCCTCTAATTTTTGTTTGACATTTTCAATCACTTCGGTGGCATTGCTACCTAACGACTGCTTGAGAACAATTGAAGCAGAAGGGTGCCCATCTAAATTAGAATAGATATCAAAAAATTCACTGCCCAATTCAACGTCAGCTATGTCTTTTAAATAAATAACTTCACCTTCAGCATTGGCCCTTACAATTACTTTTTCATATTCCTCCTCTTTGCTAAATCGTCCTTTGTAGGTTAGTACATATTCAAGTGATTGGGCTGCAATTCCTGAACTTTGTCCTAAACGACCAGGCCTACCAACAATGCTTTGCGCTCCTAGCGCTTCCATCACTTCATCTGTAGATATATTATAAGCCCTCATTCTATCAGGTTTCAACCAAATTCGCATGGCATATTTCCTACTACCCAAAATTTGTGAACGGGCTACGCCAGGTGTTCTATTAATTTCAGGAATCATTTGTACATCAGCGTAGTTGTACAAGAACTTTTCATCAGTGCTATTATCTGTACTGAATAAGTTCACATACATCAACATACTTGGTTGTATTGGCGTGATAATAACTCCTTCTCGTTGCACAAGTTCAGGCAATAG
>JAWWDX010000356.1:0-1517 GCA_033719695.1 Putridiphycobacter sp.
AAATAAACGCAAAACTTGTGGCATTCAGTGACCGTTAAGCACCTAAAACAAAGGTGATGCCAATTCGAATTCAATAAAATGTTCTGTTAACTAGTCGATATACCATCTGAATCATTTTAAATATTGACTAAAGTCAGTACATTACCATAAAAAGAAACTGACCTTTGTTGTAAGGTTGAGTGTTTGAAAATAACAAGCTTCCTAGCAGTGTTGTAGTTAAAATTAAATATGCTGCATCATAGGAATTGACATCATGAAAAGAAAAAATATCAGAAACATCATAATTTGGACAGTCGTTACGGTTGTTCTGGGCCTATTTGTGTACAAACAATTTATTGAAAAAGAAACTGTGTACATCAGTATACAAAAAGAAGTCGTTAAAAATGAAACGCTGTTTTCGGAAGTGTCTGCCACTGGCACCATTAATCCAATTGAGTTGGTAGATGTTGGAACACAGGTGTCAGGCATCATTTCTGAAATATTAGTAGACTATAACGATAAAGTGAAAAAAGGCCAGGTATTGGCTAGAATGGATAAACGAATTTTAAATTCATCTCTGTTAGAAAGCAAGTCGAACCTAATAAAAGCTGAAGTCACCCTCAAACAGGCTGAACGCGACTTGGAACGGAGTGAAGAATTATTTAAAGAAAACTTTATTTCTAAAATAGAATTAGAAAAAGCACAGTTCGATTACGATAACGCCAAGGCAACTTATGCCATTGCCAAATTACAACTCGATAAAAATGCGGTTAATTTGGGGTATTCTAAAATCGTTTCGCCTATTGAAGGTATCGTTATTTCAAAGAACATTGAGGTAGGCCAAACCATTGCAGCCTCTTTTTCTACACCTGTTCTGTTTAGTATTGCAAACGATTTAAAACAGATGAAAATTGAAGCGAGCGTAGATGAGGCAGATATTGGCATGGTCAAGCCATCTCAAAAAGTAATATTTACAGTAGATGCTTTTCCAAATGATGTTTTTAGTGGCGTTGTAGCGCAAGTGCAATTAAAACCAACGGTGGTGCAAAATGTGGTTACTTACAACGTTATTGTGAATATTCAAAATCCTGACTTAAAGTTAATGCCAGGCATGACGGCAACCTTAATTATCCAAACAGATGAGAAACCAAATTCAATTGCCATTCCTAATTCTGCCGTTTCGTTTACAATGAACAAAGAAGATATTGCTGAACTCAAGCGAAAGAAATACAAAATAGAAAGCCTAAATCAACCAGATGCAACCACCATTTGGCTAATTAGTGGACAAACAATTACGGAGAAAACGGTGCAAGTTCAATTTACAAATGGAATTCAATCTGCCGTGACCGGCGATTTGACGCCAGGTGATTCAGTGGTCACCAATCTAAAAATAACGGTTGGAGAAGAGAAAACTGGCAGTTTTTTCTCACAAAATGAGGAGACAGAAAAATAATGGCTAATTGCGTAATTGATATCAATCATATTAATAAGGTATTTAATCCTGGCATTAATGAGGTTCATGCACTGAAAGATGTATC